>JAYVQC010000291.1:0-3266 GCA_043757045.1 Akkermansia sp. | reverse complement strand
TAGCCGCCGGGGTAGCACAGGCAACCTGCCTGTGCCGCGCGGCGACCAGCCGCGCGGAACGGAGGAGGACGCAGGAAAGTTTTGCTGCGCCCATGTCCCATCCACGCTCCCTCCCATTCCGCCCGGCTGGTAGCCGGGCGGGACGGGCTGGTAGCCCGTTCCACCCGTTCCGATTTCGGAGTTCGGGTAAAATTTTTGCCGGCGGGCAAATCCTGATTCCCTCGCGGCGGCGGGACGAATAGTTTGGGGCCGTGCTTGAATTCAGAGGGAGAGCCAACCTGCTTGTGAAGTTATTGCCAACCGGCCTGGCGCTGGTGGTGCTGGTCTCGGCGGCGGTGGCGCAATCACCCACCCCGTTGCGTTCTTATCAGGACTGGGTGGCGGCGTGTGAAAAACTTCCCTCGAACCGCGCGCTGAACGGACGCCTGCCGTCGCGCGCGCTGCTGCCGCTGGCGCAGTTCGCGGAGTTTGACGCGGTGCTGCAATTCTTCTTCGCGCTATCCCAGACCGGCGCCTTGTCGCGGACGACGAACTGGACGGGGACGGCCCCGTCCACCAACACGTTCTTGAACACGACCCGCGCGTATTTCATGCCGGCGTCGGAACAAACCGTCGCCATTCCGTTCGAGCCGTTTGCGCAAAGGCTGGCGCTGCCGGCGGACAGTGAAGTTTTTTTTCGCGGCGACTTGCACGGCGACATCCGCTCGCTGCTCGCGAACCTCGCGTGGTTGAACGGGCAGGGCCACCTGCGCGGCTTCGACATCGCGCGCACGAACTTCCACATGGTCTTCCTCGGCGACTTCACGGATCGCGGCGCGTATGGCGTGGAGGTGCTCTACACCTTGCTGCGGCTCAAGCTCGCCAATCCTGACCGCGTTTTCCTCGTGCGCGGCAATCACGAGGAGGCGGCCATGCAGTCGCGTTACGGATTTTTCCTCGAAGGGCAGGGGAAGTATGGCCGCGAGTTCAATGCGCTGAAGGTCGGGCGTGCGTCCGACTTTTTTCCAGTCGTGATTTACGTGGGCGCGGGAACGAACTTCATCCAGTGCAATCACGGTGGGCTGGAACCGGGCTTTGCGCCGCGCGCTTTGCTGGAGTCGTCCGTCTCGCCGGGTTTTCAATTCCTCGGGGCGTTGCAGCAGCAGCGTTTCCTCGCGGCGAATCTGGATTCTTTCGGCGACGCGGAGACGAAGGCACTGGCCCGCGCCGCTCTGCGAGATTTTCAACCACTGGCCCCGACCGATCCTGACGTGCTGGGTTTCATGTGGAACGATTTCACCGTGCAGCGCAGTGAGCCTGAGTTCGTGCGTGATCCCGGTCGCGGCCAGGTGTACGGCGCGCGGGCCACGGCGGCGGTGTTGCGCCACGCCAGCGGGCCGGGGCGCGAAGTGCGGGCGGTCTTTCGCGCGCATCAACATTCAACCGTGCCGAATCCGATGATGCGCCGCCTCGTCGCGAGCCGCGGCGTCTTCCGGCACTGGCAGACGGGAGATGTGCCCTCGTTGATCGACGCTCCGGTCACGCAGTTGCGCGGCGTGCTGGAGCAGGACGAAACGCGTTCCGTCCCGGCGAACTCGGTGTGGACCTTCAACGTGGGCGTGGACAGCGTGTATGGCACGGGCAACCAGTTTGATTTCGATTCCTTCGCGCTGCTGCGCCTCGCGCCCGAGTTCTCCGCGTGGAAACTGCGCGTCGTGAACGTGCCGGTGAAGTTTTGACGGAGCGCGGGTTTTTAATCCGCAGCAATGCACCGGCTCCGGTGGTTATTCCGCCTTGTGGAAAATCGCCGTGTTCGCCGCCTTGATCAGCCGCAGCCGGGCCACGCGCGCGCCGTCCATTTCTTCCACGCGCAGTTCATGCGGGCCGACGCGGACCACGTCGTCATGCTTTGGGAAGCCGCCGAGTTTGTGCGTCACCCAGCCGCTCGCGGTCGTCACGCCCTCCTCGTTCAACGGTTCGCCGGTCAGTTCCGCGAGATCGTGCAAGGGCAGCGCGCCGTCCACGAGCCAGGTGCGTTCATCCTGCTTCACCAGCAGCGGCTTCTCCTGATCGAACTCGTCCTGAATCTGCCCGACGAGTTCTTCGAGAATGTTTTCCAACGTCACGAGTCCGACGGTGCCGCCGTATTCGTCCACGACCAGCGCCATGTGAACCTTGCGTTCGAGAAAAATTTGCAGCAGCCGTTCGAGCCGTGCGGTCTCGGGCACATAGACCAGTTTCTTCGCGTGCGGCAGCAGCTCGCGCACGGTCGCGGTCTGGTCGCGCGCGGCGTACAAATCTTTCACATGCAGGAAGCCCAGCGCGTGATCCAGGTTCCCGTTCTCCACCACGGGCAGGCGTGAGAAGCGCAACTGCGCGGCGGTGTCGAGCGCCGCCGCGAGCGGGGTGGCGACATCGAGCGTCACGATCTCGCGGCGCGGGCGCATGACTTCGCGGGCCACGCGCTGGCGCAGGTCAAAGGCGTTCAACACGATGTCGCGGCTGGCGCCCGTCGCGCCATGACGCGGCGCGGGCGTGAGCAGCAGGCGCAATTCCTCCTCCGAGTGCGCCAGTTCGCCCTCGCTGGCCGGCTCGATGCCGACCTGCCGCAGCAGCGCGAGCGACGTTTTGTTCAACGCCCAGATGAACGGATACGAGAGGCGGTTAAACCAGTGCAGCGGATAGGCGATCCAGAGCGTGGTCGCGAGCGGCTTGGTGATGGCGAGCGACTTGGGCGCGAGTTCGCCGAACACGATGTGCAGAAACGTGATGATGGTGAAGCCGACGGCGATGGCGATGGAGTGGCGCACTTCCGGCGAGTCGATCTGCATCCACTTCATCACCGGTTGAAGCAGCGCGGCGAAGACCGGATGGCCGATCCAGCCGAGGCCGAGGCTGGAGAGGGTGATGCCGAGTTGCGTCGCGCTCAACGAGGCATCGAGATTCTTCACGATGCGCCCGGCCATTTTCGCGCGCCGGTTCTTACGGTTGATCAGCGGCTGAAGCTGCGTGTCGCGAATTTTTACGATGGAGAACTCCGCCGCGACGAAGAAGCCGTTCAACGCCACGAGCAGCACGATCGAGAACAGGCGCAGGAGGATGCTGATGATTTCGTCGAAGGTCATGGGGAGAAACTCCAAGCTCCAAACTCCAAGCTCCAGAGAAGCACCAAGCAACAAGCACCAGACGGCGTCGGTCGCATCAAGTCACGGTTCGTGCTGAACGGCGAGCGATGGTGGGGCGTCGCTGTCCTCAGCGCGCCGGATTGAGGCGTCAGAAGTTCGGGC
>JAYVQC010000290.1:0-3272 GCA_043757045.1 Akkermansia sp. | reverse complement strand
CCGGAATTTTTGTTCGCCGCCTGCAAACGCGCTGCCCTAATCTCTGGCGCACTCGAACGCATTCATGATCCAAGTCGAGAATTTAACCAAGCGCTACGCCGGGCATCGCGCCGTGAACGGACTGACGTTCCGCGTCGCGCCCGGCGAGATCGTCGGCCTGCTCGGGCCGAACGGCGCAGGCAAGACGACCATCATGCGCATCCTCTCCTGCTACATGCCGGCCACTTCCGGCACGGCGCGCGTGGCGGGCTTCGATGTTTTCACCGAGGCGGACGAGGTGCGCCGGCACATCGGTTACATGCCGGAGAACAATCCGCTGCACCGCGAGATGCGCGTGCGCGACTATTTGAAATTCCGCGCCCGGCTGAAAGGGATGAGCAGCTCCCGCTCGCGTGAGCGCGTGGACACGGTGATTGAACAGTGCGGGCTCGGCGACGTGAGCAAGCGCGTCATCGCGCATCTCTCGAAAGGCTACCAGCAGCGCGTCGGTCTCGCGGACGCGCTCTCGCACGAGCCGGATTTGATCATCCTCGACGAGCCGACGGCGGGACTCGACCCGAACCAGATTCGCGCCGTGCGCCAGTTGATCAAAGACCTCGCGGGCAAGCACACCGTGCTGCTCTCGACGCACATTCTGCCCGAGGTGGAGGTGACGTGCAGCCGCGTGCTCATTCTGCACGAGGGCCGCGTGCTCGCGGACGACACGCCGCGCAATCTGGAGAAATTGATGAGCAAGGCCGGTCGCGTGGTCGCGGAAATCGCCGCACCGATCCACGAGCTCCACGAGGTTTTTGAAAACGCGGTCGAGGTGGAAGATTTTGATCTCTCGCCGGCGGAAGGTGATTACGTGCGTTGCTCGCTCACGGCGCGTCCGGGGCTGGACGTGCGCGAACAAATCTATCGCCTGACGCGCGACCGCGATTGGAAGCTGCGGGAACTCACGCGCAGCACCCACTCGCTCGAGGACATTTTCGTCCGCATCACGCGGCCCAACCAGGAGGATGAAGTCTGATGCGTGTGTGGCTGACTCTCGTGCGCCGCGAACTTGCCGGCTCCTTCGTCTCGTGGACGGGCTACACGGTCATCGCCGTGGTGGCGTTTCTGTTCGGGCTGTCCTTCTGCATCCTGCTCAAGCAGTTGAACCTGAGCGAGGCGGACAAGCCGCTCACGGAAGTCTTCTACGATTCGCTGTCCCTGTTCATGTGGATGATTCTGCTGCTGGCCTCGCCGCTCATCACCATGCGGACGTTCGCGCATGAGAAATTCAGCGGCACCTTCGAGACGCTGATGACCACGCCGGTCAGTGACTTGCAAGTGGTGCTCGCGAAATTTTTTGGCGCGCTGTTTTTTTACCTCGTGCTGTGGAGTCCGCTCGTCGGCGGGTTATTCATCGTGCGGCATTTCAGCAACGATCCCTCGGCCATTGATCCCGGCACGCTGGGCAGCACGCTGCTCGGCATCGGTTTGCTCGGCGCGCTCTACATGGCGATTGGTTGCTTCGCGTCGTCGCTCACGCGCAGCCAGATCATCGCGGCGATGATCGCGCTCGTGCTGGGCGTGTCGCTTTATCTGTTGAGCTTCCTGTCTTACGCGGTCGCGGGGCAGGCGGGCTGGATGGCGAAACTTTTCAACTACGTTTCGCTCACCGAACACATGCGCGACTTCGCGCGCGGCGTGGTGGACATCCGTCCGGTCATTTTTTACCTGTCGCTGACCACGCTGTTCCTGTTCCTCACTTTGAAATCCGTCGAAAGCCGGAGGTGGAAATGAGCGACGAGCCAAAACCACGTCTGAGTTTCTCGTGGGCGCGGCGCTGGAGCGCGGCGTTGAACCTCATCACCACCGTCGCCGCCGTGCTCGCGCTAGTCGCGATGTTCAATTACCTCGCCATCCGCCATTACACGCGCTTCCACCTGAACCGCAGCGCCGAGGCCGCGCTCTCCTCACGCACCCGCGAGGTTCTGGCCACGCTGACCAACACGGTGAAAATCATCGTGTATTTCGACGAGAACGACCCGCTGTTCCCCCGCGTGAAGGGGCTGCTCAAAGAGTATCAGTTCACCAGCCCGCGCCTTCAAGTCGAGTACGTGGACTACATGCGCGACGTGGCGATGGCGCTCAAGGTGAAGGAGGAATACAAGCTCACCTCCGACAGCCGCGACCTGGTCATCTTCGAGTCCGGCGGCAACAAGGTCATGGCCAGCGGCACGGAGCTTTCCGATTACGACTACGCCGATCTCGTCGCGGGCAAGAGCAAGGAGGTCACGCGCACGCACTTCAAGGGCGAGCTGGTGTTCACCTCAAAAATTTACGCCGTGGCCGCCGGAAAAAAAACCGTGGCCTACTACATGGTGGACAACGGCGAGCATGGCGTGGATGGCGATCTCGCCGACGGTTACGGCAAATATGTGGCGCTGCTGCGCGACGAAAATAATTTCGAGGTCCGCCCGCTCCGCCTCATCAGCACCAACGAAGTCCCCGCCGATTGCAGTCTGCTCATCATCGCCGGGCCGACCACGCCGCTCGCTGGCGTGGAGTTGGAGCGCATCGAGCGTTACTTGAACCAAGGCGGGCGTGCGCTCATCGCCTTCAACCAGCAGAGCGCGCGCACGGGTTTGGAAAAAATGCTTATGACCAAGTGGGGTGTCGAGGTGGGCCAGAACTGGGTCGTGGACAAGGAAAATTCCGCGAGCAACAGCGGCTACGATCTCGTCGCGACCGAACTCGGCGCGCATCCCATCATGAACCCGATCCGCGGCGGGCGCGTGCTGCTCTTCACGCCTCGTTCGATTCGCTCGGTGCGCGCGCCCGGCGCACGCGGTGACGATTCCAAGGTGGATGAACTGCTCTTCTCCGGCCCCAACACGCGCGTCTTTGTCGGACGGAACGAGATTGATCCCACGCTCTCCCGCCCGCAGCCGCTCATGGCCGTGGTGGAGAAGAGCGTGACCGGTTTGCAACGCGGCTCGACGCGCATCGTGGTGCTGGGCGACTCGGTGTTGTGGGGCAACAACTTCATTAAGAACGACGCGAACCGCGAGTTCGCCGCCGCGACTGCGAACTGGCTCGTGAACCAGTCCGTGCTGCTCAGCGGCATCCCGCCGCGCGCGCTCAAGACCTACAAAATCACCATGACCCGGAACCAGTTGCGCTCCGTGCAATGGGCGCTGCTGGCGGGCGTGCCCGGCGGCGTGCTCTTCATCGGCCTGCTGGTCTGGTGGCGGAGGAGAAGCTGATTTTGAAAGCGGAAAGCAGAAAGCAGAAAGCAGAAA
>JAYVQC010000289.1:0-12884 GCA_043757045.1 Akkermansia sp. | reverse complement strand
AGCGTCCCGCTGGCGCGGGCCGGAACGCCAGCGGGACGCTGGCGGCACGATGCTGAACTCCACCGCCAGCCAGTCGAGCAACTCAAGATGCGTGGGCTGCGCGCCCTGGCTGCCGAAGTTGTCGCTCGTTTCCACCAGACCCTGGCCGAACATCATCTGCCAGAAACGGTTCACGGTGACGCGCGCCATCAGCGGGTGATCCGGTTGCAGCAACCAGCGCGCAAGGCCGAGGCGATTGGTCGGCTGGCCGGCGGGGAACGGCGGCAACACGCCCGGCGTGTTCGCGAAGACGCGGTCGCCCGGCGAATCATACGCGCCCCGCTTGAGCAGGAACGCCGGCTTGGGCTGCGGCAGTTCTTGCATGGCCATGATTTCCGGGATGGGATTGATGAACTTGCGCTGCGCGTCGCGCGCGGTTTGCAGTTCCTTTTCCACCGTGCGCGCGGGAGTGAATTGCGTGGCGAAGAAGAACTCGAACTCCGCTTCAAGCGTGGGCCTCACGTCCACGCCTGCGATGCGCGCCGCTTCGAGCGCGGTGAGCGCGCGGTCATAGACGCGCAACTCGTCCACGCGTCCGCCCTTGAATCCATTGTCGCGGAAGCGATGGCCCAGCGTCAGTTCCGGCTCGTCGCCGTAGGTAATGTCCTTCCACAAGTTGTCGCGCACCACTTCGAGTTCCGCCGCTGCGCCGTTCAGGAAAACCCGCACGCCGTTCGCGCGGCTGGAGCCGTCATACGTCACGGTGACGTGCGTCCACTGGTTCGTGATGAGTGCGGTCTTGGTGGCGACCTTGAGGGAATTGCCCGGCCACATGTGATGAAGGCCAAACGCGACGCGCCCGTTCTCCAGCAGCAACTCGTAGCCTCGGCTGCCCGCATCAATGGGTGCCTTGCTGTGATGCAGCACCACGAAGCGCGGCGCGTTTGTGGGCGTCTGCAACCAGAGCGTGAAGCTGAACGGTGTCGCGCGATTGAAGTGTCCGACCTTGCCGAAGGTGAATCCGTTCTCGCCGTTCAACTCCACGGCCTGACCCGCGCGGCCCGGCACCAGTCGCGGCTTCTCCTGCGCTTTGGCGAAGTTTGTCCCGGCCAGGTTCGCCACCTGGTTCGAGATCATTTCATCGAACGAGTAGTGCGCGATGAGTCCTGAAATTTCCACGTTGGTTGTCGGAGAAGAAACCTTCCCAAACTCTGCGCGGGCCGTTTCCCGCAGTGCCGCCAGTTCGGACTCCTTGGTCGAAATGTTGCGCTTCAACTCGTCGAGCTTCTTGTCCTGTTCGTCGGTCGAGAGCAGCAGCGCGGGCACGGGCGTGGAGTCGGTGAAGTAGCTCGTCTGCCCCGACTCGTCCACGTTTTGGAAGAAGGCGAAGAGCGAGTAGAAATCTTTTTGCGTGAGCGGATCGTATTTGTGGTCGTGGCAGCGCGTGCATTCCGTGGTCAGGCCGAGGAACGCCGTGCTGAACGTGTTCACGCGGTCCACGACGTAGGCGACGCGATATTCTTCCTCGGCGATGCCGCCTTCCTCGTTCTGGTTGTGCAGACGGTTGAAGGCGGTGGCGAGACGCTGCTCCTTGGTCGCGTTCGGCAGCAGATCGCCCGCGAGTTGCCACGTCACAAATTGATCGAAAGGCAGGTTCTCGTTGAACGCCTTGATGACCCAGTCGCGATACGGCCAGACGGGACGGAAGCGATCCATCTGGTAGCCGTGCGTGTCGGCGAAGCGCGCGAGGTCGAGCCATTCGCTCGCCATGCGTTCGCCAAAACGCGGCGACGCCAGCAGTTGATCCACGATGCGCTCGTGGGCATTGGTGGAAGTGTCAGCGAGGAAGGCATCCAGCTCTTTCAACGTCGGCGGCAGTCCGGTGAGATCGAAGGTCACGCGGCGCAACCATGTTTCGCGATTCGCTTCGGGCGCGGGCGTGAGCTTTTCCTTTTCCAGCCGCGCAAGGATGAAAGCGTCAACGGGGGTTTTAGTAATCAGTAAGTCAGTTATCAGTGATTCAGTGCGGCGTCCGCCCGCCTCACTGATAACTGACTTACTGATTACTTTTTTACTAAGCTGCGGCACCACTGGCCGCACCGGCGGCACGAACGCCCAATGCACGCCCCACTTCGCGCCTTCCTCGACCCACTGTTTGAGTGTCGCGATCTGCTTCGGCGTCAGGCTGCGGTTGGAGTCGGTCGGCGGCATCACGTCGTCGAGATTGGTGGTGGTGATGCGGTTGACCAGTTCGCTCTTCGCGCTCTGGCCGGGGATGATGACGGCATCTTTGGTGCGGAGCGCGCCTTCCTTCGTGTCGAGGCGCAGCTTGGCCTTGCGTCCAGTTTCGTCGGGGCCGTGGCAGTGATAGCACTTGTCGGAAAGAATCGGCAACACGTCGCGCGCGTAATCCACGGCGGCAGACATGCGGCCCGTCGCGAAGACGGCGAGAAAAATCGCGAGAGCGGTGTACTTCATGGAAGCTTCGGCGCGCACGCTACCTGTGACGCGCGGACGGAGCAATCGGATCAATGGTTTTCAGCGCGGCGGTTGCGAGGGCAAAGTTTTTAACGCCAAGTCGCCAAGGTTTTTCCCACGTTGCGTCCTTCGTGGCCTTGGCGTGAGGCTCATTTTCCGGCACCTCGCAAGAATCACGCGGACTCGGCGGTCCGCGCTTCGGTGAATTCGAGCTTGCTTGAATGTCCGCCCAGGCCGTTCCGTCTGCTTCCGTAGCCAAATTTGAAACATATTTTCGCATGAAAAAACTGCTCCCTCGTTCTGCTTTTGCCTTCGGTTTCCTCGCCGCCGCCGCGCTCGCGTCCGCCGCGAATTTCGACTGGCCGCAATGGCGTGGACCCAATCGCGATGATGTTTCCAAAGAAACCGGCTTGCTGAAAGAATGGCCCGAGGGCGGACCGAAGCGCGTGTGGATGTTTGAGAATGCCGGCCACGCCTACTCCGGCCCCGCCATCGTCGCGGGCCGGCTCTACACGATGGGCACGCGCGACAACGCGGAAATCCTCCTCGCCCTCGACGCCAGCACTGGCCAGGAATTCTGGGCCACGCCCCTCGGCAGCATTCTCGAAAATAGCTGGGGCGTCGGCCCGCGCAGCACGCCCACGGTCAGCGGCGGACAAATCTTGGCCCTCAGTGGCAAGGGCAACCTCGCGTGCGTGGGCGCGGCGGACGGAAAAATTATCTGGCAGAAAAAACTCACGACGCTCGGCGGCAAAGTCCCGGGCTGGGGCTACACCGAGTCGGTGCTCGTGGACGGCGACCGCGTGGTCTGCACGCCCGGCGAAGCGCAGGGCGCGGTGGCGGCGTTGAACAAGAAGACTGGCGAAGTGCTCTGGCGTTCCGCTGACTTCACGGACGGCGCGCAGTATTCGTCCATCATCCCGGCGAAGATCAATGGCACGGACACTTACGTTCAACTGACCAAGCAGAGCATCGTGGGCCTGGCGGCCAAGGACGGGAAGGTGCTTTGGAAATCGTCGTTCCCCGGCGTGACCGCCGTCATCCCCACGCCCATCGTGCGCGATAATTTTGTCTATGTCGCGGCGGGCTACGGCGTCGGCTGCAAGCAAATCAAAATCAATCCCGACAACACTGTTGAGACCGTTTATGAAAACAAGGTGATGAAGAATCATCACGGCGGCGTGATTCTCGTGGGCGAACATCTCTATGGCCACGCCGACGTGGGCTGGACTTGCCAGAGCTTCAAGACCGGCGAGGAAGTGTGGAACCATCGTGAGTTCAAAAAGGGCGCGGTGGCGTACGCGGATGGAATGCTCTATTGCCTCGAAGAAGGCAGCGGCAAGCTCGCCCTCATCGAAGCCTCGCCCGCGGGGTGGAAGCCGCACGGGAAGTTCACGCTCGATCCGCAGACAAAAATTCGGAACCCGCAAGGTCGCATCTGGGTGCATCCCGTGATCAGCAACGGCAAGCTCTACCTGCGCGACCAGGATTTAATCTACTGCTACGACGTGAAGAAGTAAGAGAGGGGCTAAGTGCCCCCCCGCCGAAAGTCCGCCATTGCGTTTTATCTCAACCTCAGAAACAAATTCCGCCATGACCATATCGCGCCTGACGCACCAAATCGTTCTGTCCGCCGTCGCCCTTACGACGGCGTCACTCACCGCCGCCGATCAAAAGTCGCTCGGCTACACCAACACGCCGATGATTCCCGGCACGCCGTGGCACGTCCACGATGGCGGACGCCCGCAGCCCCGCGTCATCAGCTCGGGAAAAAATTTCAGTGACCTGGCCGACGCGCCGTCGGACGCGGTGGTGCTGTTTGATGGCAAGGATTTCTCCCGGTGGCAGAGCGGCAACGGCGGCGAGGTGAAGTGGAAACTGGAGAACGGTTACATGGAGACCACGCCCAAGAGCGGCGTCATTCGCACAAAGGATGAATTCAGCGATTTTCAACTCCATCTCGAATTTGCCACGCCGGAGAAAGTCGTGGGCGACGGCCAGGGGCGCGGCAATAACGGCGTGAATATTTTTGGCCGCTACGAAATCCAGGTGCTCGACTCGTATAACAACAAAACCTACCCGGACGGGCAGGCCGGAGCGATTTATGGGCAGACCCCGCCGCTGGTGAACGCCAGCCGCTCGCCGGGCATGTGGCAGACCTACGACATCGTGTTCGAAGCGCCGCGCTGGGACGCCGAGGGCAAACTGATGAAGAAGGCGGCGGTGACGCTCTTCCACAATGGTGTGGTGGTGCACAATCGTCGCGAGGTGATGGGCCGCACGCAGCACCAGGCTGCGCCGGTTTATGGCAAGCCGCAGGAGAAGGGCTTCATCGAGCTGTATGAACACGGAAATCCTGTGCGTTTCCGCAACGTGTGGATTCGTCCGCTCGGGGCTTACGACCAACCGTAAGGTGACAGATTTTTTGCGGACGCCGCCGGTGGAAACATCGGCGGCGTTTTGGTTTCGGCCGGTCGTGTGTCATGGCGCGAGACGGTTTCTGATTCAACAGACGACAGTGTCCTAGCCCGGCACGGGCAACCGGGCTGTCACCAAATAAACAGTTGCCCCGTAAAGTCGCTTTGCTATCGTGCCGCCCCTTTCGGAAGCCACTCTGGCGTTAGCCCGATGGTTTTCTGAAGGGATTGAACGGCCTTAATTTGCCGATGCTCGTGTGAGCGCGGCGGCCACAATAACACTAAACTAAATCCCGTTTTCCGCGGGATGGATTGGGCGGAGGTTTCCGCCACAGTTCGCAACCAACGGAAACTGAAAGTCGAGTTTCAGTGTCGAGAATCGAGAGCCAGCAAGAGCTTTCCCCCTCGTCCATTGTCTCTCGTCTCTCGTTCAAACTATGACCACCATCGGAGTTAAAGAACTGCTCGAAGCCGGCGTCCATTTCGGACACCAGACCCGTCGTTGGAATCCGAAGATGAAGCCGTTCATCTTCGACGCCCGCAACGGCATCCACATCATTGACCTCAGCAAGAGCGCGCAGCAGCTCGACGCGGCGTGCAATTATCTCTCCGGTCTCGTCCGCAAGGGCGGCCAGGTGCTCTTCGTCGGCACCAAGAAGCAGGCGCAGGAAACCGTGAAGGAATCGGCCAAGACCTGCGGCCAGCTTTATTGCACCGAGCGCTGGCTCGGCGGCACGCTCACCAATTTCCAGACCGTCAAGAAGTCCATCGCCCGCATGAAGGCCATCGAGAAGATGGAAACGGACGGCACGATCAACGACTACGTGAAGCAGGAGCAGTCCATGATCCGCCGCGAGCACGCGCGTCAGATTAAGTACTTCGACGGCATCCGCAACATGGAGAAGTTCCCCGCCGCGATGTTCGTCGTGGACGTGAAGCGCGAGCACAACGCGGTCGCCGAAGCGCGCCGCCTGAAGATCCCCATCGTGGCCATCACGGACACGAACGCCGATCCCGATCTCGTGGATTACCCCATCGCCGGCAACGACGACGCCATCCGCTCGGTGCGCCTGCTTCTCAGCGCCATCGTGCAGTCCGTCGGCGAGGCGAAGGCCGACTACGATTCCAAGCGCGCGCGCAAGAACAACCCCGAGCAGCCTGCGGAAGAAGCAGCGGCTCCCGCTCCGGCGGCCCCGGCCCCGGTGGCCTAAGACAGTGACTTTCGCGGCGGGGATCGGTGCAGACCGCATCCCCGCCGCTTTTTCTCACTCCACTTTCAACCAACAACTCTCAACTCCTTAAAAATTTTATGGCAGAAATTACCGCCGGCGCCGTCGCCAAACTCCGCGAGATGACGGGCGCGGGCCTGATGGATTGTAAAAAGGCGCTCACGGAAGCGCAGGGCGAACTCGAAGTCGCCGTGGATATTCTTCGCAAGAAAGGCCAGGCCTCCGCGTCGAAGAAGGCCGGTCGCGACGCGAAGGAAGGCGTCATCGCCGCCCATATCGCGCCGGGTGCGCGGCTGGGCGTGATCCTCGAAGTGAATTGCGAGACCGACTTCGTGGCGCGCAACGAGAGCTTCCTCGCTTTCTGCGATGACCTCGCGAAGAAAATTGCGGCCAATCCCTCCGCGGACTTGGAAGCTGACCGCGTCGCTGCCGTGGCGAAGATCGGCGAGAATGTCCTCATCAACCGCCACCAGCGCGTCGAGATCAGCGGGAACGGTCTGGTGTCCGCCTACATTCACACCGGCGCGAAAGTGGGCGTGCTCGTGGAAGTCGGCGCGAACCTGGAGGCGACGACGCAGAAGGAAGAGTTCAAGCAGCTTGTCCGCGACATCACGCTCCAGATTGCGGCGGCGCATCCCACCGCCGTCACGCGCGAGGAAATTCCGGCGGAACTGATCGCCAAGGAAGACGAGATCAACAAGCAGTCCGACCGCCTCAAGGGCAAGCCGGCGGCGGCGATGGACAAGATTCTGCAAGGCATGCGCGAGAAGTATTTCCAGACCGCGTGCCTCGTGGACCAGGGGTTCGTGAAGAACCCGGACATGACCGTGAGCCAGCACATCGGCTCCGTGTCGAAGACGCTGGGCGACGAGATCAAGGTGCGCCGTTTCGTGCGCTTCCAGGTCGGTGAATCAGCGGCGGCGTAAGCAGTCGCACTTTTTTTCCAAGCCGCGCTCCGTGAGGAGCGCGGCTTTTTTTTGAAGTGAAGCGTGTGGCGTCCCGCCCGCCTCCTGTGCCTTTCACGCGCGGGCGACCGGGACGGTTGCGCCCCGTGGCGGGTCAGGGAACCCCGGATGCGATGGTACGCTTACCGATGATTTGACGCCCCGAATAAAATCCCCCAATGTCCGCGCCCATGCGATTCACGAAAAAGTTTTGCGCGATTGTTTCCTCTGTCGCTGTGGTGACCTCTGTGCCCCTCTGGGCGCAGGCACCCGCTGGAGGCAATGATGACCAGTTGCGCGACGCGGTGCGCAAGGCGCTGGATAATCCGGCGTCCAATCCTGCCCCGACCGTCCCGGTCGAGCCGTCCGCGACCGCGCCGAAGACTGCGCCCTTGCTCACACCCGTGAGGCCCGCCGCCGCGCCGGTCGTGACCGGGACGAACAGCGCGAATCCAATCAGTGTTTCCCTCACGCTCGACGAGGCCATCCGCCTCGCGCTGGAGCATAATCTGGATTTGCAAGTGGCGCGCTACACGCCGCTCATCGCCGAGTATGATCGCCGCGCGCTCTACGGTGATTACGATCCGACTTTCCGCGCCGGAGTCCGCCGCGACAACAACCTGCGGGAGGCCGGCGGCCTGAACCTGAACACCGGCAACACTACGCCCGGGACGCGCAGCCGCACCTATGCGGGTAACTTGGGATTGAGCGGCCTGCTCCCCAGCGGCGCGACCTACGATCTCAGCCACGTTTCCCAACGCAATAAAGTCACGACCCCGAACGAGATCGGCACCAACTCCTTCGGACAGCCGGTCTTTGTCAAGCACACCGACATCACTTGGGAATCACAGGCCGCCGCGACGGTGACGCAACCGCTGCTGCGTGATTTCTGGATTGATGGCACGCGCCTGCGGATCGGTCTGGCCCGTCATCAGGTGACCCGCAGCCAGCTCGATCTTGAACGCCAGATCATGCTCGTGGTGAACGCCGTCGAGCAGGCCTACTACGATCTCATCGCCCTGCACGAACTGGTGCGCGTGAGCGAGGCGGACGTGGCGGTGAAGACTCAGTTCTTCGGCGAGCAGCGCCGCCGCGTCGAGGTGGGCACCCTCGCATCGCTCGAGGAAAAGCTCGCGCAATCCGAGGTCGCCAGGTCCGAGATTCTCCTCCTTTACGCGCGCAACAACGCGGCCAACGGCGAGGCCATTTTGAAGGGGCTGGTGCGCGACAATTTTCTCAGCGACTTGAACACGCGTTTGGCCCTGACCGACCGGCTGCTGCCCGTGCCCGCCACGTTTGAATTGCAGGACGCGGTCAAATACTCGCTCGAAGCCCGGACTGATTTGCAATCCATGCGCGTGCTCCTCGAGCAGTCCCAAGTTCAACTCAAGTACGACAAGAACCAGCTTTTCCCCCGCCTCGATCTCACCGGCACGTTGGGCTACAACGGTCTGGACCAAAACTTCGGCGGTTCGTTGCGCGACATTCGCGACCGGAACTTCGAGCAAACTTCCATCGGCGTGGCCCTCAGTTTCCCGCTCGTGATGCAGGCCGAGCGCAACAACCTCAAGGCCACCCGGGCCGGGCTGGCCCAAACCGTGGTCATGGTGAAGCAGTTGGAAGAGACGATCATCCGGGAAGTCGAGGCGCAAGGCCGGCTGCTGGAAACCTACTGGCGCGCCATCCCGCTCACGCGCGAGCAGACGATCTACGCGCAGTCCGCGCTGGAAGCCGAGCAGAAGAAACTCGGCGCGGGCAAGAGCACGAGCTTCAACGTCCTGCAACTCGCCTCCGCCCTGACGGCCGCGCAGGCCAACGAAATCACGACCTTGCGCGATTACAACAAGGCGCTCTCCGAACTCTCCTTCCGTAAAGGTTCAACCCTCGAGCGCTGGCGCATTGACCGCCCCGCGCGCGCCACCAAGCCGGTGAGCAAGACCGCGGACAAGTAGTTCTCCCACGCATTGCTTATGAAGAAACAACCGCGCAATTTTTTCGGAGCCAACGGCGTGTTCATGACCGGCGGAGGCATGGGCGGCGAAATCAGCGAGACCGTGGAAGTGATGTTCGCCGGGATGCTCGGCGGGATCACCGGGCTGGTCTGCGGCCTGATCGTCGGCGTCTTCGCCCGCTTTTTCACGCTCAACCGCGTCAAGGGCATGATCGGCGGAATGCACTGGGGCGCTTATGGTGCCGGGGCCGGCGCGCTCGCACTGGCCGTGTTCGAGCTGCTGGACTGAGCACCGCGCTCATCCGAGCGCCCGCGATAGCAACGTCTTTTCCCGTGGGCCATAATCCAGCTCGAGCGCCTCCGCGCGTCCGGCTTCCGTCATCTTGTGCCACGATTTCTGCAACGCATTGATCACTTTGGACTCCTCGGTTTTGGCGGCCAGTTCAGCGAATTGAAATTGCAGGAACACCAGGCACAGCGCGTCTTCGAGCACGCGGCTTTCGCGGTCGGTGGGGAAATTGTTTTTCAAATTCAACGCCTGCACTTGCGCCACCAGGTCTTCGCCGTAACCCACCGAGCGCAGCACGGAGGCTGATTTTTCCGCATGGAATTTTTTCAGCCCGGTGCGCCACTGATGATAGCCCGCGCGTGTCAGTTCGTAACTCGCGCGCGGAATTTCCCAGCGGCAGAGATGCTGCGAGCGCGCGGCGAGGCGCAGGACTTCGGAAGCGTCCGGCGCAAGCGTCATCACCCACTGACAGAGACGTTGGGCTTGCAGCAATTCGTGCGGCTGGGGCTGGCCGTTGATGAGTTCGCGGTTGGGGTCGGCCGCGTTCAAGTCATCGAAGCGCCGGACGGCCTCGCGGAAACGTGCGGGATCGGAGACGTGGGTGAAGAACAGTTCATCAAGACTCACGCGCGCGACGTTAGCGGACGAAGCGGAGCCGAGCAATGCCGCCCGCCCGTCGGTAGCATCCCCATTTTTGGCAAGCGAAGGAGCGCGGGCTTTCCAGCCCGCAGCAACGCCCGCAAGTCGAAGGCTCAAGAACTTGCGGCCCCCGTTCTTTCTTTCATGTTGCTGCGGGTTGGAAAACCCGCGCTCCGTGCGCTACGCCAGAATCCCCTTCACCACATGCCCCGCCACATCCGTCAGGCGGAAGTCGCGGCCTTGATAGCGATAGGTCAGCCGCTTGTGATCAATGCCGCAGAGGTGAAGCATGGTGGCGTGCAGATCGTTGACGTGAACTTTCTGATCGTTGTCCACGAACTTGTAGCCGAGTTCATCGGTTGATCCCCACGACGTGCCGCCCTTGATGCCGCCGCCCGCGAGGAAAATGGAAAACGCATTGATGTGATGATCGCGCCCGCTGCCCTGGCCCATCGGCGTGCGTCCAAATTCACCACCCCAGATGATGAGCGTGTCTTCGAGTAGTCCGCGCTGCTTCAAATCTTTAATGAGCGCCGCACTCGGACGGTCGCACGCCTCGGCGGCCTTTGGCATTTCCTTCTCGATGTCGCCGTGATGATCCCACGCGCGATGATAAAGCTGGATGAAGCGCACGCCGCGCTCGGCGAGCCGGCGCGCGAGCAGACAGTTCGAGGCGTAGCTGCCGTCACCCGGTTCTTTCACGCCGTAATTTTCCAACGTCTCCTTTGACTCCTGCTTGAAGTCGGTGAGTTCGGGCACGCTCGACTGCATCTTGAAGGCGAGTTCGTATTGCGCGATGCGTGTCTGAATTTCCGGGTCGAGCCGATCTTCCGCGAGGATGCCGTTGAGCCGCTGCACCTCCTCGACCACCTGCCGCTGCGTGCTCTGGCACACGCCCTCGGGATTGCCGACGTAATGCACCGCGTCGCCCTTGGACTGGAATTGAATGCCCTGAAACTTGCTCGGCAAAAACCCCGCCGACCACTGCCGCGCGGATACAGGCTGCGCGCCGGACTTGCCCTGCGACGTGAGCACGATGTAGCCGGGGAGATTGTCCGTCTCCGCGCCGAGTCCGTAGAGCAGCCACGATCCCATGCTGGGCCGACCTTTGATGATCGAGCCGGTGTTCATGAAGGCGTGCGCCGGGTCGTGGTTGATCTGCTCCGTGTGCATCGAGCGAATGATGCAGATGTCGTCCGCCAGCGTCGCGATGTGCGGGAAGAGCGCGGAAATTTCCTGCCCCGACTGGCCGTGCTTCTTGAACTCGACGAACGCGCCACGCGCCTTCAACTCCGTGTTCTGCAACTGCGCGAGCTGCTGCCCTTTCGTGAACGACTCGGGGAACGGCTTGCCATCGAGCTTCTTCAACTCTGGCTTCCAATCGAACGTTTCCAGGTGCGACGGTCCGCCCGCCATGCACAGGTGAATCACGCGCTTCACTTTCTGCGGGAAGTGCAGAGGGCTGATGATGCCACCGTTTTTTCCCGCGGCACGTCCCACGGCGCGCGTCAGCGTCGGCCCCAGCAACGAGGCCAGCGCGATGCCGCCCAGGCCATAGGCCGAACGAGCCAGGAAGGTGCGGCGATTGATGGAGAGGGCGAATTGTTGTTCGTCAAAAGTCTTCATGGCGGCTCAGTAAATCGTAATCGTTTCATGCAGGTTCAAAACCACGCGGCAGACGCTGGTCCACGCGGCCAGTTCCAGCGCATCTGTGTTCTTGGGCGTGGCGGCCAGCCCGACTTTTTGCAACTTCACTGGCTCGTCCGGGTCGCTTTGCAAATGTTCGCGTTGGGCGCTAAGAAATTTTTTCAGTGAAGTGAGTTCTGCCGATTTCGCACTGCGGCCCAGCGCGCGTTGATAGGCCAGGTTCAATCGCGCTTCATCGGTCTTGGCTGAAAAAGCGAGCAGCTTTTGCGCGAAGACGCGGGCCGCTTCGACGAAGCTCGGATCATTCAACAGCGTGAGCGCCTGCTGCGGCGTGTTCGAGATGGGGCGCAGCGCGGTGCACTCCTCACGGCTCGGCGCATCGAAGTTCGCCAGCATCGGCTGGAGAAACGTGCGCTGCCAGTGCGCATAGACGCCGCGGCGATATTGGCGGTCGTCCGCGCTGGCGAAATAGTCGCGGTCCGGGAACTGAAGGTTCACGTAGTAGCCGCCGGGCTGATACGGATGCGCGCTGGGCCCGCCGATTTCCGCGTTGAGCAGTCCGGAGATTTTCAGCGCGTTGTCGCGGACAAATTCCGCTTCGAGCCGCCGTGGGTTCTGCGACGCGAGCCAGCGGTTGTTCGGATCCAGGTCGCGCAACTCGCGGCGCAGATTGGAACTCTGTTTGTAAGTGGACGAAGTGACCATGAGGCGGACGAGGTGTTTGACGTCCCAACGCAACGTGCCGCCAGCGTCTTGCTGGCGTTCTGAATTTCCCAACCGCCAGCGGGACGCTGGCGGCACGCTGGCGCTCGGCTCCATGAACTCCACCGCCAGCCAGTCCAGCAATTCAGGATGGCTGGGCGGCTCGCCTTGCAGGCCGAAGTCATCCACCGGCGTCGCCAAGGCCGCACCGAAGAATTGTTTCCAGAAACGGTTTACCGCCACGCGCGCGGTCAGTGGATTCTCGCGCGCGACGAGCCACTTCGCGAGATCCAGCCGTGTGAGCTGGTTGGTGGTTGCGCGTTTGGATTGCGGCAGAAAGTGAGGCGGCTGCGGTTCGACAATCTCTCCTGCCTCACTCAGCCAGTTGCCGCGCGGCAGCACGCGCGTCGTCTCCGGCTTCCAGGCGACGGTGACGACCGTGGGCGATTGGCCACCGCGACATTCCAGAATCTCTTGGTGCAGCTTTTTGTATTCGGTGAAGGCGTTGGTGTCGGCGGCGGTGCTGGCGAGCCAGGACACGACACTTGTAGCCGCGTCTCGTGAGAGCGCGGCTGAAATTGGTATGGCCGCGTCTCGTGAGAGCGCGGC
>JAYVQC010000288.1:0-12910 GCA_043757045.1 Akkermansia sp. | reverse complement strand
CGCTTCCAGCCCGGCGCGCGCGGAGCGACGACGCCCCACCTGCGACCGGGTTTTCAAGAACCGTGTCCGGAGGCACCCAACTTCAAAGTGCAGGCCGTAGACCGTTTTGGAATTTGAAGTTTCCCCATCACCTTCCGCCCATGATCTGATCGATCTTCCGCTCGTTGCGTTTGGCGATGCTGTTGTCGCCACGGATGACCGCGGAGTTGCCGTCAATCTGTCCGATGAGCAGCTTGGCGAGGTGCTGCTCGGTCTTCCGGCCGGTGAAAGAATCTTTGAAGACGGCGTTCTGAATCTTCGACGGGTGCGGAAAAAAGTCGCTGCCGTAATTGTAGTCCACGTCCTTGGCGCGCTGGGCGAGAAACTCCGCGCTGTAGTGCGGCGCGTGCAGCAGGCTGATCAGGAAAAAATAAACGCAGGTGAACCGCACCGCGCCCGCCGCCATGCCGCCGTAAAATTCCAGCCGCCCGAACAGGTCGCTCTCCACAATCTTCGCGCCGAACTTGGCCTTGGTGAAGGTGAAGACAATTTTAATGCCCAGCGCGATGAGGAGGTAACTGAGCATGTAGTAGGTCAGCTTGCTCAGGAGCGGCTTCTGGTTCATCAGGTCGCCGAGGTTGCGATAAAAAAAACCGCCCACGACCAGGATGAGAATCCACATCGTGGTATCGAGCAGTTCTTCGGACAGCCCGCGCTTGCGGCCGCGCATGATCCCGACGGCGATGACGAGAATCGTGACGAAATCCACCCAGCCCACCGAGAAGCTGCCGGCGAATTTCGTAAAACTGTTAAGCCATTGCATAAATGTGTGCGGCTGGACCGCAGTGGGAATAGCGGCAGAACGGAGGTGCGAATTAACCGGCCTGCCGCTCGTCGGTGACAACGTGCGGAGCCTCTAAATTCTCTGCGGTTCCGTCCCGGACAATTTTGGGAAAGCATTTCGCCCGCACTTCCCCCAACCTGCCCTCGCGATGGGACACGAACTCGGAACTCAACAACTGAACAACCGCCACATCACTCAATGGGTCGCGGAGCAGGCCGCGCTCTGCGCGCCCGACCGCATCTATTGGTGCGACGGCTCGGTGGAGGAAAAAGACGCGCTCACCCGCGCCGCCGTGGACGCGGGCATCCTGATCGAACTCAATCAGCAGAAACTTCCCGGCTGCTACCTGCACCGCTCCAATCCAAATGACGTCGCGCGCGTCGAGCAATGCACGTTCATCTGCACGCCCACGCGTGATGAGGCCGGGCCGACGAACAACTGGCAGGCCCCGCGCGAAATGTATGCCCGCCTCCGCACGATGTGCGACGGCGCGATGCGCGGGCGCACGATGTATGTGGTGCCGTACTTGATGGGTCCGCCCGGTTCGCCGCTCGCGAAAGTTGGCGTGGAACTCACCGATTCAATTTACGTCGTGCTCTCGATGCGCGTGATGACCCGCATGGGCCGCGTCGCGTGGGAACATCTGGGCGAGAGCGAGGACTTCAATCGCGGCCTGCACTGCACGCTCGATGTGAATCCCGAGCGCCGTTACATCGCGCACTTTCCGCAGGACAACGCGGTCATTTCTGTCGGCTCGAATTACGGCGGCAACGCCTTGCTCGGAAAAAAATGCCTCGCGCTGCGCATCGCGTCCTATCTCGGGCGCGACGAAGGCTGGCTCGCGGAACACATGCTGATTCTTGGCGTGGAGTCACCGGACGGTGAGAAGACTTACCTGACGGCGGCGTTTCCCAGCGCGTGCGGGAAAACAAATTTCGCCATGCTTGTGCCCCCGCCCCGCTTTGCGAAATGGAAAGTCACCACCGTCGGCGATGACATCGCGTGGATGAAGCCCGGCGCCGACGGACGCCTTTACGCCATCAATCCCGAGTTCGGCTACTTCGGCGTCGCGCCCGGCACGAATGCGAAGTCCAATCCCAACGCGATGCAGATCGCCTCGCGCGACACCATTTTCACGAACGTCGCGCTGCTGCCGGACGGCGACGTGTGGTGGGAAGGCAAGACCGACGAGCCGCCCGCCCACGCCCTCGACTGGCGCGGCCAGCCGTGGACGCCCACGTCCAAGGAAAAAGCCGCGCATCCGAACAGCCGCTTCTGCTCGCCGATGACGAACAATCCCGCGCTGGATTCCGCCGCGAACGATCCGCAGGGCGTGCCGGTGCGCGCCATCATCTTCGGCGGACGCCGGGCCACCACCGCGCCGCTCGTGTATCAGGCCTTCAACTGGATTCACGGCGTCTATTGCGGCGCGACCATCGGCTCCGAGATGACGGCGGCGGCGGGCGGCGCGGTGGGGCAGGTGCGCCGCGATCCAATGGCGATGCTGCCCTTCTGCGGCTACAACATGGGCGACTACTTCCGCCACTGGCTCGCGATGCGGAAGAGCCTGCAATTTGTCCCGCGCATTTTTCATGTGAACTGGTTCCGCAAAGATGCCCAGGGTGAATTCCTCTGGCCGGGCTACGGCGAGAACATGCGCGTGCTGAAGTGGATCGTGGACCGCTGCCACGGTCGCGCCGACGCGAATGAAACCCCGCTCGGCTGGGTGCCCGGTCCGCAAAGTTTTGATCTCGAAGAAATGCCCGGCTTCACGCCCGAGCGCCTCGCGCAAGCCCAGACTATTGACCTCGACGAATGGCGGCGCGAACTCCTCTCGCAAGACGAGTTGTTCATGAAACTCTACGCGCATCTGCCGAAGGAAATGGTCTTCCAGCGCGAACTGCTGGTGTCGCGGTTATAGCGTAGTTCAGAGGCTGACTGTTTGCGCTTCCCCCAACCCGGCGCGTTTCTACACTCCGGCCATGTCGCTGCCTGCTGATTACCACATGCACACGCCGCTCTGCCGCCACGCGGTGGGCGAGCCGACCGAGTATGCCGCGCACGCCGTCGCCCTGGGACTGAAGGAAATCGGCTTCACGGATCATTCGCCCATGCGGCGCGATGATTTCGACAACTGGCGGATGCGCGCCGATCAACTCGACGACTACGTGGAGCGCGTCCGTCGCGCCCAACGCGACCATCCCACGCTCATCATCCGCCTCGGTCTCGAAGTGGACTACCTGCCCGGCCAGGAGGAATGGATTCGCGAACTCGCCGCGCGCCATCCGTGGGATTACTTCATCGGCTCGATCCATTACGTGAGCGACTCGTGGGCGGTGGACAATCCCGAGATGATTTCCCGTTGGAAGGAGCGCGATGCCTTCGAGGTGTGGAGCGTGTATTTCGACTGGCTCACCCAGGCGGCGGAATCCCGCCTCTTTGAAATCATCGGCCACGCCGACCTGCCGAAGAAGTTTGGTTTCATCCCACAGCGCGATTGCACGCCACTGTTTGAGAAATTCCTCCGCGCCGCAAAAATCGCCCATGTCGCCATCGAGTTGAACACCGCCGGCCTGCGCAAAGACTGCCGCGAGATTTACCCCGCGCCGAACATCGTCCGCCTCGCCCACCAACACGGCGTGCCGATCACTTTCGGCTCGGACGCGCACGCGCCGGGCGAAGTGGGGATGGACCTGGCGCAGGCCGTGGCCCTCGCCCGGAGTGTGGGCTACACCCAGCGCTGCCAGTTCGTGCAACGGCAACGGCACTTCACCGCGCTGTAGTTCCAAGGCCGGATAGGGAGGCGGAACTTCGAACCTCGAATTCCGAACTCTGAACTTTGAACGGGGAAGCCTCGAA
This sequence comes from Akkermansia sp., assembly GCA_043757045.1. Classification (GTDB taxonomy): domain Bacteria; phylum Verrucomicrobiota; class Verrucomicrobiia; order Limisphaerales; family SIBH01; genus JANNGC01. Next base: position 9,228 of record JAYVQC010000288.1, on the reverse strand, counting down.
CAACGGACGCCATCTGCGTTCAAAGTTCGAGGTTCAACCGTCCAAAGTTCAAAGTTCCCCTGCCCCATTTTCGCTTTCCGCTTTCCGCTTTTCACCCTTGACCCTCCCCCGCCCCCTCGCAACGCTCGCCGCGAACTCACCGCACTCCATGAACACAAAACTTGTCGCGCTCCTTTCTCTCGCTACCACCGCCGCCGTTTTCAGCGGCTGCCACACGCACCCTGCGCCGCGCGGCGAGTTGCCAGTCAAACCCCAGGCCAACAACCTGAACATCGGCTTCACCGTGAAGCCCGCCTCCGGTTCGCTCGGCAAAATCATCCGCCTCGACCCCGCGCTCGACGCCTTGCTCGCCCCCGACGCCACCATCGAAAAACTCGCCGAGGGCTTCGAGTGGTCGGAGGGACCCGTGTGGATGCCCGGCGGCTACCTGCTCTTCTCCGACGTGCCGCTCAACACCATTTTCAAATGGGACGCCCGCAACGGCGTCACCATTTTCCGCGCGCCCAGCGGCTACACCGGTGCCACCCCGCGCGGCGGCGAGCCTGGCTCGAACGGTCTCACCCACGACGGCCAAGGACGTCTCATCGCCTGCCAGCACGGCGACCGCCGCGTGGCGCGCTGGGAGAACGGACAGTTCATCAGCGTCGCAGACAAGTTCGAAGGCCAACGCTTCAACAGCCCGAACGATGTTGTTGTGAAATCCAATGGCGACATTTATTTCACCGACCCGCCTTATGGCCTGCCGAAAAACATGGATGACCCCACCAAGGAGATTCCCTTCCAAGGCGTCTATCGCGTCGCGAATGGCAAGGTCACTTTGCTCACCTCGGAAGTCACGCGCCCGAACGGCCTCGCCTTCTCGCCTGACGAAATAATTCTCTACGTCGCCAGCAGTGACCCGAAGAAAGCCGTCATCATGTCCTACCCCGTGCAAGCCGACGGCACCCTCGGCGCGGGGCGAATTTTCTTTGACGCCAAGGACATGCAGGACGGTCAGAAAGGCTTGCCCGACGGCCTGAAAGTGGATCAGCAAGGCAACCTCTGGGCCACTGGACCCGGCGGCGTGCTCATTCTCACACCGGAAGGAAAGCACCTCGGCACGCTCGCCACCGGCGAAGCCACCGCCAACTGCGCCTGGGGCGACGACGGCTCCACGCTCTATATCACCGCCGACATGTTCCTCTGTCGCGTGAAGACGAAGACGAAGGGGAAACTCTGAAAGTAAAAGCAAAAAGCTGAGACCAGCGGCTGTCTCTTCGCGGCCCTCTGCTTTCGCCGTTTGTTCCCACAGGCGTACGGCGTTCCGCGAGTTCAGGAAAGTCGGAGCCAGACTGTTTTCAAATACGCCGGCTCGTCCCGCGTGATGGGGAAATCCGGCGGCTGCGGGACGTAGTGTTGCTGGAGAATTTTCCGGTGCGACTTCACGACTGACTCCTCAATCATCGCGAGGAATTTTTCCGGCTCCAGCTTCGCGGCGTTGGTGGAGGCAAAGATCACGCCCTGCGATTTGAGCAGCGGCAGCGCCGCGGCGATCAGCTTTTCGTAATCCTTCTCCGCCTGCCACGTTCCGCTCTCCTTCGACTGCGAGAACGTGGGGGGGTCGAGCAGGATCGTATCGAACGAGCGCCCCTTCTTCGCGAGCCGCCGCATCCAGTCGAAGGTGTCGCCGTAGATGAAGTCGTGCGGCGCGGGATCGAGTTGGTTCAGCGCGAAGTTGCGCTTGCCCCACTCCAGATATTTTTTCGAGAGGTCGAGGCTGGTCACACGCGCGCCCGCCTGCGCTGCCGCGACGGAGAAACCGCAGGTATAGGCAAATGCGTTGAGGACTTCGGGCTGGAGTTCACGCTTCAGCGTGTCGGGAGCGGAACAAGCTGAAGCTTGGACTCCAGCGCCGAAATCCGCCGCGACGTGGTTCACCAGCAGCCGACGGCGATTGTCGCGCTGATCGAGAAACAGGCCGACCGAGTAGCCCTCGGTGAAACTCATTTCAAAGCTCAATCCGTTTTCGCGAATCGTGAATCGATCCGGCGCGGCCTCGCCGAAAAGCAGTTGCGGCGAGGATTCACCGGCGTCCGCCCGGCGCACGTTGCGGTTGAGCCGCTTGTGATAAACACCACGCGCAGAGTGCGTGCGCGCGAGCGATTCCACCTGTTCGCGTTCCGCCTCGTTCAATTCACCGGGACTTTGCACGAGGATGAATTCCCCCAACCGCTCGACATACATCCCCGGCCAGCCGTCCGCGTTGCCATGAAGGAGGCGGAAAGCGTTGGTCAACACCGGTTCAATTACGGACGCGCGGACTCGGCGGTCCGCGCTCCAATCGCACGGCGCGTGAAAGGTCATCGACTCACCGTTCGCGGGATGAGCAAGCGAGAGTTCCGCCGCGTGCAGGCACAGGCGCTCCGCCGGTGTCCCGCCGTAGAGCGTGTCGCCGAGAATCGGGAAACCGTGCTCGGCGGCGTGAACGCGAATCTGGTGCGTGCGTCCGGTGATCGGTTCGGCTTCGAGCAACGTGCGTCCCTCTGTGGCGGACACGACGCGGAATTTTGTCTCCGCACGTTCGCCGCCGGGATGCAGCGGGCGGCTCACGTATTTCTCGCCCACGCGGACGAGGCACGAGAGAGCGGTGATGGGCTGTGGCTCCACAGAATGATCGGTCAGCAGCAAATACTTTTTGTGCGCCGTGCGCGCGGTGAATTGCTCTGTGAGGGATTTGTTCGCCACCGGAGTTTTGCCGAAGATCAGCACGCCGCTGGTCTCCTTGTCGAGGCGGTGGATGATCGCCAGCTTCGCCCAGCGCGGCTCGCGGTGTTTCAGCCAGTCATACACGCCTTCGCCCGCGAACGGCGCAGGCGCGTGCGTGTTCCAGCCCGCCGGTTTGTTGATGACGAGCAGGTGTTCGTCCTCGTGAAGAATCAGATTCACACGCGCCTCACCAGAACTGCCACGCACCACGCCACACCACCCAGAGGCCAAGGAGAAAATTCGTGATGGCGTGCGCGGTCATGGCGTCGCCGAGCCGGCCCTTCCAGATGACCAGCCCTTGATAAGCGCAGGCGCAGAGGAGGCCCGCGAGCCACTCGCGATGCACAAAGCCGAACAGCAGCGCGGTGACGAGGAACGGCACCGGGAGAAATTTTCCAATCGGCACGGAGAGAAACTCTTTCTGCGCGAGGTAGCGATAAGCGAACGAGCGGTAGAAAACTTCTTCCAACGGAGGCACGACGAGCGACGAGCCGACGATGCGGACGACGATGAAGAAAATGGCGAGCAGCGAGCCGCTGCCGAACGCCTCATTCGGATTCCACACCGCTCCGGCGACGGGCGCGACGCATTCTTTCGTGAGTCCAATTTTCTGGAGCAGCGGACAAATCTGCCCGGCGTAAAGCGCATCGGTGCGCGGATACCATCCATCCAGCCCCACCCACACGGCGAAGACCCCGACCCCGGCCACGACAGCTTCCCAACTGAACCGCCACTTCAACTCCTCAATGTGCCGCCAGACCACGGCGAGCATTCCTGCTCCGGCCAGCGTCTTGGCCAGATAAATCCAGTAGCGCCCGGTCTCGCCGAATTTTTCCTGCAATGACGTGAGGATGATGAAGAGGGCAAACGGAACGAACCGCACCAGCGCGGGCGACTGAGAGATTTTTGAAATCATGCTGCGTTCAACGCAGCGTAAGGACGTTCGTGTGCCCGCTCAAGACCAGTGTCACGCTGGAGGGCTGGATGTCGGCAACGGTCACGCCCTGGACTTCATCGGCCAGAAAGAGCGTGCGTCCGTTGATCATCACCGAGGGATTCGAGGGCCGGTAGAAAATGCTCTGCAAGCGCAGCGCCGGAAACTTCGGCGGCGGCACGGCAGCGACTGGCACTGCGGCTACTGGCGTGGCGGCGGGCAAGGGCGCGGTCGCGACGGCGGCGCGATTGGTGACGGCGGACAGCGTTCGCGCGGCGGCCTGAACGGCGTTGGCGTTGGGTAGAATCTTTTTGCTCCCGGCGTTCGCGGAAACATCCACCACCTGCGCTTCCTTCTTCTGGTGAAAATGATTCAGCACCGCGACCGCGCCGACGGCGAAAACCAGCAGGATGGCGAGCACCAACTGCACGGTGCTTCGTCGGGGGCCGGACGGCTCATCCGATTCCCGCCCCGGCGGCAAAGAATCTTCGGGCAAAGCCAGCGGCGGCGGAGCCGAAAAGTCGGAAGCCGGCAAAGGCGGCGGCTCGACCTGCTGATACTCCTGCTCAACCGGAGGGGACGGCGGCGCACTTGTCCCACGGGCGGCGCTGCTGGCGCGTCGGAGCGCGTCGTTGACCATGCTCATGACGCGCAGACTCCTTCCAACTCGCGCACCGCCAGGTTGGCGAGGCTGAAACTGATTTCCGCGCGCTGCCGCACGAAGCCGGCGAGCAGGCACTTGTCGCACACCGCGTTCACGAGCCGCGGGATGCCGTTGCTGTAATTGAAGATGCGCCAGAGCGCCGCGAGGCTGAACTGCGGCGAGCCGTTCGCGCCCGAAACATGCAGACGATGGCGGATGTAATCCTTCAGCTCATTGAAACGCAGCGGGCGCAGATGATACCGCACGGTGATGCGCTGGCGCAGTTGCCGCAGCGAATGTTCGTTCAACCGGTCGCGCAACTCGGGCTGCCCCATGAGCACGATCTGCAACAGCTTCCGGTCGTCGAGTTCGAGATTCGAGATGAGCCGGATCTGTTCGAGCAGGTCGTTGGTCAGGTTCTGCGCTTCGTCAATGATCAGCACCACCTCGCGGCCCTTGGCCATTTCTTCGAGCAGGAAGTGATTCAGGACTTGCAGAATCTGGAAGCGGTCCTTGTTCCGCACATCGAGTCCGAATTCGGTCGCGATGGCCGCCATCATGTGGTCGGGGTGCAGAACGGGATTGAGGATGAGCGCGGTGGAAAAGGTTTCGTTCGGCAGTTGTTCGAGCAACGCGCGGCAGAGCGTGGTCTTGCCCGCGCCGACTTCGCCGGTGAGTTGAACGAAGCCCTTGCGCTCACGGATGCCGTAGAGCAAATGGTTCAACGCTTCACGATGCTTGCCGCTCAAATACAGAAAGCGCGGATTGGGCGAAATCGTGAATGGCGCCTCGGTCAAACCGTAATACTGCAAATAGCCGCTCATTTCTCACCGTAGCTATCGGGAGGTTCCGACAAAAACTTCAGTCGAGTTCCTACAAAGATGAAAGGCCGTGTGGAGGCGCAGCGCGGCGAACGCGCCGGAGCGCGGGCTTTCCAGCCCGCAGCAAGCCGCGAAAGGAGGGACGCGCTAGAAAATCATCAAGCCTCACTACTCGGCGGCTGGCTGCGGACAGGAATGTCCGCGCGCCTTCCATACGGGCCGCGTTCAGCTCTTGCGTGGCACCACGGCCTGCTTCACCTCGGGAAGATTCAGCAAATACGCACGGCGCTGCTCGACAAAACTCTTGAGGCTGATGACGGCGCGGGGCGGGCCACCAGGTCCGCGCGGCCCTGGCTCGTAGTTGGCTTCCGGCGCGGCGGCGGACGCGGCGGTCACACCGGCGGTGAAAGCCTCAAACGACTCCAGCTTGTGCGTGTCCTTCTTCACGTCGTCGGCGATGAGCGCCTGGTATTTCTCGGCGAGCGGGCCGACCTTTTTCCAGTCGAGCCACTCCTCGGCCATCTGGCGGACGTAGCCGAGGTAGCGCGCGCGCAGCGCGGGGACGGCGAGCAATTTGTTGAGCAACGGTTTCTTCGCATCGGTCATGCCGGCGAAGGGATCGAGTTCCACGCCGCGCGTGGTGTTGCCGCCGCCACCGCCGCCGGGACCGCCACGACCGCCGCCCATGCCGGGACCCTCGGGCGCACGGAAGGTTTCGTTCGAGTCATGCGGCACGATGTGAAACTTCCCGCCCTCGTCCTGCACGAGATTGAAATCGCTGGCCCGCGTCCAGTAGCCGTCGCTGTTGATGAACACGTTTTCGAGCGCGAGGAATTTCAACGCCCCGTCCACGTCGAGCAGGGGCGCGAGTTTCTTTTCCAGTTCGTCCGCCGCTGTCTGGTTTAACACGCGGCAGAGCTTGATCAACTCGGCCCACGACTTCGGAACGTCCGTCGATTTTATCTCGTAGCGCTTCTTGTATTCCGCCACGTCCTCGCCAAGGTAGTTTAAGCCGCCGTCGCCGCGCGGACTGCCCGGCACTTTCCAGCGCGCGACCTTGGCGGAATGGAACACCTCCTTGGTGAACTCCTTGTTGACCTGCTGCGCGTTCGCATAGACGCCCCAGCTTTCGCCGTTGATGACCACGCGCACGAAGTTCGCCTTGGGCGCGGGGAGGTAACCGCGCGCCACCTGATAATAGAGCACCGAGCGCAGGAACGTGGGATCAACGTGCGAGTTGAGCAGGTTCAACGTGCGGTAGCCGAGCAGCCGCTGCTTGTCGTTCAAGAAATCCATCGAGAGGTTCAGCGAACGCTTGCGCCCCTCGCCCACGGTGAAGAATGACGACGCGCCGCGAAAGTGAACGCCCACGTCCTGGTACGTTTTTCCATCGACGGTGAGCTTCGCCGGCACGTCCACATCGCTGTGATAAAAGTCCGCGAGTTCCTTCTCCCAGTCCGCGTTCTCGAAATCGAGGAACAGCGTGCGCAGCGTGAACGCGTCGTAGAGCGGCGTGTTGGTGGAGAAGGTTTTCACACTGGCGGGCGTGAGCTTCGGTCCCGGTTCAGGCGCGGGCTGATTACCGCCTCCGCGCATCCGAGGCCCGCGCTGGCCGCGTCCGGCGGCTTTTTCTTCGGCGAGAAATTCACGCGCCTTCTTGCGCTCATCGGAGTTGAGCCGCTTGTCGCCGTTCTGGTCGAACTTGGGAATCAATTCAACGGCCTGCGCCGGCCCGCCGAAACCGCCGGGCCCACCGGGTCCGCCAAAACCACCCGGTCCGCCCGGTTGAAATCCCGGCGGACGCGGCGCCTCGCGACGCGGCGGATTGTCGGCCTGACCGAACACGGAATGGGAAAGAAACAGTGCCGCGCTACACAGCGCACCGGCCCGCAGAAAATTCAATTTAGCAATCATGACGCTCACAAAGACAAGCGCGGCAAGGCACGAGTTACCGCCAAATTGTTAAGGGTTGGTAAATCTCAGGAGCGCGGACATTCCTGTCCGCAGCAAGCTGCGAAGTGGTGAGGCGCAAGATTTTTCCGCGCGTTTCAGTCCGTGGCTTGCTGCGGACAGGAATGTCCGCGCTCCGTTCCTAAATCCCATCGAACCGTCCCGACGAATCCCCCAACCGTTCGACACCCTTCACGCCCATGCGGTCGGCCATACTCAGGAGCATGTTGCTCATGGGGATGTCGCCCGCCTTCGTGAAGCGTCCCGACGTCAATGTGCCGCCGCCGCCGCCCGCGAGAAGCACTGGCAAGTTCACATGCGTGTGGCGGTTCGCATCCGAGTGACCGCTGCCATAGACGATCATCGAGTTGTCCAGCAGCGACTTTCCATCCACGTCTTTCGTGTACTCCATCTTCTCGATGAACTTCGCGAACTGTTTCATGTACCACAGGTCAATGTCCGCAACCTTGTCCACCATGTCTTGCTTGCCCTGATGATGCGTGAGGAAGTGGTGGCCCTCGGGAATTTCCAATTCAGGGAAGGTGCGGTTGCTCCCTTCATTCGCGAGCAGGAACGTGCTGATGCGCGTGGTGTCGGTCTGGAACGCCAGCACCATCAGGTCGAACATCACCTGGATGTAATCATCGTAGCGCGGCGGGATGCCGGCGGGCGTGTCCTGCGCCGGATCGGCAGGAGCGCCGAAGCGCTCGGACTTTTCGATGCGCGTCTCGATCTCGCGCACGCTGGTCAGGTACTCCTCCAGCTTGTCCTTGTCGCGCGCGGTCATGTTGCGCTGAAGCGAACGCGCGTCGTCCAAAACAAAATCCAGAATCGAACGCTGCTGCTGCTGCCGGAGCACCAGACTCTTGCCCCGCTCACCGCGCGCGCCCGCGCCGAACATGCGCTCGAAGAGCAACCGCGGATTCGGCTCCGGCGCGACCGGCTGCGTTGGCGAACGCCACGCGAGATTGTATTGGTAGGCACAGGAGTAACCGGAGTCACAGTTGCCCGACTTCCGCACCGCGTCGGTCGTGAGTTCGAGCGAAGGAAAGCGCGTGAGGTGCCCAATCTGGTTCGCCACCACCTGATCGATGGAAATGCCCGCGTGAATGTCCGAGCCGGCCGTCTTCTTCACGCGCACGCCGGTCAGGAACGTGCCGCTCGCGCGCGCGTGATCGCCCGCGCCGTCCGGGCCGGGCGTGGCGTTGACGTGATCCAGTCCGCCGAAGACCTGCAACTGATGCTTCACCTTCGCCAGCGGCTCCATGGTGCGCGCGAGTTGGAAATCTTTTCCCGCACCGCCCGGCCACCAGTTCTTCTGAATCGCGCCGTTCGGGAAATAGACGAATGCCATGCGCAAGGGCGCACCGCTCGCCGTGGTGGCGAGCTTCGCGGCCTTCGCCTCCGCCGCGAGCGCCGCCAATGGCCGCACCGATTCAAACGCCGGCAACGCCAGGCACGCACCCAGGCCGCGCAAGAAGCGACGACGGTTGAGGCTGGCAAATCGTTCGGCGGCGGCGTTGTCGTTCATACGCATGGTGTCTTGACGGTTCGTTGTTCCAATGGCTTCAGGCAAAGGACGTTCCCGCGCCAGCCTGAGTTTCGACTTTTTCCATGCTGGCGCGAGAGGGTGGGCGGGAACGTCAAAATGATCCGCGCGTGTTTCCCGGTCTCCCGGATCGTAGTTCATTCGGCTCGCGGTCGGACGCGCGGAAGTTTTAGCCTGAGCCGAACCGTCATTTATGAAAAAGCAAAATCAGTTCCTCACGTTGCTCCTCATCCTGGGCGCTGGGTTCGGTGCCAGCACCGCTCAGGCGGCCACGGCCGGCTCGGTCGTGGCGTGGGGATTGAATGGCAACGGCCAAACGACGGTGCCCGTCGCGGCCCAGAGCGGGGTGACGGCGATTGCGGGAGGAGTGTATCACACCGTGGCCTTGAAGAGCGACGGCTCGGTGCTGGCGTGGGGATACAACGACTACGGCCAAACCACGGTGCCCGCAGGTTTGAATGGAGTGACGGCGATTGTGGCGGGGTATTTGCACACGGTAGCCTTGAAGAACGATGGCTCGGTCGCGGCGTGGGGAAACAACAACGCCGGCCAAACAGATGTGCCCGGTGCGGCGCAGAGCGGGGTG
>JAYVQC010000287.1:0-41191 GCA_043757045.1 Akkermansia sp. | reverse complement strand
TCCAAACGCTCCGCGACTTACGAGGTGTTGGATGCTGCGCGCCAGCGTTTGGAGTGCGGTCGCTTTAGCGCCGCTTTCGCCTGGCGGCACCGGCAAGATACGCCCAAGCATCCACCGAAAATCCGCTGGAAATGCCCGGAAGCCGCTGGTTCACTCCGCCCCTCATGTTCGAGAACATCCTCCGTGCGATTCGATTTCTCTGCCGTGGCGAGTTTCGCCGCGTGTGGAATGAGGTCCATGTGCGGATTTACCGCCCCGTCTGGGAATTTTTCTTTCTCTTCATCAAGCCGGGCCGCGTCAGCGGACGGCCCGAGCCGACGGGCAAGTTCACGGTGGAGACGAAGCACCGCGTCGCCTTCGAGTCGCCGGACCACCTCGCGCCCAAAGGCACGGCCGCGAACAACAGCACGAACAAGAAGTTCGTCCTGCACATGGACGAGTACCTGCGCCGCGAGTTGAACGCTGGGACGAAGACCTTGAACTTCCTGGACCTCGGCTGCTCGGGCGGGCAACTCGTCGCCGACTTCATGAAGATGAAGTGGAACGGCGTCGGACTCGAAGGCTCGGACTATTCGCTCAAGTTCAAGCGCGCCAACTGGGCCACGCTGGCGAACACCCACTTGTTCACTTGCGACATCACCAAGCCCTACCAAGTCACGCTGGATGGCAAGCCGGGCGAGTTCCACCTCATCACCGCCTGGGAAGTGATGGAGCATCTGCCCACGCCGCTGCTGGATGAAGTGTTCACGCAAATCCGCAAGCACCTCGCGCCCGGCGGCTACTTCGTCGCGAGCACCACGGAGACGAGCGACATCAACGAAGGTTTGGAACTGCACCAGACGCAGTGGACGAACGCCCAGTGGCGCGAGTACGTGGCCAAGAATCATCCCGACCTCGAATACGTGGACGTGGGGCTGAAGATTTACCAGTTCGTGCGCTACAACTTCATGCACCCCTCCTTCCTCCTGTATCGTAAGAAAGCCGTCTGAGCGGTCTTTATGCGCAACTTGATCTCGTGGCTCTCCCGTTCCGCCGCCGCGCGCCGCCTCGTCAAAGGACTGCGGCTGCATCGCGTGGCGAACGCGTGGCTGCGGCGCTTCCCGCTGATCAAGGAACTGCCCGGCAGCGGCATCAAGTATCGCGCCACGCGCATCGAGAGCATTCCGCTCGCGCGGGAGATGTTCGACAAGGGCGCGCTCTACGACGCGGCCTTGCTGCCGAAAGATTTTAAGACCTTTGCCGATCTCGGCTGCAACGTCGGCTACTTCTCATGCTGGCTCATGCACCTCGCCCAGGGACGTAAGCTCAAGGGCCTGATGCTCGACGCCAACCCGCGCGCCGTACCCGACGCCCAGTGGCACGCGCAGGCGAACGGCATGACGGAAGTCACCGGCATTCATGGCATCGTGGGCCAGGGCAGCGGCGGCGCGGCGGACTTCTACATCTACGAATCCAACATCTGCTCGATGAGCGAGCTGCCGGACATGGCGGCGCTCGGGCTGACCGGGAAATGGGAAAAGATTTCCGTCCCGCACGTCAGTGTCGAAGCCGAGTGGAAGAAAAAGTTCGGCGACACACGCTGCCACGTTCTGAAGATTGATGTGGAAGGTTCCGAGATGAATTTCCTGCGCGCCGAGGAATCGTTCCTGCCGCTCGTGGATTCCATCATCATCGAGTGGCACACATGGCGCGTGACACTGGCGGACGTGCGGGCCTTCCTGGAGCCGCGCGGGTTTCGCTACATCAAAACGGTTGAAGAGAACGACCAGATGGGCACGGCGGTTTTCTCCCGCTGAAGTTCACTTGATGACGTGCGGCACGAAACGCTGCCGCAGCTTCCGCCAGAACTGTTCCTTCTCCGTCAGCGGCGCGGAGTCCTTCGGCAGGAGCGGCAACTCCGCGCGCGCTTTCACTGGCCCGAGTTTCTTCGCCTCATCCATGCACGTCGCGTTGTGGTAGATGAGCACGCCGTCGAGATGCGTGACCGTGGGCCATCCGCGCTGCTGGCGCTTGAGGTAGCCGCGAAAGTTGTATTGCGTGGGCAGAATTCGGAGCCGGTCGAAGTGCTTCGTCTGCACCACCTCGTTGATCACCATCTGATCATCCGCCGGGATGCGGAAGTGGCTGCGGCCGCGCGCGCCGATCTCCGCGCGGATGTCGCGGCTCTTCGGCACGTTCCAAAAATTCACGCCGCCATTCAGAAAGCTCGTCGTGTACCCCTGCCCCAGCACGTAGCGCGAACCCATGTGCTCCGTCACCGCCGCCAGATCGAAGCCGGCGAGAATCTTCTCGAACGGCGGCAGCGTTTGCAGACACAGCACATCGTAGGAATCAATCACCAGCGCAAACTCCACGTCGAGTTGGCCAATCAACTCATGCCGTCGGAAATAAACTTCCCGCAGCGGATGCGAAAAATCAGGCACGGACGCGACGAGGTGATAGGTGATTTGCGGCAGCCGTTGCGTCGGCAGTTTGTCTCCGATGACGAAGGCGTGCAGCGGCACGCCGGGATTCTTCTCCGCAAAACTCAGGAACGTGTAATTGAGGTGCTCGGTCGAGTGACCGAAGGCAACCGTGACAATGGCGGAACTGCCGGGCGTCATGTTCAAGGCCGCGACACCGGGCGGAAGCGTTTCCGGTTAAACAGCGACTGCGTGTAGTAAATCCCCACGCCGATCTTCAGCACATTCATCAGCCGCGCCACGCCTGGCAGCGCACGGGCCAGCGACGAGCGCGCCGGTGCGTAAGCATTGGTCGCCGCATCCGCCGCCGCGCCGCCGGCATTCGCGTCCCAGCGCGGCGTGTAATCGCTCTGCTGCGGCGTGGTGGTGAACAGCGGCACGACCTTGGTGCGCTTCGCCCGCAGGATCAGTTGCAGCGGAGTGAACGACAGCACCTCAACGCGCGAGCGAATCACGCTCGGGTCCGAAACTTCATACCAGCGTCCATACGGCCCCACGCGATGCGCGATCATCTTCTGCATCTCGAAACCGTTCTCCGAACTGAACACGCGAAAGAACAGCTCGGGACTGAACTGGTAGAAACCATGCCCGCAATAATTGTTCGCGATGGTGTGCATGAACAGCGTGCCGCCGGGCCGCAACATCTCCATGCAGCTCTGGAGCGCGAGCGGGAAATTAAAAACGTGCTCCAGCGTGCCGCCGTCGTACACGAGGTCGAAGCGTTCTTTGAACTGATCCGGCAGCGGCTTGTTCAAGTCATGCACCACTTCCGCGCCCTCGAAGTCGGACACATCGAGCGAGGAAACTTTTTTCGCGCCGAGCGCCTTGAAGACCGGCTCGGCGTAGCCCGTATCCTTCGCTCCTTCGGCAAAGGCTTCCGTCGGATACCCATGCTTTGCCAGTTCGCTGCGCATCTTGGCGGGGAAAACGTTCAAGTCCTGTCGCCCCAGCATGAGCACGTCACCGAATTCCACGCCTTCCTTCCGCGCGGCGATCAGAAACTGGACGGCGTTGATGTCGAGACCCATGTGCGGCGCAATCTACGGAAGCGGCGGAGAAGGTGTAAAGCCGGACGAAGCCGCCGGGTGTGATTAGAAGTGGCGGTCAAACCACGCAGGAGCGCGGCGTTCACGCCGCTTCACTATCGCTGGGCGGGAAGGCACTGGAAGTTCCGAAACCCTCGGTCGGCTAGACGTTGAAGCGGCCTGAAGGCCGCGCTCCTGCCCGCCACTTCTAATCACACCCGAAGCCGCCGTGCCTCACGCCACTTTCCGAAACTTCAAAATCGGGTGATAGGAAAAGCGCCAGAGGCCGAGCCGGTTCAGGCCGTTGGTCATCCAGTCGCGTTCGAGCGGATAAAAAACCGGCGGGCCATAATTGCTGCCCACGCCCGAGACCAGTTTGAAGCCGGCCTGTTCAGCCAGCCGTTCGACGTGCCAGGTGGTGTAAATCTTGTCCACTGGCTGGAGTACCACCCAGTTCGGGCGGTTGAGCTTCTCCGCCAGGATGCGGACCACGAACCACGGCAGGTGCGTGTAGTTCGGGAAGGAAATGTAGAGCAGCCCGCCCGGTTTCGTCACCGCCGCGATCTTCTTCAAGCCCAGCACCGGCTCCTCCAGATGCTCGATGGTTTCCATCATCACGCACACGTCGAACTGGTTGGGCGCGAAGTTCAACTGGTAGATGTCCTGCGTGCTGATGTGCGCCTTGGGCAGCAGCTTCTGCGTGAACTCGACGGCGATGCTGCTCTGGTCAATGCCGGAGATGTTTTCCTCGCGCATGGCGCTGTGCTCGGTCAGGAAGCGCAACACCTGCCCCTGGCCGCAGCCGAGTTCGAGCAGCTTGGTGTCGGCCTTGAGTTCGGCAATCAGGCCGGGCAGCAGGTAGCGGTTCCACGGTCCCAAGTTCAAGGGACCCATGCTGTAGAATTCGTTGTACCAGCCCGCCTCCTTGGCGTGCATGGCTTCGTCCGGCCGTTCTGCCGTCTGGGGTGAATCTTTCATTGCCAAGTTCCGCGCACGGTAGCCGGACAGAAATCCAGCGGGCAAGCCCGTAGCCGACAAAGGGCGTGAATTGGAAAACATTTCCGTCCGTGGCGTCGTTCACGGACTGGGCGTAACGCCTTTCTCTCCCGCCCCATTCCGCCCTCAAACTCCTTCTTGCTTAAAAAACGCTCCTCCGTAAATTCAGCGGCTCTTGTTCAGGAAAATATGTTAAACGATCACTTTTTTGCACTGTTGGCCCTGTCGCCGCCCGCAGCGCCCGGCACGCAGGCCAACCCGCAGGGCGAGATGATGAAGCTCGTCGGCATGGTCGCGATCATGGGCTTGATGATGTATTTCATCGTCATCCGCCCCCAGCGCACCCGGCAGAAGGCGCTCAACAACCTGATGGGCAATCTCAAGGCCGGCGACAAAATCCTGACCGCCAGCGGCATCGTCGGCGTGGTCATGGGCGTGAAGGACAAGACCGTGTCCATCCGCTCCGCCGACTCGAAGCTCGAAATTCTCAAGTCCACCATTTCCGAAATCACCGAAAAAGCCGGCGCTGATGCCGCGCAAAACTAAGTCCCGATCATGAATCGCAGTCACCTTTGGAAGTTGCTGATCATTGTTGTCGTCGTCGGCTGGGCCGCGACGGAAATGCTGCCGCTCAAAAGCCGCCCGCTCTTTGAAGTGTTTCAAGAGAACGTGGGCAAGCGCGACGGCACCTACTCGAACATCGTCGCCCGCTTCGCCGAGTTGCAGAAGGCCAACCCGCAGAGCGAATACAAAAACCTTCGCGACGCCATCGGCACGAACGACATCACGCGCCACTTCGACGTGGACGTGAAGGGCGAGAAGGAACCGACGCAGGCCATCCTCAACGCGCTGCAAAAGCGCGGCGCGGGCGAAGTGCGGCTCGGTCTGGATTTGCAGGGCGGCTCCTCCTTCATCGTCGAGATGGAGACGAGCAAGCTCGCGACCAACATGTCCGAGCAGGTCGCGATTGATAATGCGGTCGAGGTGCTGCGCAAGCGCGTGGACAAATTCGGCGTGGCCGAGCCGCTGATCCAGAAGCAGGGCGACCGCCAGATCAACATTCAGATGCCCGGCCTCGGCGCGGCGGATATGGCGAATGTGCGCGTGGCCTTGGAGAAGGCGGCGTTCCTCGAATTCCGCCTCGTGCATCAGGACAGCCTGAGTTTGCTTCAGCAAGGCATCATTCCTCCGGGCTACGAAATCTTGAAGGAGCAGCGCATCCTGCAAAATGGTGAGAAGCAGGTCACGCCCTTCGTCGTCAGCAAGACGCCGATTCCCGGATTGAACGGCAAGAACATTACCCGCGCGGGCGTGGGCCGGGACAACTTCAACAAGCCGGAAATCCTCTTCTCGTTCGACGGTGATGGCGGCGTGGTCTTTGAGAAAGTCACCACCGAGAACGTGGGCCGCCAGTTGGCTATCATTCTGGACGGAGAACTTTCCTCCGCGCCGAACATCAAGGGGCCGATTGCCGGCGGACACGGCTCCATCAGCGGCAGCTTCACGGAACAGGAAGCCTTCAACCTGGCGGCCACGCTGCAAAACCCGCTCGAAGCGCCCGTCAAAATCATCAGCGAAGAGCGCGTGGACCCGACGCTCGGTGAGTCCACGATTAAGAGCGGCATCAAGTCCGCCATCTGGGGCACGCTCGCCGTGGCGGCGTTCATGGCGGTGTATTATCTCGCCGCCGGCCTCGTCGCGAACTTCGCGCTGCTCCTGAACCTCGTCATCCTCCTCGGCGTGATGTGCGCCTTCAACACCACGCTCACCCTGCCCGGCATCGCGGGCATCGTGCTCACCGCCGGCATGGCGGTGGATGCGAACGTCCTCATCTTCGAGCGCATCCGCGAGGAAATGGCCAAGGGCAAATCCCTGCGCGGCGCGCTCGCCGCCGGTTACAGCCGCGCCTTCGGCACCATCTTCGACTCGCACGTCACCACACTGATTTCCTCCGTCATCCTGATTTACCTCGGCAGCGGCACCATCAAGGGCTTCGGTGTCGCGCTGACCATCGGTGTGACCGCGAGCTTGTTCACCTCGCTCGTCGTCACGCGCCTCGTGTTCGACACCTTCATCTCGCTCGGCTGGATGAAGACCCTGCCCATGCTGCACCTCATCAAGTCGCCGAACGTGGACTTCATGAAATGGGCCAAGCCCGCCTTCATCGTCTCGTGGGTTGTCATCATCGTCGGCGTGGGCTACGGCTTCTCGCGCGGCAAGCACATGGTCGGGCATGAATTCAAAGGTGGCGACAAGGCGCTCTACTCCTTCAAGACGCGCGTGGACCAGGACAAGCTCACGGTCGCGCTCAAGCCCGTGGTCGGCGAAACCACCGTGCAATACAAGCAGGCGCTCGTGGGCACGGAGGAAAAATTGAGCATCACCGCCGGCTTCGATTCCACGGACAAGATCACCTCGACGCTGACGAATCAGTTCTCCCAGTCCGGCTTCAAACTCGAAGGCACCACGCGCGTCGGCGCGACCGTGGGCGATGAGATTTTGAAGAGCGCCATCCTCGCCTTCCTGTTCTCGCTCCTCGGCATTTTGATCTACGTCGCCTTCCGCTACGAATTCTCCTTCGCCATCGGGGCCATCATCGCCATTCTGCACGACATCCTGATGACCCTCGGCTGGTATGCGCTCTCGGGGCGCGAGCTGAACTCCACGATGATCGCCGCCGTGCTGACCATCATCGGCTTCTCGATCAACGACACCATCGTGATCTTTGACCGCATCCGCGAAGATCTGAAGCTCGGCGCGCGCGGCACCTTCCGCGAGCTGATCAACCAGGCGCTGAACCAGACCCTGAGCCGCACCATCATCACCTCCGGCACGGTCTTCCTCGCCACCATGTCGCTCTACCTGTTCGGCGGCGGCGCGATCAACGACTTCGCGTTCACCTTCCTCGTCGGCATCATCACCGGCACGTATTCGTCCATCTACATCGCCAGCGCCTTTGTCCTCTGGTGGCACAAGGGCCAGCGCCCCGTGACCAGCCAGCAGGTGACGATGGACAACGCGGGGGCAGCAGCGGTGAAGGCGTAAGCCGGTTCCGGATTTTCAGACGCCCGGTTGGATTAAATCCCGCCGGGCGTTTTTTATTGGAGCGCGGACCGCCGAGTCCGTGCGTCTCTGAATCGGAAAGAAGGCGCATTTCGGCTGGCGAAGCGATTTTGCCGCAGAGCCGCAGAGGCGCAGAGAGAGGAACAAGAGTAGAAGTTTTTTCCCCGCGTCTCTGCGCCTCTGCGGCAAAAAAACTGCCTCCCAACACGAGACGGAAAATCTGTTTCCATGCTTTCCGTGTCTTCCGTGGTTGAACACGCGGACTCGGCACTCCGCGCTCCGCCCGCTAGCGCGCGCGCACTTCCCTCACCAGCTCCTCCAGCGCGCGACCGTAATCAACGTAGCTCTGGAACTGCTGTTCCGCAGATGACGTGACCGCCGCATCGTGGAAGACCACCGCGATATGCGGCTCGATGGAGAACGCGCCGTCATAGCCGCTCGCGAGCAAATCTTTGATTACTTCGCGCACATAGCCCTGGCCCTCGCCCGGCATCGTGTAGTCCGCGTCGTTCTTCACCGGGTTCCAGCGCGCGTCCTTGATGTGGACGTGGACGGTGTGCGCCTTCACGTGCGTGTAGAACTCCCACGCATCCTGCTTCGCCCACGGCTTGGGCTTCGAGCGGTCGGCGTTGAAGACGGGATTGGCCGTGTCGAAAACCCATTTGAGACCGGGCGCTTGATCGAGCAGTTCGAGCGCGTGTTGCCAGCTCATGCCGCCGTAGTTCATGCAGTTCTCGTGAACCGGTTGGAGTCCGGCATCGAGGAACATCTTCGTCACCTCACGCACGCGCGAAAAAACTTCGGGCGGAATCACCGCCTCGTCATCGCCCGGCTTGAAACTCATCACGCGCACGAACTTCGTCCCGAGCTTCTGCATCCGTGGAATGCACCGCCGCACTTCGCCCAGCGTCACGTCGAACGGCGTCGCCACCGTCTTCTGCCAGTTCATGATCGTGGAGCCGAAGCAGAGCACGCTGAGGCCCGCGTCCTGCAACTGGCCTGCCGCCATGTCGAACGCCGCGTCGGGAATCTCGTGAAAGTTCGCCTTCGCAAACCCCGGCACCTCCACGCCGCGCATCTCGATGGTCTTCCACCCCAGCGCCTGATGAGCGCGGATTTGTACGTCGATGCCGTTCGCCGCTTCGTCGCCAATGCCAGTGATGATCATGATTCTTAAATTAACTGTTCTGGCCCGCCGCCGCGCCGGGATTCATTTGCAAGGCAGTCACTAAGACGACAGCAACAAAAGTCGAGGCATCGCCGGGGCCGTTAAACACATGGAGAATTCGGCCCGTCTGCGAAGCGGAGGCGAAGTCCGGGTGCAAGACTGGAATGGAGCGCCCGTCGGCCAGACGAATGCTGAACGGCACGAACGGATTCGCATGCAGAACGTCCCGGACTTTCTCAATCGTCATGGCGATTAACTACGCCGTCCGAAAGCCACTGACAAGCCGTGCGTGTGGCGGCGGGTGTGAAATGGTCCGCAACTGGTGGGGCGTCGTCGCTCCGCGCGCGCCGGGGTTAGGCTCCAGCAAATCAACTCCGCACCGAGTCAGAGTGCCGGACATGTTCCCGGTTGGTCAGGACGGCTCTCCGATTCACGGCGCGCGCGGAGCGACGACGCCCCACCACGCCCCGCCTTTCGCTGCTGCCCGCCACTTCCAATCGCACCCGCTCCGTGCCTTCCGCTTGCCAGCCCTTCGCCTCCCGCTACTCTCGCCGCGTTCAGAAAAACAAAACGACTGACGACTAAAACTTTTTACTAAAATCAATTTGCGTAGCTTCGGCTACGGGCTGCCTAGAAAACCGCGAATTTTCCAAGCCCACACGCAACCGACCGAGCACGCGCCCGCCTGGGCGCGGCTTGGCGTGCTTGCGTGTAAGGCGCTTCGCAGTGCCTCTAGGCAGAGCGCGTTAAGTTCGCGCCCTTCT
Source organism: Akkermansia sp. (assembly GCA_043757045.1). Lineage (GTDB taxonomy): Bacteria > Verrucomicrobiota > Verrucomicrobiia > Limisphaerales > SIBH01 > JANNGC01. The sequence goes on along the minus strand of JAYVQC010000287.1, from coordinate 31,713 downwards.
TGTTGAAAGAATTTCCCGTGGTTGCAGTGGCGCTCCCGCGCGATGCCCACACCCCACGATTCTGTTCCCACGAAAAATCCCGGCGGTTCCGCGCCGGCCAGCGGCGCGCGCGGGCGCTCCTTGTTGGAGCAGTTGCCCGAAATTGTTCGCGCCGGAAAACGCCGCGCCGAGCAAATCATGGAAGGTCTGGAAGGCCGGGGCCGCATCGCGTTGCAAACTCGCGAACTCGTCACGCCCGCCAAGGACACCAACTGGCAGGAGTTCGCCGGGCTGCGCCCCAGGAGCGCGGGCGTCCCGCCCGCCGTTCCGAACGGCGCGCTCGAAACTCCCGACGCCTTTGCGTCAGCGCACGCCGCGAAGGGCGACCGGGACGGTCGCGCTCCTTTGCCGTGGTTCAACCGGCTGATCTACGGCGACAACTTGCTCGCGATGGCCGCGCTGCTGGCGGGCGACGAACAAACACCGTCGCTGCGCGGGAGGGTTGATCTCATCTACATCGACCCGCCGTTCGACTCGAAGGCGGATTACCGGACGAAGATCACGCTGCCCGGCGGCGACGTGGAGCAGAAGCCGACCGTGGTCGAGCAGTTCGCCTACTCCGACACCTGGGCCGACGGCACGGCTAGCTACCTCGCCATGATTGTCCCGCGTCTTTGCCTCATGCGCGAAATGCTTTCCGAGCAAGGCTCGATCTACGTGCATCTTGATTGGCACGTTGCGCACTATGTAAAGATTGCGTTGGATGAACTTTTTGGACGGGAAAATTTTCAGAATGAAATTATCTGGAAACGACAAAGTGCTCACAACGATTCATCTCAATGTGGTTCCATTCACGACACAATTTTCTTTTTCAGCAAGTCTGGAAACCACGTTTGGAATCGAATCCTCACACCACCTGGCCCGGACTACATCGAGGGATTTTTTGACCAAGTAGAACCGGGCACTAATCGTCGTTACGCGCGTGGAGACCTTACTGCCGGAGGGCTGTCAGGTGGTGGTTACGATTACGAATTCAAGGGGGTGCGAAGAATTTGGCGATGCCCCCGTTCAACGCTGGAGCGGTTTGAAAAGGAGGGCAAACTTCACTGGCCGAAGAAGGGTGTCCCGCGTTTGAAGCGGTATCTCGACGAATTTCAAGGTGTGCCGCTACAGGACGTGTGGACAGACATCAAAGTCATACACAATCAATCATCTGAGCGCGTCGATTACGGAACTCAGAAACCTCAATCGCTCCTCGAACGTATCGTCAAATCCTCGTCCAACGAAGGCTCCATTGTCGCCGATTTCTTCGGTGGCTCCGGCACGACCGCCGCCGTGGCGGAGCGTCTGGGCCGTCACTGGATCACTTCCGATCTCGGCAAACCCGCCTGCATGATCATGCGCAAGCGACTGATTGATCAGACCGCGCAGCCCTTTCTCTACCAGGCCATCGGCGATTATCAGGTCGAAGCGGCGCGATCCACGCTCGGCAAAAAATTCCGTGTCGGCGACCTCGCGCAAATCGTTCTCGGCCTTTACGGCGCGCTGCCCTTGCCGCCGGAAGACAATCCGAGTCGCAACCTCGGCAAAGTCGCACCGCGCACGCTCATCTTCGTGGACTCGCCGCAGAAGCTCACCGGACTGGCGACGTTGAAGCGGGCGCAGGAGTTGCGCGCCTCGCATCTCGGCGGCTGGGACAACGTGGTCGTGCTCGGCTGGAATTTCACGGCCGACATCGGCCACGTCATCGCCGGTCTGAACGATCCGAAATTGGAAGTGCTCGTCATCCCACCCGACCTGCTCGACCGCCTAAAGAAGAAAGGTGACAAGCTCAAGCCCGACGAAGTGCGCTTCTCGTCCCTCCAATACGTGACCTTGAAACCGATCACGCGGGAAACCAAACCGAGCGGCGAAGTCCTGACCGTGGAGTTGGACAACTACGTGTTGCTCTCGCCCGACGCGCTGAACCTAGAGCCGAAGGACAAGGAACGATTGCAAGCCGTGGTGAACCGCGATCCGCTGGCGCTGGTCGAGTATTGGAGCGTCGATCCCGATTACGACGGCGAGGTCTTCCGCAGCGTGTGGCAGGACTATCGTGGCAACACCGCCAACGATGACGACGCGCTCCACGTGGTCAGCAAGGCGCTGTTAAGCGCGCTGCCGGTGAAGACCGGCCCGCGCCGCGTCTGCGTGCGCGTGGTGGACGTGTTTGGCTTCGAGGCTGAGGTCATTAAAACAGTTTAGCCACGGATGAACAGGGACCAACACCGATGGGAAGAGGAGCGCGGCCTTCAGGCCGCTTCAACGTGCTTTTTCGGATGCGTTCAGCACATAGACATGGCCGGGCTGAAATTCCGGGAGGCGGCGGAGCAATTCCAGGGCGAAAGGACGAATGGCCGAAAGACTGTTCGACTTGGAACGCAGAACGACGATGGCGAACGGCAGGGTTTTGGTTTTGTTCTGGTGCGGCAGGTTTTTGTCCACCGTCAGGAACACGTCAAATTTCCCCGAGGCGGCCACGAGGGCGAGCAGCTTGCCGTTGCTGATGCTGGCCCAGCCCGCCTGCGGCACGGTCTGGCATTCATGGCCGGGCAGTTCGCGGCGGAAACGCGCGTCAACACATTCATCCAGAAGAATTCGCATTTACGCGGTGGCCAGCATTCGCTCACTGGCCTCTTCAAGGAAAGCGATGGCCTGTTCGCGGGTGACGGTGGGGAAGCCCTCCAGAAAATCATCCAGCGTGTCGCCGCCCTCGATGTAGTCAATCAAGGTGCGGGCGGGAACGCGCGTTCCGGCAAAGCAGGGCGTGCCGCTCATGATCTCCGGGTCAACCTTCACAACGGAGCGTTTCTTCATGGCCCCAATTAACGCTGCCCCGCCGAGAATGACAACCACGCGCTTTCACCAATCATGATGTTGCCCCTCGTCAAATCGCTCACGCCCCGCTTGCAGGCGGAGTGCGTCGGGCTGGAATCCGGCGCGGCTCCCATCCTCGAAAAAGTCTCGCCCGTCACCGCCGACTTGCTGCGCTGGTGGTTTCAGCAGGATTGCATCGATGCGCGGGCGGTGAATTTTCACGACGGCCAGCGGCAGGCAATTTTGCACGCCATCTACGCGCATGAAGTGTTGCAGTGTGAGACGCTGGTGGACCTTTACCAGAAGCTCGCCGCCGAAGATTTGCTGACGGCGCGGCGGCTGGAGGAAGTGATGCGCAGCGGGCATCCCAAGTATTGCCTCAAAATGGCGACGGGCACGGGCAAGACGTGGGTGTTGCAGGCGCTGATGTATTGGCAACTGCTCAACGCGGTGCGTGCGCCTGAGGATGCGCGCTTCACGCGGAACTTCCTCGTCGTCGCGCCGGGTCTGATTGTCTAACAGCGGTTGCTCGACGCCTTTCGCGGCAAGATGCGCGAGGGCAAGCCGGATTGGGAAACGTCCGACCTCGCGCGTTACCGAGACTTGTTCGTGCCGGACGTTTATCGCGATGAAGTCTTCCGCTTCGTGCAGGGCAACGTCTGCCCAAAAGACGAAGTGGGCGTGAAGGTGACGGCAGGCGGATTCATCGGCATTTGTAACTGGCACGCGCTGGCCGATGCCGGGGAGGAAATCGACACGGACGGCGACGTGGAAACACCCGGCGTGATGCCCGACCCGAAAGACGTGGCAACGTCGGCGCTGCCGCTCTCGCCGGGTACCAGCGCGGGGAACTCGCTCGAAATGTTGAACCGACGCTTCGAGCGCGGCGGCGTCTTGAACTATCTGCGCGACCTGCCAAGCCTGCTTTCGTTCAACGACGAGGCCCATCACATCCATGAAGTCCGCCACGAAGGCGAATTCACCGAAGTGGAATGGCAGAAAAGTTTGCGCCTGATTGCCGCGCCCAAAGGCCGGCGCTTCATCCAGGTGGATTTCTCCGCCACGCCCTACAACCAGATTGGCACCGGCCAGAAAGCCAAGGCCGTTTATTTCCCGCACATCATCGCGGACTTCGATTTGCGCGCCGCCATGCGCGAAGGCTTGGTGAAGTCGCTCGTGCTGGACAAGCGGCGCGAACTTGGCGCGCTGCCCAACGCGGAGTTGCAGTTCAAAGCCGACCGGGACGAACACGGGAACCCGGTGCTGTCGGAAGGCCAGCGCATCATGGTGCGCGCGGGCCTGGTGAAGCTGATCAAGCTGGAGAAGGAATTTGCCGTCCTCGATCCAACCCGGCATCCCAAGATGCTCGTTGTCTGCGAAGACACGACCGTCACGCCGCTCGTGGAATCGTTCCTACGCGACCTTGGCCTGAGCGAAGATGAAATCCTGCGCGTGGACTCCAATCGCAAAGGTGATTTGCCGGAGGCCGAGTGGGCGGTGTTGCGCGAACGGCTGTTCGACATGGACGCGCACGCCCAGCCGCGCGCGGTCATCAGTGTGTTGATGCTGCGCGAAGGTTTCGACGTGAACAACATTTGCGTCATCGTTCCGCTGCGCACCACGGGCGCGAAAATTCTGCTGGAGCAGACCGTCGGGCGCGGCTTGCGCCTGATGTGGCGCGGCAACGAATACGACGACCAGAAGCGTGAGAACCGCGAACTCATCAAGACCGGGCAGGAGCCGAAAAGTCTGATTGATGTTCTGAGCATCGTGGAGCACCCAAAGTTCGAGGAGTTTTACGAGCAGTTGCGGAAGGAAGGCTACGAATTTGCCGAGGCCACCCCAACGGACACCGAAAAGCCGAGCACGGGCGATTTGATTTCCGTCGGCTTGCGCGAAGGCTTCGAGGCGTTCGATTTCGCCATTCCGTTTGTGTTGCGCGAGCGCGAGGAAGAATTGATTCAGCGTGAACTCGACGTGATGACGCTCCCGGAGTTCCCGCTCGCCGTGCAGCACTTGAAGAAGGAGATCGGCAAGGGCGACGTGTTCCGCTCGACGGACGTGCAGACCGGAACACAGTTTGGCGATTATCGTGTCGATGGCGGCGTGATGACCGCCACGGGCTACAACGATTTTTTGAGCCGCATGGCGCGGCGCATTTCCGACGGCTTGAATCGCGAGGTGACGAGCAGTTCCAAAGTGTTCGCGAACATCGCCGCGTTTCCATTCCTGCAAGTGAACCTGCCGCAACTTGCCGGCTGGGTCGATGCGTTCATTCGCCGGAGGCTGTTCGGCCCGGACTTCGATCCGAATGCGGATGAGAACTGGCGCTTGCTGCTGATTGAGCCGGTGGCGAACCACATCATCGGCGAGTTCGGGCGCAAACTGCCGGAGTTGACCGAAGTGGAAACCAACGCGCCGCCGGAGATCGGGCATCGCAGTTTGTCGGAAATCGCCCGGCTGACCATGCGCGAGGAGTTTTCCATTCTCGTGACCAAGTGCATTTACGAACGGCTGTCGTATCCATCGCGGAGCGGTGAGTTTGAAAAGGCGTTCATCGAGAAAGCACAAAACGACGGTGCCGTGGAGGCGTTCTGCAAAATCAACGAGCAGAAGCACACCTTCATGCGGCTGCGCTACGTGAAGGAGAACGGCCTGCCCGGTTACTACCGCCCGGACTTTCTGGCTCGGACGACGGGTGCGATTTATCTCTGCGAAACGAAAGCCGAGACGATGCTTCTGCTCCCGGATGTCCAGCGCAAACGCCGCGCGGCCATCGCGTGGTGCGAGCGGATCAACGAACTGCCGCCGGAAGAACGGGGCGGCCGCGAATGGCACTACGCGCTCATTGGCGAAGCGTTGTTCTACGAGTTCCGTTCAAAAGGCGCGTCATTGGAAGAAGTGCTCAATTTTGCGCGGCTGCGCCCAAAGGCGGCGGACGTGAGCGCGTTGTTGTGAACCTCAATCATTCACCGATGGAATGACTTCGTGAAATCGTCGTTGGCGAGCTTCACGACTTTCTTTTCCAGCTTCGAGGTGGCGATGAGGTCGTTGAGCTTGGCTTCCCAGGCTGCGCCGTCCATCGGGAGTTTCACGGGGGCGTCGAGGAGCGAGGAGTAGAGGAGCACGTTGGCGAGTTCGACCGAGCCGAGCCCGTCCGCGCCGGGCGCGAGGAGCGGCGTGCCGTCGAGAATGGCGTCGGTGAAATTCTGCATGAGCACGGCGTGGGCGTTGGGTGAATTCTCGAACGGGACTTCCGCCGTGGTCGTTTCGGGCTTCGCGAAGCCGGTCTTGGCCGCCTGACTGAACTCGATCATGTCCGCGTCGTTGCGCGTGCAGGTGAGCTTGCCGTTCTCCAGCACCAGCTTGCCGCGTGTGCCGACGATCTCGAAACGGTTCGTGCCGGGGGCTTCGCCCGTGGACGAGATGAACACGCCGGTCGCGCCGTTGGCCCATTCGAGGTAGCAGGTCACGTTGTCCTCGACCTCGATGTTGTGGAAGCGCCCGATCTGGCAGAAGCCGCGCACGCGCGAGGGCATTCCGCAGAGCCATTGCAGCACGTCGAGCTGGTGCAGGCACTGGTTCAGCAACACGCCGCCGCCCTCGCCCTTCCACGTCGCACGCCAGCCGCCGCTCGCGTAGTAGGCCTCGGTGCGGAACCAGTCGGTGATGATCCAGTTGATGCGCACGAGCGTGCCGAGTTCGCCGGACTGAATGAGCTGCTGAATTTTCGCGTAGCGCGGCTCGACGCGGAGTTGAAACATGCCGGCGAAAATTTGCTGCGGATGTTTCTGCGCGCCGGCGATGAGTCGTTCGGCGTCGGCTTTGTGCGCGGAAATGGGCTTCTCCACAATCACATGCAAGCCCGCCTCGAAGGCCGCGAGTCCGAGCGCCGTGTGCTGGTAATGCGGCGTGGCGATGATGACGGCGTCGCAGGTGCCGGAGTGAAGCAGCGCGTTGGCCTCGCTGAAGTGATGCGGCACGCGACCGACATACGGTTCGAGCGCGGCGGGAGAGGTGTTGCACACGGCGGCCAGTTCCGCGCGCGGCACCTGGGCGTCGAGCAAGTAACCGGCGTGGTGCTTGCCGATGTTGCCGAGGCCGATGATTCCAACGCGGACTTTGTTCATGCGTGGGGCGGACGTTAGCGGAAGGGGTTCGCGGCGCAAAAGCGGATTCATGTGATGCGTCGCGGAGCAGCGTGCCCCCGGCGTCCCGCCGGGCGGGGGCGAATGATGAGGTGCGTGGCTGGTCAGTCGGGGCGTGCTCGAAGTCAGCACATCTCCACCCGGCGGGACGCCGGGGGCACGTTCTTCATCACTTCGCGAACGGCGATTTCGGGATCAGCTTCACCAGCGCGCGCGCCTGTTCGTAGCCGGCGACTTCCTTCGGCAGTTCGATCAGCACCCACTTCTCGGGGAACGTGTACGACTCGCCAGGCTTCATCGTGACTTCCGGCGAGAGCGGTTCGAGTTCGGCCACGCGGTCGCTGCAATAGAACTCCACGGTGTTGCCGCCGTCGCTGTAGTTCGCGTCGCGGAAGACGGGAAAGTATTTCACGAACAAAATCCGTCCGCGCGCGTAGGCGATCCAGCCCGCGTCGCTGTCCAAGCCGAGTTTCATGCTGGGCGATTCCGGCAGCGCCTTCGCCTGCGCCACCAGCACGCCGTCCAGCACGCGCACGCGCTCGTCGCTGGGGCGGTCGCCGTCGTAGCGATACTCCGGCACGCGCGCGCCTCGGCGGATGGCCCAACCGGCCTTGAAGCGGCTGCGCTTGTTCAACGGCACGAGCACGTAGCCGCCCGCCTTGCAGAGCGTGCGGTCCCACAGGCAGAACGACACGTCGTTGGAAATGATGTTGCGCATCCGCTGCGTCACGCCGAGATCGCCCGAGTCGGGATCAATGACGAATTCTTTTTCCAACTGCACGCCGACCGTCAGCTCCGACGGACTGAACGTGTGGACGGTGAACGGCTTCGGCACGCGCCAGCCCCACGGCCCCTGCCAGAGCCACAGATGATTTGGAATCCCGCGCAACTCCGGTCCGACATCAAGCTGATAACCGCCCACGGAAAAGTTCGACGAGTTCAACAGCGTGCGCCCGTTTGCGTCGGGATTGTCGAACAGGATGTTCTCACCGTTCAGCGAAAAATTGAGCACGCGCCCGCCGACGGCCGGCACGACCACGGCCTTCACATCGCCGCCGCGCATCACGAGTCCGCCGTTCCAGCCGCCGTAGATTTCCGGCGTGATGTCCGGGGTCGTGGAATCGGCCGCGCGGGCGAGGAGCGCGGCGGTCAGGAGCCAAACAAATCCAAGGTGCAATCTCATGTGCATTCGACCCGGCGAGTGTGGGAGCGTTTGAAATTTGATACAACTCTGAGGTGCCGACAGTGGCGGCCAGCATCTGTGCTGGCCAGTGAGCCGTGGCTTCCAGCCCGGCGGGGAGAGTCATCACCACGAGAAGATCGGTGAAAATTTTCAAGCGCGCCTGACCGTTCGCGCTTTTTCCGGGCGGCTGGAAGCCGGCCCGCACTGTCAGGCTGGAAGCCTGCCGCCACTTACCTCCGCTGCTGCACGGCACGGCAGAGGCGGAGCAGGCTCATGTCAAACTTGCCGCCGAGCTGTTCATGCGTGCCGACCAGATTGCCGAAGCCGCACTTCGTGAACGCCGTGCGTATCGCCTCCTGCTCCTCCGTCGTGAGCAACTGATTTAGATCAATCACCTCGCCCGCGTCCGCCGCCGTGGTGAGGTGTCCGCAAATCGTGCTGAAGGCGAGCAGTCGCGCCTTGGCGATTTCCTCGACGCTTCGTCCGGCGCGGAAATGGCGCAGGGTCTCGCGCGCGGTGTCGTTCAGGCGCGAGCGTGAGGGCGGCGGCGCGACGAAGGAATCATCCGCAAACATCTGCCGTGGATTGCTCGTGAGGAAATCCGCGATCTCACCCATGAAGCTCGCGCCGAAGTCATGCAGCTTCACCTGGCCCACGCCGCTGATGCGTGTGAACTCGCCCTCGTTCGTCGGATACACGCGCGCCATCTGCCGCAGCGCCACGTCCGAGAACACGATGTAAGGCGGCACGCCGCGTTCGTCCGCGAGGCGTTTGCGCAAGCCGCGCAGGCGCTCGAACAGCGCCTCGTCGCACGCGATTTCACCCACGGCATGTTCGCGGCGCTCCGGCACCTTCATCGGCTTGGTGAGTTGCACCGGCTGGCGCTGCGTGAGCACGGCGCGGCCCTCGGCGGTGAGTTCCAGGATATTGAAATGCGCGGCATCCTGCTTCGCGTAGCCGAGCCGGATCAGTTCGCGGCCAATCGCGCCCCACTCCGCGCGGCCCACGTCTTTGCCGATGCCGTAGGTCGAGAGCGTTTCGTGTCCGAACTTCCGCACCTTCTCCGAGGACGATCCGGTGAGCACTTCGATGACGTGATTCAACCCCACGCCGAAGGTGCTCTTCTCGCGGATGCGGTAGATGCAGGAGAGAAATTTCTGCGCGTGGACCGTCCCGTCGAAGGTCTCGCGCGGGCTGAGGCAGTTGTCGCAGCCGCCGCAGTTGTCGCCGGGAAAAGTCTCGCTGAAATAATCCAGCAGCGACGCGCGCCGGCACTCCGCGCTCTCGGCGTAGTGAACCATCTGCTGCAACTGCTCGCTGGCGATGGTGCGTTCGGGTTCCGGCTTCTCCTCAATGAAGCCGCGCTGCTTCACCACGTCGCCCGCGCTGAAGAGCAGCAGGCATTCGCTCGGCAATCCGTCGCGGCCCGCGCGCCCCGTTTCCTGGTAGTAGCCCTCGACGTTTTTCGGCAGGTCGTGATGGATGACGAAACGGACGTTCGGCTTGTTGATGCCCATGCCGAAGGCAATCGTCGCGCAGATCACGCGCACCTCGTCGCGCAGAAACAACTCCTGATTCTTGCTGCGATCTTTTCCATCGAGACCGGCGTGATACGGACGCGCCTTCACGCCATCCTCGTTCAAGTTCGACGCCACGCTCTCCGCGCTCTTGCGGCTCTGGCAGTAGATGATGCCGCTGTCCTGCGGACGCGCGCGGATGAATTCCAGCGCCTGTTCGTACGCGCCCGACTTCGGAATGACGCGATAGGTGAGGTTCGGACGGTTGAAGCTCGCGACGTAGCAGCGCGGCTCGTGCAGCTTGAGATGCTTGACGATGTCCTCGCGCACGCGATCCGTGGCCGTGGCCGTGAGCGCCATGAACGGGACGTTGGGAAACAATGCGCGCAACTGGGAAATCTGCCGGTACTCCGGGCGGAAATCATGGCCCCACTCGCTGATGCAATGCGCCTCGTCCACCGCGATGAGCGCGACCTTCCAACGCTGCAAGTCGCTGAGAAAACCGGAGAGCATCAACCGCTCGGGCGCGACGTAGAGCAGGCGATACTCGCCATTGTGCAGGCCGCGCAGACGCGCGCGCCCTTCATCCGGCGTGAGCGAGGAATTCAGAAACGTCGCCGCCACTCCGCTCGCCTGCATCGCGTCCACCTGATCTTTCATCAACGCAATCAACGGTGACACGACCACGGTGAGACCGGGGCGGACGAGCGCGGGCAGTTGGAAGCAAAGGGATTTGCCGCCGCCGGTCGGCAGCAGGGCGAAGACGTCCTTGCCCGCCAGCGAGTCGCGGATGATTTCCTCCTGCAACGGACGGAACGAATCGAAGCCGAAGTATTGCTTAAGGACGGGCAACAAAGCTGGAGGCGGGGCGTTCACGATTGGGTGGATTATCGTGGCGCACCGGCGAGGGGCGAGAAGAAATTTGTCCGGCGAAGGTGGGGTGGGCGGAGGTACACCTCCGACGGGCTCTTTGTGGCCCCGGACTACTTGTAACCGCCTTTGAATTTCTTCCGCGCTTCCTCCGAAAGTTTGTTCGTCGGTCCAAGCGTGAACTCAGCACCGCTGCGCCACGGTTGCGCCACGCCGTTTAAGCCCAAATTGCGCGGCAGCAATTCGATGACATGTCCAAAGCAATCCAACGCTACGCTGCCGGGCTGCGACATCAGGTCATCGTAGGCCAGGCGTCCGAACGGGACGGGCATTTTCGGCTTCACGAAAGCCACCGCGCCGGTGCCATTCGTGCCGAGTGATTCGCCAACGAAGCGGACGATGACATTGGAAAGCCCGAGCGTGTCCTGCCGGATGATCAGTTGCGGCTCGCCGGTCGCATTGGTGCCGAACACGACTTGCCACGGACCTTGCCCCGTCTGCCAGCGGGTCATCCACGACCAAGCCAGCAGGTAAAAAACCAGCGCTACCGCGAAGGTGAGTGCAGCGGATTTCCAAGTGACACCAGATGATTTCATCAAGGCGCGAAGCTTTCGCCGCGCGTGAAAACCGTGTCAAGGAACCGCTCGAAAACGAGCCCGGAGCCAGGCGGAAATTTTTGTGGTGTTCTCACTTTCGTTTGATACATTCGCCCACTCTAAATTTTGGGAGCCAAGTTTTCCCGCAAATTTCGGGACAAAACACAGATTTTTCAGTCGTGAGCACAAAGAAAAGCAGCGCCAAAAAAAGCCCGGCCAAGCCCAGCGCGAAGCCGAAGGCAAAGGCTCCGGCCGTGAAGGTGTCCCCAAAGCTCGTGGCCAAGCCGGCTCCGAAACTCCCGGTCAAGGCGGTCGCGAAAGCGATCCCCAAAGCGATCCCCAAAACGATTCCGAAACCGGTCGCCAAGCCCGCTCCGAAGCCGGCTCTGAAGTCGGCTCTGAAAAGACTGGCCCCGGCGAAGACCACGGCCGCTTCCATTCTAGGCCATCCTGTCGCCAAGCCCACGATCATGGCCCGCAATGGCTCAGGGCCGGTGAAGGTCAAGCCCGAGTGGTTCAAATACTACACCACGCTTCTCGATTTGCGGGAGCGCCTTGTGGCGCAGATGACCGGACTGGCCAAGGAATCCGCCGAGGAAATGGCCGGCTACAGCCTGCACATGGCTGATTCCGGCACGGATAATTTCGACCGCGACTTCGCTCTCAGCCTGCTCTCGTCCGATCAGGACGCGATGTATGAAATCGAGGAAGCGCTCAAGCGCATCGAACGCAACACGTTCGGCGTGTGCGAAGTGACCACGAAACCGATTCCGAAAGCCCGGCTCGAAGCGATTCCCTGGACGCGCTTCACCGTCGAGGCCCAGGCCCAACTGGAGCGCGATGGCGCGCTCCGCCAGCGTCGCCTCGGTGCGCTGGGCAGCGTGGCCAGCGTCGGCGGCTCGGACAGCGATTCCGGCGGCGGCGACGAGGAAGAGCCGGAAGAGAAAGCCAAGGAGAAGGAATAATTTATGGCCCGCGAAATCATCACCATCGAATGCTCGGAAGCACGCAAGGAAGGCAAGACCCCTTCGCGCTACACCACGACCCGCAACAAGAAATTGAAACCGGAGAAACTGGAACTCAAAAAGTTCAACCCGTTTCTCCGCCGCCACACCCTGCACAAGGAAGTGAAATAATCCTATGCCACGCAAAACCAACACGGACAAGAAGCGCGACGGCGCTCGCTCCACGGAACGCCGCACGCCGCGTCCGAAGCCGAAAATTGACTTCACGCTCGACGCGCTCGATTTCAAGAACACCAACCTGCTCCGCACGTTCGTCACGGACCAGGGCCGCATCCTGCCGCGCAAATACACCGGGCTGCCCGCGCACTACCAGCGTCGGCTCAACTCGGCCATCAAGCGTGCGCGCCAGATGCTGCTGATGAAGTAATCCGCTGGAGCGCATCACGCGATGCGATGAAAACTCCCGCCTGGAAAATATCACGCCGCCGGTTTCTCGGCGGCGTTTCCATTGCCGCCGTTGGCACCTTCGGTTACGCGCGCTTCTTCGAGGCCGAGCGGTTGCAGGTCAGCCATCACACCGTGCCGCTGGCGGGCGGTGCGCGGCGTCCGCTGAAACTGCTCCACCTTTCGGACCTGCACGCCTCGGGCGTCGTGGGTTTGGACTACATCGAAGCGGCGATTGATCGCGCGCTGGCGTGGCGGCCGGAGGTGATTTGCGTCACCGGCGATTTCATCACCCAACGGTTCGAGCACGCGACGGACTACGCGCGCATTCTCAAAAAACTTTCCGAGGCCGCGCCATGCTTCGCCACCCTGGGCAATCACGACGGCGGAGCTTGGGCGGGCGAGCACGGTGGCCATGCGGACATCCGCTGGATCAGCGACGTCCTGCGCGACAGCAAAATTACTTTGCTGCACAACACCGCCGTGCGCTGGTCGGCGGGCGAATGGACGCTGCAATTTGTCGGCGTCGGCGATACGTGGGCGGAGAATTTTGATCCTGAGCGCGCCTTCCGCGCCGCGCCCGCCAGTGAAAATCACTCCACGATTCTTCTCTCGCACAATCCCGACACGAAAGACGCGCTGGCCGCGCATCGCTGGAACCTGATGCTCTCCGGCCACACGCACGGCGGACAATTGCGCGTGCCGTGGCTGGGCGCGACACCGTTCGCGCCGGTGCGCGACCAGCGCTTCGTCGCGGGATTGCGGCCGTGGAACGGGCGGTGGATTCATGTCACGAAAGGCATCGGCAGCGTCTTTGGCGTGCGCATCAACTGCCCGCCCGAGATCAGTTGCCTCACCCTCGCCTGACATGCCGGCTGGAACTGTCATCGCCAACGGTGCGAGGGTGAGCGGCGAGTTTCCCTGCTCGCTCGAAAAATTTCTCCGCGCGCAAAACCTCCTGCCGCGCAGTGTGGTCGTGGAACATAATGGCGAAGCTGTCGCGCCCTCGGAGTTCGCGCAGCGCGAAGTGCGCGATGGCGACCGTCTTGAAATCGTCCGCATCGTCGCCGGCGGGTGAATCGGTAGTGGGGCAGCCGTCCCGGCTGGTGTTCCTGTTTTCCCTTCAGCCGGGACGGCTAAAGGCCTGCGGCAGGCGAGACGCCCGCCCCACTGTTTGAAATGCCGAGTGACAGTTCCGCCCCGCCTCGCTACGTTCCACGCCCGTGAGAAAAATGTTTCGTTTCATTTTCCGTTCGCTCCCCGTCAGCGCGTTGCTGGTGGCCCTCGTCATCGGCGGTTGCGCCAAACGTCGCAGTACGCTCGAACCTTCGTTCACCGTGCGCCCGGTCGCACCGCAGGGCGCTGCGCCGACGAACGCCGCGACCACCACCGCGCCGCTGCTCACGCCCGTCCGTTCACCCGTGGGCCGCATCACCTCCGTGAACCAGCAGGTGATGATCGCCGTCGTTTCATTTCCTGTGGGCCAGGTTCCGGCGGCGGGCGGGCGCTACTCCGTCTTCCGCGCCGGTCAGAAAGTCGGCGAGTTAAAAATGTCCGAGGAAGCCGCCGACACGCTGCGCGTGGCCGACATCACCAGCGGCGCGCTGCAAGTGGACGACGAAGTGCGGACTCCGTAGTGGGTCAGCCTCCCCCGCTTGCAGTTCGCCAAGCGGGGGCGCTTGGTTGACTAAAAACAGGCGAGGGCGCCTGTCCCACTAACATCAGTGACGACTGTAAAATCTCGGTGACGGCGCAAGTCACGCGAATCCTTCGCCCTTCCTCCGCGTCAGAAAGCACCATGTGGATACGTGTGATCTTTCTGCTGGCCACCATTGTTGCGCTCGCGCCTCTGCGCGCCGCGAACAAGTCGGACGCGTCGGAACCCTTCTTCAACGAGGGCCGGGTTCACACCCTCCAGATTGAAGTCCCTGCCTCAAGTCTCTCCGCCTTCAAACTCGGCCAGCGTGATTACGTCCGCGCCATCGTGCGCGACGGCACCACGACTTGGCGTGATGTGGGCGTGCGGCTGAAAGGCCACTCGACGTTTCAACCGATTGATCGCAAGCCGGGGCTGTCGTTGAAGTTTAATGAGTTCACCAGCGGCCAGGAGTTTCACGGCCTGAGCAAGGTGAACCTGAACAACTGCCTGCAAGACCCCAGTTACATGCGCGAGGTGCTGGCCGCGCAACTCTTCCACGACGCCGGCCTGCCCGCTGCGCGTGTGGCCAGCGTGCGCGTGCAACTGAACGGGCGCGAACTCGGCTTCTACAATCTCGTCGAAGGCGTGAACAAAGGTTTCCTCAAGCGCGAGTTTGGTTTCGCGGGCGGCAATCTTTACGAGGGCGAGACGAAGGACATTGACCAACATCTCGATCAGGAAAATGGCGACGACGTTTCGCAGAAAGATTTGTTGGACCTGGCCGCCGCCGCGCGCACACCGCGCGCCGACCGCCTGACGAAACTGAGCGCCGCGCTCGACGTGGATCAGTTCACACGCTTTCTCGCGATGGAAATGCTGCTCGGCAGCGTGGACGGCTACGCCTTCACCAAGAACAACTACCGCGTGTATCATCAGCCCAAGACGGGGCGGATGCTCTTCATGCCGCACGGGCTGGACGCGACCTTCGGCAAGGCCGTGGTCACGCCGCCGCGCGGCAGCCTCTTGGTGAACGCGCTGTGGGAACTGCCGGAGTTTCAAAAGAGCTACCGCACGAGCCTGCAAGAATTGGCAGCCAAAGTCTGGCAGGTCGAGACACTCACCAACCGCCTTGCCGTGCTGACGCGCAAGTTGGTCACCGCCGCGCCCGACCGTGCCATCGCCGCGCAAGTCGAAGAGGAATCGCGCAAGCTGCGCGGGCACATTATGAGGCAGCCGGAACTGATCGCGGCGGAATTGCAGAAGGCAGGAAAGTAGAACCCTCGTCGGCAGGACCAGGCGCCCGGCCTTTCAAAACGCCGCTTCGTAGAGCGCCAGAAAATCTTTCTCGGTGACGGCCCGCGGGTTGAACGTGGCCGTCCACTGCTTCGCCGCTTCCGCCGCGAGCTTCGGCAGGTCGCTTTCTTTCACTCCACATTCGCCGAGCGTCGCGGGCATCTTCGCGAGTTCGAGCAGAGTCTGAATTTCGCGGATGAGCGCCTCAACCGCTTGCTCCACGCCTTCACTCACGCAGGCGATTTCTGGCGCGGAGGCCAGCTCCGCGTAGCCGAGGCGCGCGGGTTCGTGCTCGGCGTTAAACCGGATGACGTGCGGGAGCATCATGCCCACGGCCTGGCCGTGGACGACGCCGTAGTGCGCGGTGAGCGGGTTCGCCATCGAGTGCGCCGCGCCGAGCATGGAGTTCTCAATCGCCGTTCCGGCAAAGGCCGCGCCGAGCAGCATCTGGCCGCGCGCTTCGAGGTCTTGGGGATTCGCGATCACGCGGGAGAAGTTCGGCGCGAGCAGCTTGAAGGCTTCGTGCGAAAACATCCGCGAGATGGCGTTGCGCTTCTTCGTCACCGCCGTTTCCACCGCGTGTGCGATGGCATCAATGCCCGTGCAGGCGGTGACGCGGGCGGGCTGGGAGACGGTGAGCGCCGGATCAAGAATCGCCACGCGCGCGGCGGCCTTCGGATCGAGGCAGGCCATCTTATGATGCGTGATCTCGTCGGCGATAAGCGCGGCGCTCTGGCATTCGCTGCCCGTGCCGGCGGTGGTGGGAATCGCGACCAGCGGCAACATCGCTTTCGTGGCCTTGCCCACGCCCCAGTAATCTTTCATCTGCCCGCCGTTGGTCAGGAGGAAGTTGCAGCCCTTCGCGGTGTCCATCGAACTGCCGCCGCCGAGGCCGATGATCGCTTCGATGCCGCTGGCTTTCGCGACCGCGAGGCAGTCTTCCACGCAACGTGTCGTCGGATTCTCGCGCACGCGGTCGAAGACGACGGCGCGCACGCCGTCCGCGGCGAGGCTTTTCAGGACGTGTTCCGCGTGGCCGGCCTGGGCGATGCCGGGATCGGTGACGAGGAGAACTTTCTTGGCGCCGAACTCGCGGACAATTTCGCCCACACGTTCCACGGCGTTGACGCCAAAGACGAGCCGCGTGCGCGGCTGAAAATCAAACGGCGCTTCGGTCTTCTCCATTGGTGTCACGGACGGTTGCATGGATTTGGTTGACTGAACTGAGCCACAGGATGTTCAAGCCAGCCGCAAGGTGACGAAAATTATTCCGAGGACGCGGGCGGGGTGGGCGGCTTGGGCGCGCGCGGAATGTGCGTGGCCCACGTCTGGCCAGACTCTGGCGTGAATTGCCCGCCGGCCTGCTGTGACGGCGAGGGCGGGATGATGATGAGGTGCTTGCACGCCGGGCACTGGATTTGTTTTCCGCCGAGGCGGTCGTCGCATTGCAAGTGCTGGTCGCAATGCGGACAGGAAAACTTGAACTCACTCATGGGCGGCAGGGTAGTCGGCAGAGCGGCAAAGTCCATCCGGCAAACGGGAGGGGAAAGTAATCAGTAAGTCAGTAATCAGTAATCGGTGGGGCGAAGGAACCGGGCGCGCGTTTTTACTGACTTACTGATTACTGTTTCACTGACCACTGGCTCACTGCCCCGCCTGCGTCCACGGATTCGTCGTGCGGCGCGAGTAGTAGCGGAAGGCCTTCTCGCCCAGCACCTCCTTAAAAATTTTCTGCGTCTCTTTCGCGATGGCCTGATAGGCCGCGTCGCGCTGCGCGGCGTTCATGCTGGGGTCGGCGTCCACACGCGCGCGCTCGGCTTCGATGGGTGCCCAGTAGCTATGCAGTTCGACGGCGGTGGCGGCGGGCAGTTTGAACCGTGCGGCGACTTGGGCCAGTTCTCGATAGTTCGGGTCTTGCGCGCGCGTCCACTCGGCGTGGCGCTCGGGGCCGAGGGCTTTCTGCGCCTCCGCCTGATAATTCTCCCACGCTTTCGCGTTGTCCGCGCCGCCCTGCGCGTCCAAGTTTTTCCGCAACTGGTAGAGCTTCAAAAATTCTTCCTCCGTCGCGTTCATGCCGAAAACGCTCTGGCGCACGGCGCTGGCGGAACCGGAGAACCACAGATCATACTGCGCGCGCTCCTCGGCGGTGAGCAACGGCGTGAGCGCAGCGTCCTTCTCCTTGCGAATCCGCGCGAGATCGCCGGTGGCGAGGAAGCCGTCGCCGTTGTCAATCTGCTCCTCCATCAGCTCGCGTTCCTTATCTGCAAATTGATCCAGCACGCTGCGAACTTGCGCGCGTTTTTCCTCCGGCAAAAAGCCGAGGCGCTGTCCGTGATAATCCGCGTGGCCTTGGACGCGCAGCCGTTCGCCGATCAAATCCACGCCCAGCAACTGGCGGATGACCTCGCGCTTCTCGTAATCCACCGCGCGTTGCTGGCGTAGTGCGGCCTGCTCCGCCGAGCCGTCCCACATCTCCTGCTCGACCGGCTGCCAGTATTTGATCTCGCGCGGGCCGACACTGGCGGCCTGGACTTTTGACGCGAACATCTTGTCCACGTCGGCGATCACGAGGTCGCGAATGGTTTGCTCAGGACAGCCGATGGCGCGCAGCCGGTTGATGTAGTCGCGGTAATCCTCCGACTCCAGTTGCGCCCAGCGAAACTCATTTGTGGCGGAAATGATGTTGGTGATGACCGTGACCGGCGCGGGCGTGGCCGGACGCGAGGCTTTGAAAACGGGGACGTAATTCGTCACCACTTGCACGCGCGGCTCCACGCGCGCGCCGTCGAAGTGGCGCACGATATACCAGCTCGCCACCGCCAGCCAGGTGGCGTTGAGCAGCACGAGCAGCAAAGTGGAGCGCGACAGTTTCAAGGGCGGCGCAGTGTAACGAAACAGTGAGGCAGGGCAACTGGGTTAGTCGGACCGTCGTTCCGGCGGGCGTGACGTTGACAGTCTCGAACTCCACGCTCCGCTCCGTTCAATTCTCTCATTGCATCCCGCGCGTGCGGAAAACAACACTCCGGCCGGCCAGCCTCGGCGGGCCATTCCAAATGTCGTTCAGCTTATTAATCATCGGAGCCGTCGCGATCCTCGCGGGCGCGGGCGCACTCCTTTTCGTCAGCCGGGCCGGGCGTCCGTAACATGGAAACCAAACACCCCATCGTCATCGCGCTCGACGGCACCAGCGCCAGCGGCAAGAGCACCAACGCCAAGCTCATCGCGAAGAAGCTCGGCTTCGTCTATGTGGACACCGGCGCGATGTATCGCGCGCTCGCCTGGCATTGCCTGCAAAAGCGCCTCGACGTGAACGACCCGAAGGCCGTGGCCAACGCCTGCCGACGTTGGAAAACCAAGCTCGACTGCATTGACCACGTCGTGCGCCTGACGGTGGACGGCTATTATCCCGAGAAGGAGGTCCGCACCGCCGAGGTCAGCGAGGCCGTCTCGCACGTCGCCGCCGTGCCGAAGGTGCGGGACTGGATGAAGCTCAAGCAGCGCGAGTGCCTCCAGTTCGGCAGCCTCGTGATGGAAGGCCGCGACATCGGCACGAATGTTTTTCCCGACACGGATTTCAAATTTTATCTCGACGCCTGCTTGAAGGAACGCTCGCAGCGCCGGCTCGAACAGGGCGTGCAGGAAAATCTCGCCGCGCGCGATGAACGCGACAGCCAGCGCGCCGCCGCGCCGCTGATGATTCCGCTGGGCGCGATGATGGTTGATAACTCGGGCGAGACGCCTGAGCAGACGAGCAATCGCATCATCGCCGAGGTCGAGCGGCGGCTGGCGGCACCGAGATGAACCGCTGGAGTTCAAGCTTCAGCTTGTCTGGGCCCACGCTGAAGTGTGAACGCCAACTGCCCCCATGAACCCCATCTACTGGCTCGGCTGGAGTTTCTTCCGTCTGATGTATGCCACGTATTTTCGGTGGCGCGTGTTTCATCCTGAGCGCGTGCCGGTCGAGGGCGCGGTGCTGATTGCCTCGAACCACGCGAGCTTTCTTGATCCGCCGCTCATCGGCTGCGGGTTGAAACGGCAATGCTCCTTCCTCGCGCGCGAGTCGCTGTTCCGTTTTCATTTCACGCGCTGGTTGCTCACGCACTGGCAGGCCGTGCCCATTGACCGGGGCGGCGGCTCGTCCGGGATGAAGCGCATTCTCGAAGCCCTGTCGCTGGGCCGGGCGGTCATCATGTTTCCCGAAGGCACACGCACGCGCGATGGCAGTCTGCTGCCGGTGCGCTCCGGCGTGGGGCTGCTCGTCATCAAGTCCACCGCACCGGTCGTGCCGGTGCGCGTGTGGGGCACGCTGGCCGCGTACGGACGCGACGTGCCTTTTCCCAAGCCGGTGCGGCTCACGGTGAAATACGGCGAACCGATCTTTTTCCACGCACTGCGGGCCGAGGCGAAGTCGTGCTCGAAAGATCGGTTGAAGGAAATTTACCAGCAGGTCGCCGACGAGATCATGGCGGCGATTGGGAAGATGGAGCCGGTGCGGGACGGAAGTTCCAAGTAATCGGCGCGCGGACTTTTCAGTCCGCAGCCAGCCGCTGAGTTTTGAGGTTCAAGAACTTGCCCACACTTTCCGTCGTCCGTGGCTTGCTGCGGACTGGAAAGTCCGCGCGCCAAAAAATCAGCGGCGTCATCAATGATGCGGCTGAGTGGCGCGGTGGCATTCGTGGCGCTGATGGCCGCAACAAAATGCTGCCGGAAGCAGTGCGTGTTGATCCGGTTCACACCACCGACCTCGAAGAACGAAAGCAACGCGCGGGCCCCGAGCTACGGCTCAACCACCGTCCGATAAAACCTGCGCGCCCGATTGGTGCTGGAGAAATCAATCACCTCCTGCCGCTCGGTTGAGAGCACGCCGTTCGTCAGCGGCAGCCACCGCCCGCCGTCGAAATCATCCGTGAACTCCACGCGGAAGCCGGTGCCGGGCGCGCCCAGCAACGACACCACCGGGCGCACGTCGAACACCGTGACCAGCACGGACGCTGCCGCGCTCACCACCATTCCCTCCGGCCCTGTCACCACCACGTCGTAGCGACCCGCTTGCGCCGGCGGCGTGTGGCTGATCTCCAGCGTGGCGTTCGTCGCCCCGGGGATGACCGCGCCATTCCGCCACCATTGGTACTGCAACGGCCCGGTGCCGCTCGCGCCCACGCTCAAGGTGAAACTCCCGCCCGCCGACACCACGCGAGGCGACGGCTGATTGGTAATCACCGGAAAACCCGCCGGCCCCGCCGCGAACAACGCCGCGACCGTCGGCCCCGGCTGGGTGATGGTGAACAGGCGCGGGTTGTTCGTCCCGGACACGGCGTTGCCCCACGCCACGAATTTCTGACCGGGATTCGGCACGGCCCGCAGTTCCACCGTGCTGCCGTATGGCACCGGCCCACCGGGCGTGATCTCGATTCGTCCGCTGCCCAGCACGTTCGTGAAAAGGCTGGTGCCGAAAACCGCCTGCACTTGCAGCGAACGCTGGACCGTCAAGGCCAGTGGGTTGCTGGAGCCGGACGCATCACCTTCCCAGCGCAGAAAACTCCAGCCGCCGTCTGGTGTCGCCGTCAGCGTCACGGTCGGGCGCGACCACGGTTCCGCTCACGGTCACGCTCTGCTGTTGTAGAACGACGCTTCTGCAAACGAACTTCGTGCGGTGTCTCGATTTGTGGAGCAGTTCGCCGTTCCAGAGACATTGAAATTGAGAATTGAAGTCGATTTCGTTCCGGCGGTCCTGCCAATGCGACGAAGACCACAAGCCAAACCCAAACGCGCCGGCGGAAAGTCGTCAGTATCGGCGACTCCGTGAAATGATGTTTTGTGTTCATTGCCCGTATCGTGGAACACGGGCAAATAATGCGATTCCCCCAGAATAAACCCTTACGCTACGGAAGGCGGATTGCGGGCGAGTTTGTTCATCGCTTCTGACATTTTTTCTTTGATGCCGGCCCGGACGTGCGTCGCTGCGGGTGTTTTTGTCGCGCGATGCTTACCAATTTTCCAAAGCTCCGCGTCCGCCTCCGGCTGTCCATCGTAGGTGTGAAGAACCGCGAGCCAGCCGATCTCAATCCATTGCAAGACGGATGCTGTAGAAAAATCGGGAAGCTCTTTGCACTGTTTGACCCATTCGGGAAGCTGCGAGTCTTGGGCGAATGCTTTTCCGTGGACTCTGGCATGCCACTTTCGCCGATTCTCCCAGAGAGTAAGATAAACCTGCCGCGCGAGTTTGTTGGCCGGCGTATCAAAGCTGATCGGCTTCTTACGCTCTTTCCCTTTGCCCATGATCTCCAATGTATAGTCGGCACCGATGGCAAGGGCTTCCATGAGCTTACTCGTGTCCGTGCCGAACTCCGGGTGTGGTGAGAACAGGACCGGCCATTCTGGATACTGCCGTGAGCGGAGTGCGTACACTGATGGAAACGACAGCGCATGTTCATTCAATTTCCTGACTGCCTCGCGGATTATTGCATCCATGCTTTGAAGCGCCATCGGGTGCCCATTGTCGCAGAGTTTTCGCAACACAGCGAGGTGGGCAAGCGTCAGTCTGACGATGAGTGTAGCGGCTCCCTCGCCAAGTTTCTCGATATTCGCAGGCGTCGGGTCAGGCATTTCACTCAGCCGCCACTCCTGTTCAGCGCGCTTTAAGGCGGAGTCGAGAATTGCAACGGCGTGAAGCCGCAATCTGTCCAAAGCCAACGAGTCAGCCCATTCTTTCTCCGCCGGGATTGGACACGTCTTGATCGCATCAATCACCGTCTCCGTCCCTTTAGTCTGCGCTTTATTAAAACAAAATGGCGTGTAGAGCACTTGCCCTGAACTCGGCGGTGTATTCGCGGCTTTTTTTCTCTTCACGGCCTCATCTCACCTCGAAGGCACAACGTAGATCGGCGAGTTGAGGTACGGGTTGCCAGCTCCATACGGGTTGCGAATGCTGTCGGGCGAGTACGGACTGCCGTAGCGTCCGTACGGGTTGGAGACTGAATCCGCGTCGTAAGGATTGCTGCTCAACTTGCCTCTGTAATTGCCGTCGCTGTCGTAGAGCTGCGGAGTGTCTGTTGCATAAGAATTACGCCACGATTTGCTGCTGTACGGACTCCCGTACTGGCTGTACGGATTCATCAGCCCGTCCGACTTGTAGGGGCTGCCTGCTCCGTATGGGTTGGCGAGTGAATCCGGGTCGTACCGATTCGCTCCGAACGGCAGCGTGAAATTCCTCACGGGAGTAATCTCCGGCTTTGTGCTTTCCCAAGCAGACGCACGACCAAAGACCTCTGCATCGGTAAATTCTCCTTTGCCGATTGGCTTCTGTTTGGTGTGTGTGTCGAATTTGCCAAATGGATTCACCTTCTTCGTTCCCGGTGTGGTCGCCTGCGGCGGTGGTTCTGTTGTGAAGTCGTTTGGATCGAATTGCACCGGATTGCACTTACGGCAGATACTCCGGACCAGTTGCGCTTCGACGCAGCACTTGTGCGAGCATTGTCCGCCTGCGGCAGCCGCTTTTCCACAGCAGCTAGATGACGAGAACGTGTCTTCCCACTTCGGCAGCGCGTATCTCTCTCGCTTGGCTTCCCAGTCGCGGAGTAAAGGATCGCTCCCGTTCCGTCCCGGTGTTTCGATTTTCCCTGTGATGGTGTTGCCCTCGACTTTGCCACTGTACTTGGTGGTGAACGTGTTGCCGTTGAACTCGCGCTTAATGCTAAACGAGATTTGGTTCCCACTGATCCTGCCATCTACGATTTCCGTCGCCCGAGGTTGAACGCTTCCATTCCCAGACGCAGACTGCGTAAGCGTGCCGGTAAGCCTCTCGCCGTCGGCCATAAGTTTCAGCGTGGTTTTCCGGCTGAGGGCGGTGGTAGCGCCACCCTGCGCCGCCCACGTCCAAGTTCCAGTCACTAAGGTTTTCTGCGCATCAGCAACCTCATCAAAGATGTCGCGCTTTGCCGGTGCGAGTTCGGCTCGGTTTGACGCAGGATCAGGGCCGAGGATTTCTTCAATCGAAAAGGTTGGCGGCTTGTCCAATGCGTCCTCAAATTTCGGCAGTGAAGCTTGTTCTTCACGCTGCTCTTTTGCCCTGCGCTGTCGCTCGGAGGCTTCCTGCCAGGCGTGAACAAACCAACCGATCCCAATCAGCACCCCGATACCAGCAGAGATACACGCAATCGGAAGCGCTGCCCTTTCAACGCCCTTCACAACAGCGTCAGCCTCCTTTTTTAACCGTTCGATTGATTGCGTTGAAATCAGCGGCATGTCGTGTGTCCGCGCCAAAAACAGCAAAAGCAAATACACGGCGAGAAGCCCAAACCAGCCAAGTGCGAGAGGAGCAACAAGCAATCTGTGAGCGATAACTTCCTGCGGATAACTAAATATTCGCCAAGTTACCGGCGAATCGAAGACAGTCCCCTTCATTATTCTCGCTTGCGCAGATGCCCCGTCCCGTTTTCGGTACGTAATTTCCCAAGGCGCGTTAAAGAGGCTCCCGATCAGCAATGCAACGGCGAACAAGGTGAGAAATAACTGTTTCTTGTTCCATGACCTGCCCGCAAACAGTCCCCCGAAGCGTGAAAGTGACTTCGACGCCGCGAACAATTTGATTTCCTTGCCGCAATGCGGGCATGGAATCACTTGGTTCGCCAGTTCTGCGGGGAACTCGATTGTTCCCTCGCACAAGTAGCACGCTGAACGGATGATCGTTTGCTGTGTCATGCCTGCCTCGTGACCGAAACGGTTACTTTTACGCTGCCGCTGTTTTGAACCCTCAAACCCATCGGATTGCCAGCAACTCGATATGACACAGCCCTTGATGCGGGCAAAGCTCAATTTGGCGAGTTAAACGCAGCCGATATTGTTCGCTTCCAATCTTCATCTGGCCTTCGGCTTTGGCCCCAAACCGGAAGACCTCGAACGTGGGCCGTGCGTGTCCGTCCCTGTTCACCCGGTTACTTGGACACAGCCATGACCAGCGGTTCAACTTTGATGACACTGGTGAACGGAGCGAAGTCACCGGGGTTGTGCGTGAGGATGGAGGAAATCCCGTGCGCCTGGCAGGTGGCGACGATGTTGCCATCGTGGATGCGGCGCGCGCCCGTCGGCAGGAGCGTGAGCAGGCGGCTCAGGGCGCGGGAAACCTGGTGCGTGTCTTGCGTGACAAAGAAGCGGCGCAGGAAGTAGCGGACGGAGACAGCGGCCTGTTCTGGATTGAGGGCGGGCGTGGTGAGGTGCGGGTTGCACATCACGACCAGAAATTCGCGGATGACTTGCGTGCTGATCCACATTTGCCGTCCCGCCGTGCGATGGCGAACCAAGGTGGCGAGGGCAACGCTATGGAGCGGGGCATTCGGGTTTGCGGCGTACACGAGAACATTGGTGTCCACCAGCAGCGCGTCAGCGTCCGCGTTCGTCATAGATCACATCGCGGCTCAGGCGTTCCTGCTGCGGCTTGCTGGTGGCAAACCGGGGAAAGTCATCAAGGCTCAGGTGGGTTTGATCCGCCACCGGCTCAACTGCGCCCGCGACCTGATTCGTCGCGGACTTGATGCGCTCCTGAACCCAATCGGAGAGAGACTGGTGCGCGTGACGCGCGGATTCTTCCATCCGGCGAGCGAGATCATCTTCCACTTGTATGGTGATGGTTGCCATGCCGAAACCTTCACCGAAGGCGGTTCGCCGGGCAACATTGGAAATCACCTTGTTCTTGACCACTCCGTTCCTCGCAGCGCGAGCGGTTGCGCCTAAGCCAGCAGCTTTTCCACGACCTCTCCATGCACGTCGGTCAGGCGGAAGTCGCGGCCCTGGAAACGATGCGTGAGCTTGGTGTGATCGAAGCCGAGCAGGTGCAACACCGTGGCGTGGAGATCGTGGACGTGGACTTTTTCCTCGGTGGCGTTGAAGCCGAAGTCGTCGGACTGGCCGAGCGTGAGGCCGCGCTTCACGCCGCCGCCCGCGAGCCAGTAGCTGAAACAGTTCGGATGATGATCGCGCCCGTCGTTGCCGCCTTGCACCATCGGGGTGCGACCAAATTCTCCGCCCCAGATCACCAGCGTGTCCTCGAGCAGCCCGCGTTGTTTCAAATCTTTCACCAGCGCGGCGCTCGCGCGGTCCGTCGTCTTGCAGTTGTTCTTGAGGCCGTTCGTGAGGTCGCCGTGTTGATCCCAGGACTCGTGGAAAATTTCCACGAAGCGCACGCCGCGCTCAATGAGCCGCCGCGCCAGCAGGCAACTGTTCGCGTACGACGACTTGCCCGGCTCCGCGCCGTACATCTCCAGCGTGGCCTTCGACTCGCGCGAGATGTCCATCAGTTCTGGCGCGCTGGCCTGCATCTTGTACGCCATCTCGAAGGAGTTGATGCGCGTGGCGATCTCGGGATCGCCCACCACGTCGAGGCGCTTTTTGTTCAACGCGTTGATCGTGTCGAGTGTGTCGCGTTGCATCTCGCGGTCCACGCCGTTGGGATTCGAGAGATATAAAACGGGATCGCCCACGTTGCGGAAAAGCGTGCCCTGATAGGCCGAGGGCAGAAAGCCCGCGCCCCAGTTCGACGCGCCGCCACTCGTGCCTTTGCCGCCGGTGCTGAAGACGACGAAGCCCGGCAAATCCTGCGCCTCGCTGCCGAGGCCGTAGGTCGTCCACGCGCCGAAACTCGGCCGCCCGAACTGCTGCGAGCCGGTGTTCATCATGATCTGCGCCGGGGCGTGATTGAAAGCGTCCGTGTGCATGGACTTCACGATGGCGATGTCGTCGGCGACCTCGGCGAGATGCGGCAGCAACTCGGAAAGTTCCGCGCCGGACTGGCCGTGCTTCTTGAAGTTGAACTTCGGCCCGAGCAGCGCCGAGTTCGGCGTGATGAACGCGGAGCGGTAGCCCTTGAGCAAATCCGCCGGCGGTAGCTTGCCGTCGTACTTCGCCAACTCCGGTTTGTTATCGAACAGTTCGAGGTGACTCGGCCCGCCCGCTTGGAACAAATAGATGACGCGCTTGGCCTTCGGCTTGAAATGCGGCTGCTTCGGCAGCATTGGATTCAACGACGGCGCAGCCCAGCCGCTTTGCTGGAACAAACTTCCCAGCGCGATGGCTCCGAGACCCACGCCGCATTGCTGCAAGAACCAGCGGCGCGAAACGGACAATGGATTCTGCCCGCGATAAAGATGTGATTCGCAATTCATGGGATCATTCCTTCGTAATCGTCTCGTCGAGGTTCAACAGCACGCGCGCGACGAGCGTGTAGGCGGCGAGTTGTGTGGGCGTCGCGCCGGGCGGCAAATCTTTCGGCACGGCGGTTGCCCCGGTGGCGACTTCGGACGCGCTGATCCAGCCGTCGGCGAAGCGTTGCTTCTCCTTGTTCAAGAGCGCGGTGAGTTCCTGCACTTCATCCGGTTGCGGCGAACGGGCGAGCGCGCGGCGGAAAGCGTAGGTGATGCGCGCTTCGTCCGTCTTGCCACCGTTGGCCAGCGTCTGGCGCGCGAGGGCTTGGGAGCATTCCACGAAGATGGGTTCGTTGAGCGAGACGAGCGCCTGGAGCGGAGAGTTCGAGCGCTGACGGCGCACGCAGGCGGAGTCACCATTCGGCTCGTCGAAGGTTTGCAGCGCGGGATAGGGCGTGGAGCGGCGGCGGAAGGTGTAGAGCGCGCGGCGATATTTGTCGGGACCGGTCTCCTGCTTCCACGGGAACGGCGCGTAGCTTGTGGGCGGCTCGAACAGGAACGCCGGGGCCGGGGTCATGATGCTCGGCCCCCCGAGCTTCGGGTTCAACAGCCCGCTCGCGGAGAGCGCGATGTCGCGGACAATCTCGCCTTCGACGCGGAAGCGCGCCCCGCGCGCGAGCAGCCGGTTGTAAGGATCTTTCTCGTAAACTTCCGGCGTGACCTTCGAGGACTGCCGATACGTCGCGCTGGTCGTGATGAGCCGGTGCAGGTGCTTGAGGCTCCAGCCATGCTCCATAAAATCCACCGCGAGCCAGTCCAGCAACTCGGGATGCGACGGGGCCTCGCTCTGCGTGCCGAGGTCCTCCGACGTGCTGACGAGTCCGTTGCCGAAGTAGGCCTGCCAGACGCGATTGACCATCACGCGCGCGGTGGTCGGTGCCTTCCGATCAGTCAGCCACTTCGCGAAGGTGAGGCGCGAACCGTCAGCGTTCTTCGGCAACGAATTGAAAATCGCCGGCACCCCTGCGGTGACTTGCTTCGAGGGCTTCAGCCAGTCGCCACGGCGCAACACCGAGGTCTCGCGCGGTTGTTCGCGCGAGAGCAACGTCATGGAAGTCGCGCCGTCAGGATATTCTTTCCAGAGCGCGGCGAGCTTGGCGTTCGCGTCGTTCCACTCCGGCACCGTGGTGCGCCAGTAGCTGAAGACCGTCGCGATTTGCGCGGGCGTGCGCTTCTCGCGCGCGATGGCGAAGATGTCGCGAACCTTCTTCGGAATGGGATCGGCCTTCACCTCGCCGGTCGCCTTCGTGCCGCTGATGCGGAAGCGGCCGAGGTTGTTGTTCATGTGATCGTCGCTGTTCCAGCCGCCGTGATTTTGCTGGAGGCCGATGCGCCAATAGGTGCCGTTGGTGAAGCCTGTGGGCTTCTCCGCGACGAAGACCGCCTTGCGATCCTGATTGCGCAGAGCGGGACCGACGTTGATACCCCAGGCGGTGTCGCCCTTGCCATCTATGGCGAATTGAATCGGGCCGGTCGGGCGCGCATTGGTGGACTTGTCGGAGAAGTTCGCCTCCAATTTGCGCTCGGGTTGCTCGACGTCGGCGGTGGCTTCCTTCCACTTCACCTTCATTTTGTTCGTGGGATTCTTCAGGTCGGAGGCCTCGACTTGAAACTCGCTCAACGCACAGGTCCCGTTGAAGGCGCGGCCCGGCCCGCCGTAGGGCAGATTCGGATCGGTGAGCAGTTCGAGGCGGAAGGCGGTGAGTCCGCTCACGTCATTCGTGGCGCGGAACCACTGCGTCATCTTCGTGGGCGCATAACCACAGGCGAGCCACGAGCCGTCCTTCTTGTCCTCGTAACGCTGCGACTTCTCGCCTTCCTGATGGAGGTCGCCGAGGACGATCCACTCGGGCTGATTGTCCTTCACCGTATCTTCCCACGCGGCCATGCGCTCCGGCCAGTCGGACGCGCGATGCTTGATATCCGTTTCGATCTCCGTCATCTGGCGCAGCAACCCGGCGCGCTTCATTTCCTGCTCGGGCGAATACACGACGGGCCGCGCCTCGTGGTCGTTGTTCAGGAAGGCGAAGAGCCGGTAATACTCCTCCTGCGAGATGGGATCGAACTTGTGGTTGTGGCACTGCGCGCACTGGATGGTGATGCCAAGCATGGCCTTGCCGACGGCGTCCATGCGGTCGAACATCGCCTCCATGCGGAACTGTTCGGGATCAATCGCGCCCTCCATGTTGACCATCGAGTTGCGCAGAAAACCGGTGGCGACAATTTGCTCCTGCTTCGCGTTCGGCAATTGATCCCCCGCGAGTTGTTCGATGAGAAACTGGCTGTAAGGCAGGTCGCGGTTGAAAGAGTTCACCACGTAATCGCGATACGGCCACATCTCGCGCGACATGTCTTTCTCGTAACCATCGCTGTCCGCGTAACGGGCCGCGTCGAGCCAGTGCTGCGCCCAGCGTTCGCCGTGATGCGGCGAGGCGAGCAGGCGCTCGACTTGTTTCGCGTAGGCGTCCTTCGACTTGTCGGCGAGGAAGGCATCAACTTCCGCCGGCGTGGGCGGCAGGCCAGCGAGATCAAGCGAGAGGCGGCGCAAGAGCGTGGTCTTGTCGGCCGGGACGGAGGGCGCGAGATTTTCTCTGGCCAGTCGCGCGAGGATGAATCGGTCGAGGGGGGAGGAGTAATCAGTAATCAGTGATTCAGTAATCAGTGGGCCGCCGCTTCGGGACTGATTACTGATTACTGATTTACTGATCACGGGCAGCTTCGCCTTCACCGGTGCCTTGAACGCCCAATGGTCCTTCGGGTCTTTTCCGCCCGTCATTTTCTCCGGCATCTTCGCGCCTTGGTCAATCCACGCGCGTAGCACGCCCACTTGTTCCGCCGTGAGCTTCTCACCTTTCTTCGGCATCTTGAGTTCGTCGTGCATCCCGGCGACGGCGTGGATCACAATGCTCTCCGCGCTTTTGCCCGGCACGATGACCTGGCCGTGGTCGCCGCCCTTCAACGCCGCCGCGCGGTCATCGAGGCGGAAGCCGGACTCTTGCTTCTTCGCGCCGTGGCAGTTCCAGCAGCTCGCCTCGAAGATCGGCTGCACGTCGCGCGTGAAATCCACCGGGCGCGCGGCGGCGGGCGGGAGCTTGGAAAGGTCAGCGGCGATGGCGCTGCTCACGCAAGCAGCCAGCCAGATCAGGTTTCGCATGGGACTCATGGTGATTCGGATAGAGTGTTTCTTACGACGCCCGGCGCGTCACCCAAATTCTACCCAAGTTGGAATGGCCTCACGCGAAGGGCCCGAAGGACGCAAAAGGAAAAAGACGAACGGAAGGTAGGGAGCGGTGTCCTCACCGTGCCGCACTTTCCCCAATCCCAACGGGATTGAATCACCAAAGCCCAAGGTTGGTGCGCCCAGCACCCACCCTGGGTCCGCATCCCGCAAATTTTCCCAACCCTGAAAGGGTTGCATCACGACCACACCACACCGTACGAACGAAAACGATTCAACCCTTTCAGGGTTGAACAAAATTTTCGGGCCGTGAACCCAAGGTAGCGCCTGCGGCGCAACCTTGGGCTTTGGTGAGGCAACCCCTTTGGGGTTGGGAAGGCCAGCGGGTCGTGGATGGCACCGCGCCGCGCTGGAATCGGAGAAGCGTGCCGGACTTGCCAAGCCTCACCCCGGTGCGCTCAGGACAGCGACGCCCACCAGCGTCGTATCTTCCTTTGCGCCCTTGGCGTCCTTCGCGTGAGGCAAATCTTTCTGAACATCTTTTCCATTTCATGTTTCACTCCCGACATGAGCGACGACGTGTCCCGGCTGGATAAAATCGAATCGCACCTCGCGCACCTTGAACGGCAGTACGAGGAGCTGAACGGCGTGGTCATCGAGCAGGCTCGCATCATCGCCCGGCTGCAACGGGAGAACGCCAAAGTTTCGACGGCGGTGCAGACGATGGAGATCGACCGCATCAGCGCGAACAATACCAAGCCGCCGCATTACCAGTAGCAACGTACCCCCGGCGTCCCGCCGGGGGGGCGCGTTCTTCCCGCTTGCACGCCTTGGGGAATCGCCGTCTCCTTCAGCCATGAAACTTCCCCGCTCGTTTGCGTTATTCTTGCTCGGGCTTTTCACGCTCACGCTTCACGCCGCCAACCCGCCCACCATCGTGCTCGTCAGCGGGGAGGAGGAATACAACTCGGCGGAAACGCTGCCGGCGTTCGCGAAATTTCTGGAGACGAACCAAGTCTGCAAAACAGTCTTCCTCCGCCGTGAGACGAAGCCCGATACCATCGCCGGGCTGGAAGCCGTGGACCGCGCGGATTTGCTCATCCTCTTCGCGCGGCGCATGACGCTGCCCGACGATCAGTTGAAGAAATTCCAAAACTACTTTGCGTCAGGCAAACCCGTCATCGGCCTGCGCACGGCGAGCCACGCGTTTCAGAACTGGCTCGTGTTCGACCAGGAAGTGCTGGGTGGGAATTACCAGAATCATTACGGCAAGGAATTGCTGCCGAAGATCGCGCGACATCCGGCGGCGATGCGTCATTCGATCCTGCGTGGCGTGCCGGAGACCTTCGCCTCCGCCGGCTCGCTCTATCGAAACACGCCGCTGCAAACGAACACGTTCGTGCTGCTCACCGGCCGCATCCCTGACCACATCGAGCCGGTGGCGTGGACGCACGACCACCAGGGCGCGCGGATTTTTTACACCTCGCTCGGGCATGGGAAAGATTTCGAGGACGAGGCGTTCCGGCGGTTGCTGCTCAACGCGATTCAGTGGGCATTGAACAAGCCGGTGCCGGTGAACGGCACGAGTAGGTAGAGCGTCACCGCTCCGCGCGCGTCAGGCCGGCGGCGGAAAGACATGTCCGCCGGCGCAGACCTCGATTCAGCGAAGGCAACGCGTGCGCAAGCGTGGGTTGTTTTTTTGCAAGGACGGGCGCGGCATTTAGTCGCGCGCTTGAATCCAGCCCATCGCTTTCTCCGCCAGCTTGTCGAAGGCGGTCACGCAGAGTTCGAGGTGTTCTTCCTTCGTGTCTTCGATCTTGTTGTGGCTGATGCCGTGGAGGCTTTGGACG
>JAYVQC010000286.1:0-13001 GCA_043757045.1 Akkermansia sp. | reverse complement strand
CCGAGTCGCGGCGAAATGGCGCGGCAACTGATGGGCGCGGGCCGGCATCTGCTCAAGCCCGGCGCGGACCCCATCGGCGACTTGCTGCGCGAACGGGAACGGGATGATCAACTCGACCAGGCCGATCATCGCCGATGACCCGCTTGCTGGACACTTCGGCGTTGCTGGCACACTACCTCGCGGAAAATGGCGCGGAGCGAGTTCAAGCCTTGTTTGAAGATGCAGCGGTCGAGGCCGGGGCTTCCATCCTTTCGCTCTATGAGTTTGAACTCCGACTGCATCAGCTTGGTTTGGATGCGGCTACTCGGGTCACGGAATTGAATCGTTACCGTGCCTTGTTGACCGAGGTGGTGGACGTGACTGAGGCAGTGCGCGGGGAAGCGATTCGCTTGCGCACGAGCGCGACCGCTCACGTTGCGGCGATGGATGTTTTGATAGCCGCCAGCGCCGCGCTGAGGAACGCGACGCTCGTTCACCGTGACCCGCATTTCGCCGCCATTCCCACGAATCTGTTGAAGCAGGAAGTTTTGCCTGCGAAGTGAGGAACGGAGTCGAGCCGACTGGTGTCCACGGGCGGCAACTTCTCGGTGCAGCACTCAGGCCGCATCGTCCCAAGCGACGGAAACGCGCCGGTTCAACGGCGGCATAATCTCCTGTCCCGCCCGGCGTGCTGGCGCGGCGGGCCGGCTGGCCGCTCCGTGGCTGTTGTGCCCGCGTGGGGGGACGAGATTCCATCGGGCCGATGCTGCCCCGACTCCGAGTCGTGGCGCGAGCGCAGCGAGCACCTTTGGTGGAGTTCGGCGCAGGAAGGACGCTCACTTCGTTCACCTCGCTGCGCTCGAAACAGGGTTCGACTGAGTCTCACCCCACCGGATCACGGCTGCGTTTTGATCTCCGGCTCGCCGCGTGCGCCGTGCCAGAAGCGGAGTACATACACCACGTTTTGATTTGGGAAGATTTCGTAAATGATCCGGTAGGAGCCGTGGATGATTTCCCGGACGGCCGGTTCGTCCATCTCCGGCACCACCCGTCCGCGTTCAGGAAAAGTGGCGAGGGAAAGCGCGCGGTGGATCAACTCGTGGCCAAAGGTGCGGGCACGCTCCGGATTGTGTGGGGCAATGAAGCGGACGGCTTCCTTCAAGTCGTCGATCGATTGAGGCGTCAGGATTACTTTGCAGTCCATGAGTCCACCAGCGTGCGGGCGTCTTCGGCGGGGACTCCCTCGCCGCGCCGGGCCTGCTCGCGGGCGGTCTTCAGGCCGGCGAGCAGTTCAATCTCTCTCGCGATTTCCGCCAGCGGCATGTCTTCCGGAAGTCTGGTGACCAGATCAATGACGGTTTCCCGGCTGCTCATGGCGAAAAAGTATGGAGCGAAGGGTTTCAAGTCAACCGGGCAGGTCGGCAATATCTCCTGTCCCGCCCGGCGTGCTGGCGCGGCGGGCCGGCTCGCCGCGCCGGGCCCGCTGCGCCCGCCCGCGTGGTGGGGCCAGCCTCCATCGAGCCGTGACGGCCGACGAAAGAGGCGCGAGCGCAGCGGGCATCTTCGGTGAAGTCCGGCGCAAGAACGATGTTCACTCCGCCCGCCTCGCTGCGCTCGAAATGGGGTTCGACAGATCTCACCCCACCGGCTGGCGCTGCGAGAGTCCAGGGTGGCTCAGTGGTTGAACAAAAACTCTTTCGTGTTGAGCAGCGCCCACACGATGTCTTCGTAAGCCTGGCGGCGCGCGGCGATCTCCTTGTCCGGCTTTCCTTGGATCGTCTTCTGGACGTGCGCCTGGCCGGTCTTGATTTCCGACGGCAACGGCGCGCGCGTGTAGGCGAGGAAATAAAGTTCCCGCAGCTTCTCCTCGTCGCTGCGCGTGCTGTCTTCGCCCAGTGCAGCGGCGCGTCCGCCATCGCGGGCGAGCTTCTCCTGGATGTCCTTGGCGTTCAGCAGGTGCAGGCTCTGCGCGAGGCTGGCGTCCTGCGAACGCTCGCACTCGCACGCGCTCGACATGTCGGGCCGCCCAAAGACGGTGAGGAAATACGACGAGGCGTTGAAGCTGTTGTCGGGCAACTGCACCGCCTGCGTGCCGGCGGGCAGCCCGTCGAACTTGCTCTCGGCTTTCGCGACGGCGTTCACCGAGTCCAGCAGCACCTCGGCGGTGAGGCGCTTCGGGTAGTAGCGGGAGAAATTTTGCTTGTCGATTTTGTTGTGCGCGTTCGGCACGGCGCTGAGCTGGTAGGTCTGCGAGTTGCAGAGGTCGCGCACGAGTTTCTTCAAGTCGTAGCCGCTCCCGATGAATGATTGCGCCAGCGCGTCGAGCAACTCGGGGTTGGTCGCGGGATTCGTGTCGCGCATGTCGTCCTCCGGCTCGACGAGGCCGCGGTTGAAGAAGTGTTTCCAATAGCGGTTCACCAGTGAGCGCGCGAAGAAACGGTTTTGCTTCCCGGTCATCCAATCAGTCAGCGACTGCCGCGCGTCATCGTCCGCGGTCAGATTCAACGGCGTGGCCCCAAGCCCGGCCGGTTTCACGGATTGCTTGGTCTTCTTGTTCGTGGCCGCGGCCTGGGCGCGTTTGGCAAAAACAATTTCATCGCCCGGCTGCGTGCCGCCCTTGCGGCTCACCTGCGAGAAGAAAGCGGCGAAGCTGTAGTAGTCCTGCTGGCTCCAGCGTTCATAGGGATGATGATGGCACTCGGCGCACTTGAGGCGCTGGCCGAGGAAGACCTGCGCCGTGTCCTCCAACTGCGTGGTCATGTCGCGCGCCTGACGATACCAGGCGGTGGCCGGGTTCTGTGAGACTTCGCCCGAGGCCGTGAGCAGCTCGCGCACGAAGTCGTTGTAGGGCTTGTTCTCCAGCAGGCCGTCCCGCACCCAGTCGTGGAAGGCGTAGGTCATGCGCGCCTGATTGGCGTCGGCGCGTTTGTTGCGCAACAGCGCGGCCCATTTGTTGGCGAAGTGGTCGGCGTAATCCGGGCTGTCGAGCAGGCGGTCAATGCAGCGCGCGCGCTTGTCCGTCCGTCCGTCGGCGAGAAACTTTTGTGTCTCATCCAGCGTCGGCAGCCGGCCCGCGACATCCACGGTGACACGACGAAGGAAGGTCGCGTCATCGGCGATCTCCGACGGCGGCATGCCGATGGTCTTGAGCTTTTTGAAGACTTGTTCGTCGATGAAATTTTTCGCCACGGGCAGGTTCGTGACGGCGATGCCGAGCGGAATGGTGGCGCGGAAGACGGCGACCTTGGCCTGGTAACGCACCATCACCGCCACATCGCCGGGCTGCTGGTAGAGCTTCACGAGGCCGCTTTCTTCGGTGCGCGCCATGTCCTTGTCGTTCGCCTCGTAGAGCGCGCTGCGCGTCACGTCCTCGGCGTGGCCGTCGGTGTAATGCGCCAGCACGGCGAGCTGCTGTTCGGCGCCAAACGAAAGCGTGCGCTCCCTCGGAAACACTTCGATGCGATCCACGACCGGATCGTTCGTGCTGCCGTAGGGCATGCCCTGCGTGATCCAGCGGACGATCAAGCGGTAGTCATCGGAGTTCGGGTCGAGCCGTTTGCCGCCGCCGTGCGGCAGCGTGGCCGCGCCTTTCAGCAAGAGCAGGCTGCGTTCCGGCGCGGCGGGGAACAGTCGGCGACCACGCGCTTCTTTGACGAGGTGTTCGTAATCTTCGGTTGGCTCGAAGCCGAGCAGGGAGAGCTTGAATCCGTTTTGCCCGCTGGCCTTGCCGTGGCAGCCGCCGCCGTTGCAGCCAGCCTTGGTGAAGATGGGCACGATCTGGTTGGGAAAGTTGATCGCCGCTGCGACGCGCACGTTCTCAACCTTCACCGTCATCTGGCCGGTGACGCCTTCCGCCGTGCGCGCGGTGACGGTCGCGGTGCCGTCGCCCACGGGCGCGAGAAATCCCGACGCGTCCACGGTCACGATGCCGGCGGGCTTCACCTCGTATTTCACGCGGCGGGCGAAATCGCGTTCCGCGCCGTCGTCGAGCTTCGCGGTCACGAGCAGTTGCCGCCGCGCGTCGCTGGAGCGCAGGCGGAGCGTTGTACCCGGTTGGGCGTCGCCCGTGCCAAGTTCCAGCGCGACGGGCTTGGCGGCCGCGGCCTGGTTCGCCGTGGCGAGCCACGCGGCGAACAACAAGGCGCTGAGCAACGGGGTGAAAGTCATTCGCATATCAAATCAGTTCGCGCATCGGCTGCCAGCCATCGACCAGGTACTGCGGCCGTCCGGAAAGGTCGGGCAGCGTGACGCGGTTCGGGTCGAGGCCGAGTTGGTGATAGAGCGTGGCAAAGACTTCGCCGAAGTGAACGCCCCGATCCGCAATCTCCCCGCCGAGCCGATCCGTCGCGCCGATGACCTGGCCGGTTTTCATACCGCCGCCGGCCAGAAGCGCGCAGCCGACCTGCGGCCAATGGTCGCGCCCCGCGTCCGCATTGATCTGCGGGGTGCGGCCAAATTCGCCCCAGGCCACGACCGCCACATCTTTCTCCAGTCCGCGCTCGTGCAGATCCTCGACCAGCGCGCTCATGGCCTGATCAAAGAGGGGCAGGTGAGTGAGCAACTCGCTGTGGTTGTTGCTGTGAAAATCCCAGCGGCCAAAGTTCAGCGTCACGCAGCGCGCGCCCGCTTCGACGAGGCGGCGGGCGATGAGAAACTGTTCGCAATTTCTCGGAGCGCCGTCGCCATAGTTCTTCGGGTCGCCCTTTCCGTAACGCTCGCGCACTTTCGCCGGTTCCCGGCTGAGGTCGAGCGCCTCCAGAAGTTTGCTCGAAGTGAGAATGTTGAACGCCTGCTGCTGGAAGGAATCGAAGCCTTCCACCGCGCCGCTGCGATCCACGTCGCGCCGGAAATTATCAAAGCCGGTCAGCAGCGCCTTGCGATCCGAAAGACGGTCGAGCGTCACGCCGTTAAGCTTGAGGTCGGCCAACCCCGGTCCATCGGGACGAAAGGCCGAATGCGTCGGGCCGAGAAACCCCGGATGACCGGGCGAACCGTACGGCGGATGTCCGGCCTTGGGCGCAAGCCCGACGAAGGGGGGAATCGTCGGCTCGGTCGGGCCGCGCAGCTTGGAAAGCACCGCGCCCATCGAAGGCCAGCCGCCAGGCGGCTGCGTCGGCACCGGACGGCCCGTGTAGCAGATGAACGAGTCATGGTCGCCGTTGGGCGAGCCATACATCGTGCGAATGGGCACGAGCTTGTCCATGATCGCGGCGCAGCGCGGCATGTGCTCGGAGATGTGGATGCCGGGGACGTTGGTGCGCATCGGCCGGTGCGGCCCGCGAATCTCCTGCGGGGCATCCATCTTCAAATCGAACATGTCCTGATGCGGCGGCGCGCCGACCAGGTAAATCATGATCACGGCCTTGTGCGACTTGCGAATTCCGGCGAGCTGTTCGGCCTGGAGTAACTGCGGCAGGGCCAGACCGCCGAAGGCCAGGCTGCCAATCCTCAAAAAATCACGACGTGAAACTCCGTCGCAAAACTTGGAAGAAGATGTTCCGGGGATGGTCAACATGGTTCAAATCAGCTCGCGCATCGGCTGGTAATTGTTGTCCACGAGGAACTGCGGACGTCCGCTCAGGTCGTGGACCACGGCCTTGTTCACATCAATGCCCAGGCGCTGATAGAGCGTGGCGAACACTTCCTGGAAATGCACCGGGCGCTCGTTCGCTTCGCCGCCGAGACGGTCGGTGGCACCGATGACCTGGCCGGTCTTCATGCCGCCGCCGGCGAGCAAAGCGCAGGAGACGCGCGGCCAATGATCGCGTCCGCCGTCCTTGTTGATGGTCGGCGTGCGGCCGAATTCGCCCCAGACGATCACCGAAACATCCTTGTCGAGTCCGCGGTCGTGAAGATCTTGCACCAACGCGGTCACGCCGCGATCCAGCAGCGGCAAATCCTTGCGCGCGTTGTCGAAATTCTTGCCGTGATAATCCCAGAAGCCAAACGCCACGGTCACGAAGCGCGCGCCTGCTTCGACGAGCCTGCGGGCCATGAGAAACTGCTCGGTGAGCATCGGGGCGGCGTCGCCGTGCGTCTTGGGATCGCCTTTGCCGTAGCGTTCCACGATGCGCTTGTCTTCGCGGCCCAAGTCGAGCGCCTCGATCAGCTTGCTGGAAGTGAGCACGCCGAAGGCTTGTTGATTGAAAGCGTCGAGTCCTTCCATCGAGCCACTGCTGTCCACGTCGCGGCGAAATTGGTCGAAGCTGGAGAGCAGTGCCTTGCGGTCGTTGAGCCGCTCCAAGGTCACGCCGTTCAGCACCATGTCGGACTTGCCTTCGCCCGCCGGACGGAACGAGCGATGCGGCACGCCGAGAAATCCCGGCCCGGAAGCATTGTACGGCCGGTGCTGCATGACCGGTTCCAGCCCGACGAACGGCGGCACCGCCGGATGCGTCGCGCCTTGCAGCTTGGAAATGACCGAGCCGATGGACGGCCAGCCGCCGGGCGGCTCGTTGCGCTTCAGCCGGCCGGTCAGGCATTGGTAGTCGTAGTGATTGTCCTCGGCGCCCACGACGCTGCGGACGAAGGCAAGCTTGTCCGCCATGCGCGCCATGAGCGGCAGGTGTTCGCAAATCTCAATGCCGGGGACGTTGGTGCGAATCGGTTTGAACTCGCCGCGAATTTCCGACGGCGCATCCAGCTTGAGGTCGAAGGTGTCCTGATGCGGCGGCCCGCCGGGCAGGTAGATCATGATGATCGACTTGTGCGACTTGCGAAGACCGGAGCCGGACTCCGCTTGCAACAGGCCCGGCAGCGAAAGTCCCCCGAGGCCCAGCCCGCCAATTCTCAGAAAATTCCGGCGCGAAAGTCCGTCGCAGAATTTTGAGGATGGGCCGGGGATGGTCAGCATGATCAGATCAGTTCGCGGATGGGTTGGAAATTATTGTCCACGAGGAACTGCGGGCGGCTGGACAGATCGTTGAACGTGACCTTGTTGGCGTCGATGCCGAGCCGTTGGTAGAGCGTGGCGAAGACTTCGCCGAACTGCACCGGGCGCTCGACCGCTTCGCCGCCGAGACGATCCGTGGCCCCGATGACCTGACCGGTCTTCATCCCACCGCCGGCGAGCATGGCGCAGGAAACGCGGGGCCAGTGATCGCGCCCGCCGTCCTTGTTGATGGTCGGCGTGCGGCCGAATTCGCCCCAGACGACGACCGAGACATCCTTGTCCATCCCGCGCTGATGCAGATCCTCGATGAGTGCGCTCACGCCCTGATCGAGCAGGGGCAAGTCCTGGCGCAGCGCGTCGAAATTCTTGCCGTGATGATCCCAGCGGCTGAAGGCAAGCGTGACGCAGCGCGCGCCGGCTTCCACCAAGCGACGGGCGGTGAGGAAATGCTCCATCAGCTTCGGCCCGCCATCGTCGCGGTTCTTGGGGTCGCCCTTGCCGTAACGCGCGCGAACTTTCGGATCTTCTTTTTCGATGTCGAGCGCCTCGAGCAGCTTGCTGGAAGTAAGCAGCCCAAAAGCCTGCTGATTAAACGCGTCGAGACCGTTCATCATGCCGCTCGTGTCCACGTCGCGGCGGAAATTGTCGAAGCTGGCGAGGAGTGCCTGGCGGTCCGCGAGGCGGTCGAGCGTCACGCCGTTGAGCACCATGTCGCTCTTGCCCGCGCCTTCGGGCTTGAAGGGTCCAAACGCCGGGCCGAGAAATCCCGGTTCGCCCGCGCGCGCCCATTCCATGTGGCCCATCTTAGGTGCGAGGCCGACGAACGGCGGGATGAATTTATTGACCGGCCCCTCGAGTTTCGAGAGCACGGCACCGAGCGAGGGCCAGCCGCCGGGCGGTTGGTTGCGTGAAGGACGCCCGGACAGACATTGAAAGGCGTCGTGATCATCCAGCGCGCCGACCATCGAGCGGATGATGGCGATCTTGTCCATCTGCTTGGCGAGCAGCGGCAGGTGTTCGCAAATCTGGATGCCAGGAACCTTGGTGGAAATCGGTTTGAACTCGCCACGCACTTCCGACGGCGCGTCCATCTTCAAATCGAAGATGTCCTGA
Source organism: Akkermansia sp. (assembly GCA_043757045.1). GTDB lineage: Bacteria > Verrucomicrobiota > Verrucomicrobiia > Limisphaerales > SIBH01 > JANNGC01. Next base: position 5,017 of record JAYVQC010000286.1, on the reverse strand, counting down.
TGCGACGGCCCGCCCGGCAGGAAAATCATGATGATGGCCTTGTGCGAGCGCCGAACGCCGGCCGCAGATTCCGCCTGAAGCAACTGCGGCAGCGCCATTCCCCCCAGGCCGAGCGCGCCGATCTTGAGAAAATTACGACGCGATACTCCGTCGCAAAAGCGGGACGGGCGAGGTCCGAAAATCGTTAGCATGGTGTTGCGTTATTTCTATCAGTGCTGCCGTGGTCTGACCAGTTCGCAAAACGACTTATTCACCAGAGCTTTGTCGAGAGCGGTCGGTTCATCGAAGTGGCGCGATTGCGGCACGACAAAGGTGCTGCCGGATGTTGCAGCCCATTCAAAAGGCTTCATCCGGAATAGCGTCGCGCCTGGCCCAATGCGAGCGACGCCGTCAGACCGAACGTTCCTCCACGCGAATCAGACGGCGACTGAGGCGGACAACCAGATCGCTGCGCAGACTATCGAGCAGCACGGCCAGGAAAATGATGCCGCTGGTGATGAGCGGATAGAGATACGGGTCGGCCTGCACGATGACGAGGCCGTTGAAGATGCTCTTGAGCAGCACCGCACCGAGCACCGTGCCGGGAAACACCTTGCCGCGTCCGCCAAACAGGCTTGTGCCGCCGAGCACGGCCGCCGTGATGGCGTCGAACTCGTAAAGCTCGCCGAACTTTGGCGACACGGAACCAAGTTGCGAGAGAGCAAGGATTCCACCCAAGCCTGCGCACGCGCCGCAAATAATGTAAACCGCCGCCAGCAAGCGCGTCGTGGGCAGGCCGGCTTTCTTCGCGGCTTCGGGGTTGTTGCCGAGAGCGTAGAGCTGGCGACCGAACGGAGTGTTCGAGAGGACGAGTTGCGCAACAAGGATGACGGCACCAGCGATCCAAAGCGGCAGCGGCACGCCGAGCCACTTCGCCGAACCGAGCGCGAGGAAGGAGTCCGGCAGGTTCATCGCGCGCGTCTGCGTAATCCAACGGCCCATGCCGCGCCCGATGTAGAGCGTGGCCAGCGTGGCGATGAAGGCGACGAGTTTGAAGCGCGTGACGAGCAACGCGTTCACCGCACCTCCAAGCAAGCCCACACCGATCATGACCAGCAGACAGAGAGGCAACGGCTGCCCGCCGAGCGCCATCTTTCCAGCGATGCCCGCGCCGACAAACATGATTGCACCGACCGAGAGGTCCACGCCGGCCGTGAGCAGCACGAAAGTCATGCCCACGGCGACGACGGCGGTGGATGAGGATTGGACAAGAATCTGCGTGAAGTTGGCGGTCGTCAGGAATTTGTCGGACATCAGGCCGAACACGAGCAGCACTCCGGCGAAGAGCGCGACCGGCGCGACGTCCAACAGGCGGAGCAAGGGTCTGGAGTTCGTTACTCTCATGCTTTGGAGGAATGCAGCGCTGCGGCCAGAATCTTCTCCCGGTCGAACTCCTCCCGCCGGAACTCGCCGGTGATCCCTCCGTGCCGCATCACGAGGATGCGGTCGCAGATGCCCATGAGTTCCGCGATCTCGGACGAGATGACGAGCACGCCAGCCCCGCGATCGGCGAGCTGATGAATGAGCTGGTAGATCTCGAACTTCGCGCCGACGTCGATGCCGCGTGTTGGCTCGTCGAGGATGAGCACCTTGGGTTCGGCCAGCAGCCATTTGCCGAGCACGACCTTCTGCTGGTTACCACCGCTCAACGTCCTCACGGCCTGCACATCGGTGGCCTTGGGCGAGAGTTTGACTGCGTCGCGCATCCGCGTGACGGCGGACTTGATGCCGGCGAAGTCGAGGAAACGCGCGGGCGTGCGGCTGTTCGCAGGCAAGGTAACGAGCACCATGTTCTCCGCGATGGACGCCTCCATGCACAGACCTTCGTGCCGCCGGTCCTCGGTGAGGAAGGCGAGGCCGCGCTGGATGCGTTGGCGTGGTGCGCCGGTGAGCGGCTGACCGGCAAGCCGAATCTCGCCGCTCGCGCACGGATCGAGGCCGAAAAGAATGCGGGCCAGTTCGGAGCGGCCCGCGCCCATAAGGCCTGAGATGCCGAGAACTTCACCGGCAGCGAGGCTGAACGAGATGTCGCGGACGATACCTGGTTGGGAGATCCTCTCGACTTGGAGCGCCGGACTCTGATCCGGCTCGTTGGAGAGCAAGCCGCCACGCCGAGCGGATGCTCGGCGCTCCGGGTAAAGCTGGTTGAGTTGCCGCCCAACCATGAGCGAGACGAGGCGGTCGTGAGTGAAGTCCTTGGTCGAACCACTGCCGACCATTTCGCCATCGCGCAGGACGACGAGATCATCGCACAGCCGTAACACGTCGCCGAGCGCGTGCGAGATGTAGATGATGGCGATGCCCCGGTCCTGAAGCTGAGTTACCAAGGTGAACAGGCGCTCGCACTCACGGGTCGAGAGCGACGTGGTCGGCTCGTCAAGAATGATGGCGCGAGCATTCGCGCCGAGCGCCTTGGCGATTTCCACGAGCTGCCGTTCGCCGGCGGGCAGGCGTTCAACGAGCGTGGCGGGTGAGTGATCGAGGCCCACTTGACGCAACGATTCACTCGCACGAGATCGCAGCGCGCCACGATCAATCCACGGCACTCCGCCAAGAAGGGGGAAGTCCGTCAGAAATAAATTCTCCGCGATGCTCAGGTTCGGAAAGAGGTTCAGCTCCTGATGCACGAAAGCGATGCCAGCGGCGCGTGCATCGTTCGGATGACGCGGCGCGTAGGACTGGCCGTTCACGCGCAGTTCGCCCGCATCGGGTTGGAGATTGCCGCCGAGCAGATTCATCAACGTGGACTTGCCCACGCCGTTCTCTCCCACCAATCCCACGATGCGCCCCGCGCCAACCCCGAAGCTCACGCCCTTGAGCACCTTGACGCCGAAGAAGGATTTCTCAATGCGGTCGAATGCGACGACGGGTTCGTGGTTCGTCGTTCGTTGTTCGTGATTAATGGACTGCGCACGCATGTCTTCGCTACGAACCACGAACAAACTTCGTCCTCCACACATCCAGCAGCGCCGCGACAAGAATGACCGCGCCCTTGATGATGGTGATGAGGAAGTCGGAGAGGTTGAGCAGGTTCAGGCCGTTGCCGAGCAGCGAGAGGAACAGCACGCCATAGACGGTCCAGAGCACCTTGCCCTTGCCGCCGAACAAACTCGTGCCGCCGATGACCGCCGCGCCGATGACGTCGAGCAGCAGCGCCTTGCCGTGGTTGGGCGAGCCAGTCTCCAGCCGTGCGGTGAGAAGGATGGACGCCATCGCCGCGAACATTCCGCTCAACACGTAGGCGCTCATGGTGACGCTCGCGACCGGCACGCCGGAGATGAGCGACGTGCGCGGATTGTGGCCGACGGCATGGAGCCAGCGTCCGAGCAACGTGCGTGCGAGCAGCAGATGCGCGAACAGCGTCGCGAGTATGACCAACAGCGCAGCGAGCCACGGCTGAGTGCCGAGGGCGAGGAAGGCGGGCGGCAGGTTGTAGATGCTCTCGGCGTTGACGACTTTCTTCGCGAGCCAGACGGCGAGACCACTGAAGAACATCGTGGTGGTGAGCGTGACCATGAAGGCCGGCATCCGCAGCCACGCGATACACGCGCCGTTGAAAAGGCCAACCAGCGCACCGGTGCCGAGCATGGCCACGATGGCGACGGGCATGGCCATCGGACTGCCGCGCAGCCAACCCGCATCGCCGCCCATCACGAGCGCACCAACCACGCTGCTCAACCCGATGGTCGCCGTGACGGAAAGATCGATGCCGCCTGTGATGAGCACCATCGTCTGTCCGGTCGCGAGCAGAAGGAGCGGCAGACAAGCGATGAGGATGTTCGCAAGGTTGGCGGGGGAGACGAAGCCAGGTGTGAACGGAGCGAAAGCCGCGAAGACGACGAGGCAGAGAAACAGGACGAAGAACTCGGAGCCAACGAGTTTGTTCGTGGTTCGAGGTTCGCGGCTGGTTGTGGCGGCGGTGGTCAAGGGAGAAGCCTTTCAGAATACAAGTGAACGCCAACGGCGTTCCGCCCTCCAGCCCAGGGTTGCGCGTCACGCGCTACCCTGGGAAAAGCGGACCAATGCAATCCCCAACCCCAACGGGGTTGCGCCTCAGTCCCACACATAGCGTTCATCCCAGTCCATCGCGTGTTTCCGGAGCAGTTTGCGCAACTCATCCTGGAAAGTCATCGTCCGGTGATGTTCCTCCTGCTTCGCGATGTAGTTCCTCACCCGTTCCAGATTCGATTGGCTGACCGAGAAGGCTCCGTAACCGGCCTGCCATTCGAAGTCAGCCAATGCCGCATCTTGTTCCTTCAGCCATTGATTCGACACGCGCTTTAACTCTTTGACCCACTCGGCTTGGGTGATGGTGCGACCAAAGCGCGCGAGCAGATGAACGTGATCCTCCACGCCACCGGCGATGACAGGCGGGCAATCGAGTCGGTTGGAGATTTCGCCGAGATAGGCGTGCAGTGATGCGCGAAGAGCGGTGGCGCGCAGGAACGGGCGGCGATCTTTCGTGGAGAAGACCAGGTGGATGTAAACGGCAGAGAGGGATTGGGGCATTGGGTTCCTCTCAACGGTGGACGCAACCCCGTTGGGGTTGTGTCGTGATGTGGCCGGTTACCCAGGGTAGTCGCTGCGCGCCAACCCTGGGCTGGAGGGCGGAATCCCTTTGGGATTCTCGGACAAGAGCAGTCTCCACAATTGGATTCACTTCTTTTTCTTCGCCACCACCGCGCCCCACATGCGCGGCTCCAGCTCCTTCAAGTTCGCCTGGGTGATGGCGAAACCCTTGTCGTCGATGCGCGGCGGCGCGGACTTACCGGCCTTTGCGTCGAGGATGACCTGAATGGCCTGCTCGGCTTCCCAATAGACATCCTGCACGCCGGTCGCGTCCACGTAGCCCTCGGCCATGAGCTGATACGCGGTGGCGTCGCCGTCGAAGCCGCCGAGGATGATGTGGCCGGGTTCGTTGTGCTTCTTCCATTTGCCGAGGTTGCTGAGGACGGACTTGATGCTCGGGAACATGAAG
>JAYVQC010000285.1:0-3314 GCA_043757045.1 Akkermansia sp. | reverse complement strand
TGCCACCAGTCCACTGGTCCTCTGGGCTGGTGGTTCTTCAGCCGAGACGGCCAAAGGACGCGCGGCAGCCGGGACGGCTGCCCCACTACATTTGCTGGTGAGCCAACTTTCAACCTTCAACCTTCAACTTTCAACCACCACCCGATGAAGCCCCCGCTCATACTCATCACCCCCAGCACCACGAAGCGCGGCGTCGAGTTCGAAGACAACGCCGTCAGCCTCTCGAACCAATACAGCCTCGCCATCGCGGCGGGCGGCGGGCTGCCTTGGATCATGCCTGCGCTCCCGGCGCGCTCGCTGGTCGCGGAAGCAGTGGCGCGCTGCGACGGGGTTCTGCTCACGGGCGGCGATGATTTGCAGCCCAGCCTCTACACGAAAAAACTTTCGCCCAAGCTCCGCAAAACTGTCTCTGAGCCGGAGCCGGATCGGGATTTGTTTGAGCTGATGGTGGTGGAAGAAGTCTTCCGCCAGCGTAAGCCGCTCTTCGGCATCTGCCGCGGCATGCAACTGCTGAACGTTGCCTTCGGCGGCACGCTCATCGTGGATATTCCCATACAAATTCCGGGCGCCATCGAGCACCGCCGCAGCGACCGCAAGAACGACCTCGTGCATGATGCGGAATTGACGCGCGATTCGCTGATCGCCAGTATCGCGCGCAATCAGACGCTGGGGGTGAACAGTTCGCATCATCAAGCCATAGACAAGCTGGCGGAGCCGTTTGTAGTGACGGCCCGCAGCTATGATGGCGTGATCGAGGCCATCGAGTTGAAAGCGGAGGCCGCGAAGTCTCTGCCGTATTTTCTGGCGGTGCAGTTTCATCCCGAGCGCCTGTTCGCACGGCATGAGCAGCACTTGAGATTGTTCCAGGCCTTGGTTCGCGCCTGCGCTGGAAAGCGCAAAAAAGTATGAAGCCAAAAGTCATGATCGTGGACGACGAAGCCGTCATCCGCGAATTCGTCAAAACCTATCTCGAAGGCATCGGCTACGAAGTGACCGAGGTCGCCGACGGCGCGGCGCTGAAATCGTTTTACGGCGGCCCGCAGCCCGACGTGGTGCTGCTCGACTTGAAACTTCCCGACGCCGACGGACTCGCGCTGCTCCCGCAGATGAAGAAAAATTGGCCGGAGGCGGTGGTCATCGTGCTGACCGGCCACGGAACCATTGATGCCGCCGTGGAAGCCACCAAGCGCGGCGCATACTATTTTCAGCAGAAGCCGATTGATGGACCCACGCTCAAACTCCAGGTCGAACGGGCCTTGGAGCACAAGCAGATGAACGACGAGAACAGCGCACTGCGTCGTGCGATCTCGACCATGACCGGCGGGGCGGCACCTGTCTTCCAGAGCGCCGCCATGAAGAACATCGTCCGCACCATCGAGCGCGTCGCGCCGAGCGATGTTTCCATTCTCATCACCGGCGAGAGCGGCACGGGCAAGGAAGTCATCGCGGACCTGATTCATTTGCTCAGCCCGCGCAAACAAGGGCCGAACATCAAGGTCAACTGCGCCGCGCTGCCGCGTGAATTGATCGAGAGCGAACTCTTCGGCTCGACGAAGGGCGCGTTCACCGGCGCACAGGCGGACCGCGACGGTCTCTTCCGTCAGGCCGAGGGCGGCACGCTGATGCTGGATGAGCTTTCCGAAATGCCCATTGATACGCAGAGCAAGCTGCTCCGGGTGCTCCAGGAAAAAGAAGTGCGCCCCGTCGGCGGCAAGAACAGTTACAAGATTGATTGCCGCGTCATCGCCGCCACCAACCGTGTGCCGCAGGAGGCGATCAAGGACGGCAAGTTGCGCGAGGATTTGTTCTACCGCATCAGCGCCATCTCCGTTTTTCTCCCGCCGCTGCGCGACCGCCGCGAAGACATTGTGCCGCTGGCCAGCGCGTTTCTGAAACGCTTCGCCGCGCAGGCCAACCGCGTCATCGCCGGCTTCTCGCCGGACGCCGCCGAGATGATTCACCGCTACGACTGGCCGGGCAACGTGCGCCAGTTGCAAAACGAAGTGCAGCGCGCCGTGCTCATGGCCGAAGGCAAAGTGATCGAGGAAGGCGACTTGGCGATTCAAAACATCGAGACGCCCGCCTCGCAGGCCGCGACCAGCAACCTGACGCTCATGGAAGCGATGGAGCGCAACACCATCGTGCAGATGCTGAAAGACACGCGCGGCAACAAACTCGAAACCGCCAAGCGCCTCGGCATCGGTCGCCAGACGCTCTATAACAAGATCAAGGGCTACGGGATCGAGGCGTAGGGCAGGGGAGAACGGACCGATTTTTCACCCGTCGGCAAAATCTGAGTCCCCAGCGTGTCCCTAGTTCTGGTGACTTTTCGACTCGGGGAACTACGGTAGTCTATCCCCGTTGTTACTGCGCTTTAGTTCTCAGAGCGCGGTGTGTGTGAAAAGGCCGGACCTGTTGTCCGGCCTTTCTCTTTTCTCCCGTGGATGTCGCAGGCGAGATCCATCATCCTTGGCTTCGAGGCAGGATTTCAGGGTTTCAGCGTTTCAGTTTTTTGCTCTTTTCTGAAATGGCTGGATTCCTCCGTGGTCCGCGTCCGCATGGTGCTCAGGAGTTTCCGCGCCACGATCCAGAAGGAGCTTTTTCGGTTCACCCACACGCCGTCCGGCATCCGGCTGCGCTCCAGCGTGGCTTGGAACTTGTGCAAAGAGCCCACCGCGCCAAACCAGCCCAGCGGCACCGGCCCGCGCACGCTCGCGTCCAGCTTCGTCACTTCGGCCTCCTGCTCGTCCACCCAGACCGTGCCGAAGACTTTCTGGAAAATTTTGTCCTCCATTGTTTTGTCCGGCGCGTTCGGGCGCGGCATGAATGTCATCATCAGCGTCGCACGCCCTTCCATCAGCTCGCGCCCGGTCACGCGAAAATCAAAACGCTCGATCAACTCCGGCGTGGCGAGACCCTCTTTGCGCTTCGCCTTTTTGCCCAGATCCACGCGTGTCACCCGCTGACGAAATGCCGTCTCCCGCTGGTTCTCCTTCTCCAGTTCCTTCGCGCTCAATTCCCGCCCCTGAATTTTCACCAGGCGCGGAAACGGCAGCCCGCCGATCAGATCCACGCGGTAAAGTTTCTCCGTGGACTTGGTGACGCGCTCGTCCTCGTCGAGTTCCTCCGTCACCGAATGCTTGTCGCAGGCGTAATGATTCGTTTCCCCCGCGCGCGCGACGGACTGCGCCCGTGCCATCACGCGCTGCAACAGATTGGAGGCCATCGGCCACGGCTCCGCTGCCGCAGCCCCGCAGGCCAGGGCCAGACTTGCCGCCAAGACCAGCGTGGAACTCAAATACCTTTTCATGTTT
>JAYVQC010000284.1:0-13173 GCA_043757045.1 Akkermansia sp. | reverse complement strand
CATCCGCGTGCAACGTGACGGCGGTGAACACGCGCCACCATTCCCCGTGCAACACTGCGCCCCGATCCACCGCACCCGGCAGATGAAAATTTTTCCGCACCACTTCGGCCGAAAAATGAAACAAGATCAGCGCGACAAACCACAGCGCTCCCCGCACGTCGAAAAACAGCCCCGTCCATTTCACTTCACGCCGCCACGGCCTCCGGTTCTCACGTTCGTAAAGCGCGAGCGATTCCGTCGCGCGCACGAAATCCGCCTCCGCGATCTCCAGCCGCCACGCGTCATCCTCCTCGCGCCGCGTGATGACATTCTCAATGCCCTGACTGACGAGCACGAGGCTCCAGTCCAGGGCCTGCGCCTGTGAGCGGCATTCGATGACAGTGAGATCAGTAGGCGTGTGCATTCGTGAACAACGTGCGAAAGCTCTAACACGCCGGGATGAAAAGCCAGTGCCGCGCAGGAGGACTTTCGCCGTGGAACTTGAATTGCTCCGCGAACAGCCGATAGGTAGCTCAGAACGTATGAAGGTAATTCAACCGAATTGTCGGATTCAGTTCACGGCGGCGGATGTGGATTTCATCCTCGCCAATCTCAGTCGCCAGACCGGCGACGCCGACTGCCTCACGAAACTTCTCGCCGACCCCGACACGCGCGATTCGATTCTGGACGACGATGAGTTGTTCCACGCGCTGCTGGAAAATCGCGGTTGTCTCACCATCTCGTCGCACTTTTATTTCTACATTCTCGTGCGCAACGTGTTCCGCCGCGCAGGCATCGAAGACCGCATGGTGGCTGATTACGTCGCGGAAATTCTCGCCGAGTACTCGAACATCGAACGCACCGAATGCCGCGCGCCGGGCGAGTCCGCGCCCCTCAACTATTTCTTCGAGATGCTGCTGGCGCTGCGCCAGGCGGATGACCGGAACCGCTTCGAGCTGCGCGCGCACATGGGCAGCCACGCGCTCTTCATCACGGGTGTATTCCCGGACCGCATCCGCGTGCGCGCCGAGCGGCGCGGCTTTCCTGATCTGAGCTATTTCGAAGGTGTGGGCCAGTCCAGCTTTCGCGTCGCCAGCGATCACCGCCTGGCCGCGCGCTACGATCTCGCCAAAGTCTTCGACACGCTCTCCGAACGCTTCCGCACCGCGCGTCGCGCCCTCAACGATCTCTCCGAACGTCTCCTCAACTTCGACGACGACCGTCACGCCCTGCCGCTGCTCTCCTCGGCCAAACTCCTGTAGCGGCGTCTCGTAAGAGCGCCGCCAACCTCTGTTTGAACCCGAACTCCGAAATCGGCACGGGTGGAACGGGCTACCAGCCCGTCCCGCCCGGCTACCAGCCAGGCGGAATGGGAGGGAGCTTGGTTTGGAACGGAACGCCCGAAACTTTTCCACATCCTTCTCCGTTCCGCACGGCTGGTAGCCGCGCGGCACAGGCAGGTTGCCTGTGCTACCCCGGCGGCTACGCCGCCGCCAATTCGGAATTCGGGTTGAATACAGCAGCTTCCTACGCCGCTACTCCACCTTCAGCCGATAAAAGAACTGCCCGTTGGTCGCAGCCGCATCCAGAAAACTATTCTGTGGAGGCGTGGACAAAAGATGCTCCGCCAAATTGGTGAACAACGCGCCACCCGCCACCAGCGCGCCCGCCCGCTGAATCGCATAGAGCTTGTTCGAGACCGATCCCCAAATGATCTGCACGCCGTTCGTTCCGCCGGCCGTAATGGATTGAATGCGTAGATACGACAGCGCGCTGTTCGGGTTTGTTCCCGCGCGATACTCCGTCAGATTGCTCACCCCATCGCCATCGGCGTCCAGTTCCGCATCGGCCGCGTTATCCCGGTTCAACCCATTCGCCAACTCCCAGCCGTCCGGCATTCCGTCGCCGTCCGAGTCCAGCCACAAATTCACGGCGAAGGTTGAGGTGTTGTTGTTCGTATCGACATCACTGGTTGCGCTGCCTTCGTCAGCGCGCAGGGTGTACACCGACTCACCTTCGGATTGCGTGCCGGGCGGCAAGTCCAACGCCAACTGCGCCAGCCGCCCCGGCTCCAGGCTCGGCACTGCGACGGTGATGAGCGGCGCGTTCGTCGAAGCTGCGCGGCGAATCGCCAAGACGTTCGTCCCTGCCGTGGGCGCGCCGAGGTTTTGCACTTGCGCGATCACTCGCACCGCGCCGTTCGTCTCCACCGTGTAGTTCAACAAAGACACGGCCAAGTCCACGCCCCCAATGCTCACGGACTGCACGTTGTTCGCTTCGTTGAACTCCGTCACCGCACCCGCCGGGTCGGCCACCGCGTAGAGCACATGATTCGTCCCTGGCTCCGGCACCACCCACAGCGCCTTGACCGTGTTCGTCGCAGCACCTTCCAACCAGCCGGGCAACGCAACATTCGTGATGAGCGTTCCGCCATTGGTCGGGCTGCCGTTCCAGAACGCCACCATCAGATTGCTCACGGCCACGTTGCCCGGATTTCGCACCAGTGCCGTGAGCGTGAGCGGATCGCCGGGCAGATAGTTGACGCCTTGCACCGTGAAATCGCCCGGCCGCAACGCGAGGTCTTTCACCAGCGCCCGCTTCGTCACCACCAAATCCACTCGGCCCGACTGCGGCACGTTCGAAACCGTGACCGTGCCGCCGCCTTCGAGCGTGACCGTCAGGTTCGTGATCAGCATCTGCACTTTGTTGTAGGCCACGGTGAGATTGCCCGCGCTGTCCCACACCGGGGCGAATGATCGTTCCAGCGGTGCATCGCTGCACAGCAAATCATCCTTGCCCCAAGTGTCCGACGCCGGGTCAAAGACCGCGTAATGCGCGTCCGAACCGTTCACGCTCATCTCTTGCCAGAGCAGCACCAGGTTTCCCGCCGGCCCAATCGTCATCGCGTAATCAGCGAAGCCTGCCGTTTGGGAATCAGCCCGCGCCAGCGTGGCGTTCGCCGAAAAATTCCTGCTCAACACCAGGTTCGTGCCCTGCTGCCAGACCAGATAAGACTGCCCATTCGTGGACACCGCCAACCGGGCGTTGCGATTGCCCAAGGTGTTCGTCGTGAACTGCGTGGCCGCACTCCACACGCCGTTCGACCACTGGCAATAAAACAACTGCTGGTCGGCCGCGTTCGTCAGCGTGCCGTCCAAGTCACGCGTCCACGAATAAAACGCGCGATTGCCCGCCCCGGCCAGCGACTGCGAGAGCCGATACGGCAAATCCGCCAGAAGAGTTTGAGGCGCAGACCACGTTTGACCCGCTGGACTCCACTGCGCCCATCGCACCTGACTGCCCGCGCCATTCGTGCCCATAAGCAAGTTCGCCGTGTTCACCGTCCACGTCGCGAGCACCGAGCCATCGCTCATCGGCCCGCACACCAGCGGAGCGTGATCTAAATATCCGTTGGCGGTGAGCGGCGCGGGCGTTGACCACGCACCGCTGGCCCGGCTCCACTTCGACCACACGATTTCCATCTGCGCGGCCATCGCGGCGAGGTTGGTCTGGTTGAAGTTCGCATCCGCCACGCGTTCCCACACCGCGATGACGTCGCCGTTGCCATCGTAGGCCACTTGCGGATTGAACTCCGCCTGCGTGTTCGTGTGGAGAATGGCCGGCACGCTCCAGTTCGTCCCGTCCCAGCGCGTCCACTTGAGGTCCGTGAACTGCAACGCGTTCGATGCGCCGTTGTCCGCGACGTAAAGCAGCATCAGTTCGCTGCCCCGCGCAGCCATTGCTGGTGACGAGGAGGGAAAAGCATTTTGCACCAGCGTGAGATCAGCTTGCGAGGCCAGCGACTTCAGGACATTGCCACCTTTGCCAGCCTTCGGAACCGCCCCAACGCTGCTATCCACCATGACCGAGCCTTGAACGGGCTGCTCGCCCAACAGCCGAAAGCTATCAAGCGCGGAAGCCTCTCCGACGGCGAGGGTGTTTCGCGTCGAGGAACCAGCCATGAACTGTTCCGTGCCAGCCGCGAGGTAGTCGCGCCCCACTGTTTGCGCGCCGTCTCCATGTGTGGATCTCACGCGCAGAGCGGCCACCCCGGTCTTGCTGTCTGTTTTCAACAATGCCCGTGCCGCTGGATGTGACACATCAACGAACACGTATTCAACCGGACCAAACTTGAACACCCAGGCCTTGAACTCCGCGCCCGCATAAGCCCTGAAACGCACCTTGCGAAACAAATCTCCAGGATAACCGAACGTGGCGCTCGGCTCGCCGCCCACATACACCCGCAACTCGAAGTTATCCGTCAGACTCGGCTCGTAGGCGGCTTCCAAGCCCACCTTGCCGGTCAGTTCAAACTCCTTGAACCTGAATTCCGGCTTCGTCGCGAAGGTTATGTCCCCTTCGATGCCTGGAATCACATAGATGATGACGGAGATTCCTTTGGTAATCTCGCTCGCGCCGGGGACCCAACTCGAAGCGGTGGAAAGGCCGGGCACCAAGTCCAGCACTCCAACCCGACCAAGTTCAAATTTGGCCTCAATCTCCCCGTGGCCAAAAATCTCATCAAAGGTAAATCCGTTTTGGAAGGTCGCCGTCCCCCGCGCCCCGGCTTGAATCTTCCCGGAGATTTCCTTGTTGCCGACATACAGCTTCATCCTCGGCTCGCGGGTCAGGCCCAAAATGTTTGGACGGCTTCCTCTTTTCCCCCGATCTCCTTCCGCACCAAAGCCCAATGCCGCTTCCCAGTCTCCGTCGGTCACCGTGTAGTCCACGCTGCCGTTGAAGGCCATTTCAAATCCGAACCGACCAAGCACCGGCAGGGTCAGGACTGCTTCCAATGGCGGATGCGGCAGGTCGAAGTCTAAACCCACATGCCCGTCGAGATACGTGGTGAATGGAAAGTTTTGTCCCGCGAGTTGTTTGATCGGATCAGGCAACGGCAAAATGCCCACCGACACACTCACTGGTGCGGACGCTTGGCCGCCGCTGCCAAACGCCTGCGCCGTGACCCGGTTGGCGGATGCCGAGAACCCCGGTCGAAACGGGCTGTTGCCCATGTTCAGTCGGGCCGTGTATTCCGGGCCGCTGCCCGTCAAGTCCGTCGCCACGACATCATTCACGCGCAAAACCACATGACCGGGCGGCACCCCATTCCAGTTCACAGAGACGGTGAACGTGTTGTCCAACGTCACGCCGGACAGGAAAAGACCTTTGAGTAGAGGTTCCAACTGGGTCACCACCGGCTGGTTGGCCGCAGCTACTTGGAGCAATACATCCGGCATCGTCACCGCCGTCGCCCCGGCGGGCGCGGGGACTGTGCCGCTGTGCGTGGCGTAACCGCTCTTGCTCACCGTGAGCGTGTTGCCGCCGTTCAACGACATGTTCGCAAAGCTGAACTGTCCTGAGGCCGTGGTTGTGGTGTTCTGCCCTGCCATCGACACGGACGCGCCGCTCAAAGGCGCGCGGCCAGCCGCCGCCAGCACGCGACCACCAATCGAGCGCAGGCTGTTGCCGGTGGTATCCACCATCGTCTGGTTCGAGTCGGCGGAGGACGTGGCGGCTTCAGCCCTCGGACCCAGCGAGATGAACCCGACGGCGAAGCCCAAGGACAGCCGCAGGACCCATCGTCTGCGCCGCAGTAAATTTTTCGGTTTCATAAAAAATCGTGGTCAGAGAGGATGCTATCGCTGCGCGAGCTTCTCTTTCTTCAATGCCTCGCGTCTTTCATTTTTCACATCCGCTCAGCGGTCAATCTCCGCTCGTCCCTCGCTCCGTCTGGCCCTCCGGCTCCATTCCGCTCCCTGCTCATGGCTGACTTGGGGGGAGGACGGAGCGGAAACCGATGTTGTTGGGCCTGTCCGACGGGTAGAGGCTGTAGCGGTACGCCGTCCGGCAGTAGATCGCGTAGTCGTTCCAACCGCCGCCCCGATTCACGCGGCGTGAGCCGGTAGCAGGGCCACGCGGATCCGTCCCTGGCGAGGAGCTGTAGAAGGCGCTGCTATACCAATCCCAACACCACTCCGACACATTCCCAGCCATGTCGTGCAAGCCATACGCATTCGCCGCAAAAAAATCCACCGGACTCGTGTAGGGCCATGCGCCGGTGGCATATGACGGGTGGTAAGTCCGAGTCGGGCTGATGTCGTAGGCGTAGCTGGATGAACTGTAGTAGTTCGCCTGTGCGTGCGTGATGGTGTCACCCCACGGAAACCGCCGCCCGCTCAAACCGCCCCGCGCCGCCTTCTCCCACTCCGCCTCCGTCGGCAACCGATACCCCGTGTTCCACTTCACCCAGCCATTCCCATTCTCCACGTTCACCAGCCCGCTCCGATACACCCCCGTCAGCGCCGTACTTGTGTAATACGCCGGCACCCGCCCTTCCTTCTCGCTGCGTGCATTGCACCACTTCACACAGTCATACCAGGTCATCGTATGCGCCGGATGATTCGCAGCCTTCCCCTCCCCGCTGTTCGCGAAGTCGAAACTGTAGCCGCGCGTAACCGCCCACTGGTAAACCTCGTCCCACAACGCCTTCGATACCTCATACCTGTCCATGTAGAACGCGGAGACATAAACGGAGTGCGTGGGCTGCTCACCGTAACCCGGGTGCTCATCGCTGCCCATCGTGAACGCCCCGGCGGGAATGAGCGCCATGCCGACAGGCGCGGTGGCGTCGTCCGCCGTCACCCGGAACCGGACGTTGGCGGAGACCTTGTTCGGCCAGTCCTGCCCGGCGTTCCATGTAATCCTTTTGCCCGTGCCGGGAACAACCCCGTTGCCCAGCGCGCCGCTAAAACTTGTGGCGGGGAAATTGTAAGCCGCCCCGCCATTTGTGGACACCGCCACCGTCACCGCCAAGGTAGCGCTGTCCGAGTCAGTCAGGTCGTAATCAATGTCCACCAGTTGCGTCCCGGCCCGCTGCCCCGAGCGCACATTGGAAACCACCGGTGCGGCCGCCCAAATTTCGGCCAGACCGGCGGCGAACATCAGGAGCGCAAAACCAGCAAGGGGCACCCGGCGGAGTTTCATGGCCGAGAGTGGGCGACAAATCCCGCCGAAAAACAAGCCAGGATTCTCCCCTGTAGCGGCGTCTCGTGAGAGCGCCGCCATATCGCTGGTAGGGGCCATGATTTTTTGATCAACGGCGCTCTGACGAGACGCCGCTACAGTAATCAGAAGGGCGGCAGCTTGGGTGGGTTTTCCTGGCTCGCGCTGGGCGTGATAGAGCCTCCAAAACAGCAGGCCGGGATTCTCGCCTGTAGCGGCGTCTCGTGAGAGCGCCGCCATATCGCTGGAAGGGGCACCATAATTTTTTGATCAGCGGCGCTCTGACGAGACGCCGCTACAGGAATCAGAAGGGCGGCAGCTTCGGCGGGTTTCCTGGCTCGCGTTGGGCGTGATAGAGCTTCCAAAACAGCGGCCAGAAATCCTCGTCCAACGGATGCAGATCAGGATAGCCCGGAACCATCGCGCCCAAATAGGTCCATTGCTTCACCTCGCCGACCAAGTTCACGCGCACGGGATTGTTCAGGACATAGAAACACGTCGCGGAAAAAGCCCCGTGCGTGCGCTCCTGCTCGCGCAGCACGGTGTCATGCGACTGCTTCTGCAAATCGAAAGCGGGATTCCGGCGCCGCAGTTCAATCTGCAAATACTTTCTCAGGAAGCGCATGGCGTTGATTTGGTCCGTGGAAAGTTTCGTCCCCATCCACAGGACGTGGGCATGATCCCGCATCAGCACATAGGCCGGGCAAAACAGCCCTTCGCGCGCGGCGGCGTGCAGCAAGAGTTCTCGGAAGAAGGCGTGAAACGAGGCGTCGAGCCAGCCGGTGGCGCGGCGTTCCAGAGTGATGACCCAATGCACCACGGCGAACGCCTGATAGTAGGGACGCGGCAAACGCGGAAGGTGGTGCATGTCTTCCATGCGCCTGATTGTAGCGGCGTCTCGTGAGAGCGCCGCCATAATTATTTTGTTTGGCGGCGCTCTTACGAGACGCCGCTACAGAGGACCCGTCGGCTCTCTTCCGCCGTCGTATGGCAAATCGTCTGCCAGCCGCGCGCGGCGGCGGCTTCCACATTTTCCGGCTTGTCGTCGAGAAAGAGGATTTCCGCACCACGGCAGCCGGTGCGTTGCTCGGTGATTTCGTAGATGCGCGCGTGCGGCTTGAGCGCGGCGCATTCGTAGGAGAGGACGTAGCCGTCGAAATTCGCGAAGAACGGAAAGCGGCGGCGGATGTGGGTGATGGCGATGTCGTTGGTGTTCGACAAGATGAATGTCGGCACGCCCCGCGCGCGCAGCTCCGCGTGCAGGGCAATCATATCGGGTAGCTCGGTGAAGATGTCGCCGAAGGGCGCGGCGAACTCCTCGAAGCCGCCGCGAAAGCCGATGCGCGTCTTCACCTCGCTGAAAAATTCCTGCGTGGTCATCTGCCCGCCTTCGTAGCGGAACAGGAGCGGCGTTTGATCGATGATGGCGCGAACTTCATCGGCACTCGCGGTGGAATTCTCCGCCAGCCGGCGCGCGGCGATTCCGTAGTCGAAATCCACCAGCACCTTGCCGAGATCGAAGACGACGACTTTCGCGCTCATGTGAGACGGCTTGCGTTTGGGTGGCACAGGCTACCAGCCTGTGCCGCGCGGCTACCAGCCGCGCGGAACGGGAGAGGACGTTGGTCGGTTTGGGGGCCGCTTGTTCCAACCTGTTCCCCCGATCTTCCGCCCGGCTGGTAGCCGGGCGGGACGGGCTGGTAGCCCGTGCTACCCTCGGCGTTTGGATTCAAGTCATCTCCCTCCGGCCTTCGAGCGCGCGGGTGAGCGTGAGGTCGTCGGCAAAATCGAGGCCGCTGCCAGCCGGAAGCCCGTGGGCGATGCGCGTCACTTTCACGCCGCGTGCGCCGAGCTGTTTCGCGAGATAGTAGCTGGTGGCATCGCCTTCCACGTCGGTGGGCAGGGCGAGCACGACTTCGCGAATCGGCTCGGTTTTGAACCGTGCTTCAAGCTGGCTGATGCGCAGGTCTTCGGGGCCGACGCCGTTGAGCGGAGAAATTTTTCCGCCGAGCACATGATATTTGCCGCGAAAGAAATTCGCCTTCTCGACGCTCAGAATGTCCGTGGGCCGCTCGACCACGCAGATGAGCGAAGCATCGCGCCGCGCGTCGCCGCAGATGGCGCACGGGTCCGCCTCCGTGAGCGCGCCGCAAATCGTGCAGAGCCGGATGCGTTCGCGCGCGGTGAGAATGGTCTGCGCGAGCAGCCGCACGCCCGGCTCCTCCGCCTGCACGAGATGCAAGGCCATGCGCTCGGCAGAACGCGGCCCGACGCCGGGCAGTTTGCCGAGTGCGGCGATGAGGGCGGTGATGGGTTCGGGAAGCACGCTCAGAACTTGGAGCGGCGTCTCGTGAGAGCGCCGCCAATCAAAACAATTATGGCGGCGCTCTGACGAGACGCCGCTACAGGGAAACGGTTCACATCCCCGGCAGGTTCAGCCCCTGCGTGATCTTGCCCATCTCGGCGTTGGAAATGTCCTTGGCCTGGGTGAGCGCCTGGTTCACGGCGGTCACGATCATGTCCTCCAGCAGTTGCGCGTCGGCGGGATTCACGGCGGCGGGATCAATTTTGATCGAGGCCAGTGTGCCGTCACAGCGCGCGATGACTCGGACCGCGCCGCCGCCGCTGGTGGCCTCGACCGTTTGCGCGGCCAGCGACGATTGCGTTTGTTCCATCTGCTGCTGCATCCGCGCAGCCTGTTTCATTAATTTTCCAATGCTCGACATGTGATTGAGTTGAAGGGTTTAAGAGTTGCAGGGTTAAAAGTTCAGCCGCGCACGTCCACGATGGTGCCTTTGAAAATCTCCAAGGCCTTTTTGATCAAGGGATCGTTTTTGAATTCAGCGTGATCAAGCTGCACGGGCTTCGGTGCCGGCGCGGGCGCGGCGGGTTTGCTCGGCGGCGGCGCGGCGGCAAAGTTGGGGACGGGAGCGGCAGGAACGGGAGCCGCCACTGGCTCCGGTGCCGTTGCCGTCGCGGCGGCGGCAAAATCCTGCGCGGGCCGCTCCGCTTTCACGATTTTCACCTGCGCGCCGTGAATGCCGAGTTCCGCCAGTTTTGTCGCAATGAGCGCGTGGTTCTTCGCGTTGTCCACCATGCCGATGTGGTCGGCGAACTCGGGATCGAAGCCGATGGTGAAAACATTTTTCACGAACGACACCGGATGCGCCTCGATGAAGTAGCTGCGGGCAAACGGACTGGCCCGGCCAATCGCGTCGATCAGGTTCGGCCACAGGGCCGCGAGATCAAAGTCGCCGGGGGACGCGAGCGCAGGCGCAGGCGCAAGGGTCGTTTGCGCCGGACGCACCGGCGCTGGGACGGCGACCGGTCGCGGAGCCGGTGCGGCCATCGCGACGGGTGCGCGGGTGGACGCAGATGGAGATGCCGAGGTTGAAGCCGAGCCAGCATCCCCGCGCAGTTCATTCAACCGCTTCAACACCGCATCCAGGCTCACCGCATGGCGCGCTTCCATCGCCTTGATCAGCGAAATCTCGATGAAAATTTTCTTCGACGCGGCATCGCGCAAGTTGCTTTCGGTCTGCGTCAGCGTCTCCATCACGCGCGTCAATCCCTCGGTGCTGACCAGCGCGGCCTGCGTCGCGAGCGTGGCCGCTTCGGCTTCGGAGACTTCGAGCAGTCGCGTGTCGCCTTTGGAAATTTGGAAGACCAGCAGGTTGCGCAGGTGTTGCAGCAGGTCGCCGAGGAACTTGCCCAAATCTTTGCCGTGCCGCGCCAGTTCGTTGAGTTCGCCGAGCACCAGCGGCACGTCGCCTTTGAGCAAACCTTCCGCGAGCGAGAGCAGTTGCGCCTGCGAGGTGAGGCCGAACATCGAGAGCACGTCCGGCTCGACAATGGCGGTGCCGCAAAAGCTGATGAGCTGGTCGAGCGCGCTCTCCGCATCGCGCATGCCGCCGTCCGCGCCGCGCGCAATGGCGTGGAGCGCCGGCTCGTCAATGGTCACGCCCTCTTTGCCGGCGATTTCGCGGAGGTGATTGACGATGAGCTTGATGGGAATGCGGCGGAGATCGAACCGCTGGCAGCGCGAGAGAATCGTGGGCAGCACCTTCTCCGGCTCGGTCGTCGCGAACATGAACTTCACATGCGCGGGCGGCTCTTCGAGTGTCTTGAGGAGCGCGTTGAACGCCTCCTTCGTCAGCATGTGGACTTCGTCGATGATGTAGATTTTGTAAGTCGAGGAGGCGGGCGCGTATTTCACCGTCTCGCGCAGCTCACGGATTTCTTCGATGCCGCGGTTGCTCGCGCCATCAATTTCCAGCACGTCGAGCGAGCGACCCTCGGCGATCTCAATAGGCTTGGGGTCGTCTTCCGGGAAATCCACTTTCGGCCCGCCGGTGGCATTCAGGCACTTGGCGAAGATGCGTGCGACCGTCGTCTTGCCGGTGCCGCGCGGCCCGCAAAAGAGATAGGCGTGCGCAATGCGGCCCGCTTCGATGGCGTGGCTGAGCGTCTGGGTGACGTGCTCCTGGCCGACCACGTCCGCGAAACGCTGCGGGCGATACTTGCGCGCGATGACTTGGTAAGACACGCGCCGACTGTGAAGGCAAAACGAAAAATAAAAAACGAAAAATGCGGAGGCGCAGTGGGTGATTAACCTCCGGCTTCTCAATTCTAAATGGGACGGGATGCCAGGGTGACCACGGCGGATGCCGAGCAAACTACCGTTGCTGCCTTCCGGCCCTGGCGGGGTTCGTAAGTCTGCATTCCATGGGCCCTGGCGGGGCGTAATGAAACGGAGTGCTTCCGTGGTGGCAAGATTTGTTTCCCGAAAGCTCGCAACTGTAGCTTGCACGAACGGCCCGCGCGTGATTGCCTTGCGCGTCCCTCGCAGCACGATCACTGCTTCCTGGGTGGCTTACTCACAAACGCAACGATGTTCGGTCGCAAAGAAAAAAAACACGGGCTGTATTATCTCCTGCCCGGCATGACCCGCGCCAACCGCCAGAAGCGGAAAGTGTTATTTTGGTACTCGGTGGTGATTGGCGTCCTGGTCTCGGCGGCGGCGGCGGTGATCATTTATTTTGTGAATCTCGGGCCAAGACCGTGAGCGCGTCCCCCGTCCTGAGCCCGGTCTGGCACTGTCTTTCTTCGGAACACCGTCTGTCTCAAGTGTCCCGTCCACTCTGCTGAACCGCCGGTTTTCCCCACTATTCACGGGCGTTGGCCCGGAATTCATCACCGCGGGTCCAATGGCACCCCCGCTGCTAAATTGCGACAGCTATGATCATCCGAAGCAAAACTCTCTGCGCGTTCGGCGTGCTGCTCGCCAGCGTGTGGCTGGCCGGCGCGGCACCCGCCAATTCCCTGCGCTATCTCGTGGAGGAAGATTTCACCGCCGCCGGTCCCGACGCCGACGCGCGCGGCCACGCGCAGGTGCTCGTGAAACAAAAAGGGGCCAGCCACATCCAGCGGCTGCGCGTGACCCTCGCGAATCTGGATCCCGGCACGCCTTACCAACTGCTCGCCACCACCGGCGACGACACCAATTTTTTCGCCGTGGCGGATTTCACGACCACCGCCGCCGGCCGCGCCACGGTCATGCAGCAGCGCGTGCAGGCGAAGGACAAGATTCGACGCACCGCGCCGAAGCGCGTGCTCGCTGAACCGCTCGCCCCGCTCACGGAAGTCCGCACGCTCGCCGTCGCGAACACGAATGGCGAAGTGGTGCTCACCGTTGACCTCCACGCCGCGCCAGCCTTGCAGTTTGAACTCACCAGCGTTTTCCAAAGCACGGGCGTGGACGCCGCCGCGGTCGGCTGCCTCGTGGTCGCGGTGCAGAAGGGCGGCGTGCAGTTCCGTCTGTTCGCAGCCGGACAAAGCCCGCAGTTGAAATTTCACGTCAATGACAGCCTGGTCGGCACCTACGCCGCCGACTTCGCCGGGCGCATCAATGTCGGGTTCCTGCCCTACGCCGCGCCCTCGCCGCTCGCCTTCCGCACCATGAGCGTGCGGAACGCCGTCGACGACCTCGTGCTCAAAAGCACCGTGCCTTGAATTTCCCGCGTTGACTTTAAGTGCCACTGACTGCGGCCCGCTGGTGTTGTTCCGGCGGGCCGTTTTGTTTTCCCCCGGGCTGGGTGCATCTTGGCACAGTTGTCTGCGGCGGTGGCGGCGGGCATCCTTGCCTGCCAGTGAGGGCCGGCTTCCAGCCGCCCGGCCCAAGTGTGAATA
>JAYVQC010000283.1:0-41730 GCA_043757045.1 Akkermansia sp. | reverse complement strand
GCGTTCCGTTTTGGTTTCGCCAGCGGGACGCTGGCGGCACGTTGCTCGACGCCCTGCCTCGGGCACCACTCGCTTATTTCGCACTCATCACACTGCGGTGAGCGCGCGAAGCACCGCCGTCGTCCGTGCCAGATCAGCAGATGGCTGAACAGGCACCATTGCTCCTGCGGCACGAGGTTCTGCAAATCGAGTTCCACCTTCTCCGCCGACGTTTGCTTCGTCAGCCCGAGCCGGTTCGAGAGTCGCCCGACGTGGGTGTCCACGACCACGCCGACGTTGAGGTTGAAGGCGTTTCCTAGCACCACGTTTGCGGTCTTGCGCCCGACACCGCCGAGCGCGGTGAGTTCGTCCATCGTGCGCGGGACTTCGCCGCCGTGCTTTTCGATCAGCGCGCGGCAGCAGGCCTGAATGTTCTTAGCCTTGGCGCGGAACAGGCCGAGCCGCTTGATGTCATTCTCAAACTCCGCCGGTGCAGCCTGCGCGTAGTCCGCCGCCGTCCGGTATTTCTGGAACAACTCTGCGGTCACGATGTTGACCTGCTTGTCGGTGCATTGCGCGGAGAGAATGGTGGCGATGAGCAGCTCCAGCGGGTTGGCGTGATTCAATTCGCAGTGCGCGTCAGGATACGTCTCGCGCAGCACGGTGATGATGCGGCCTGTGCGCAAAACTTTTTGCTGAAACGATTCGCGCGGCATCGCGCTAGACGAGTTCAGGCTCTTCAATTTCTCGCGGAGCGTTGACCAACGGCGTGCCGTCCACCGCCTCGGGATACTCGAACACCTTGCCCTCGAAATTGCGGATGACCACGCGGTCGTTGTTGTGGCTCAACACGTAGCCGGGATTGATCGGCACCTTGCCGCCGCCGCCGGGCGCATCAATGACGTATTGCGGCACGGCGTAGCCGGTGGTGTGGCCGCGCAACTGGTCCATGATTTCCAAGCCGCGCCGCACGCTGGTGCGGAGATGCGCGGAACCGGAAATCAAATCGCACTGGTAGAGGTAATACGGACGCACGCGGCACATGAGGAGCTTGTGGAAGAGAGCGCGCAAAATTTCCGGGTCGTCATTGACGTGCTTGAGCAGCACGGACTGGTTACCCAGAGGAAGGCCCGCGTCGGCCAGCCGGCCCACGGCATCACGCACTTCGGTGGTGAGTTCGCGCGGGTGGTTCGTGTGGATGCTGATGAAGAGAGGATGATACTTCTTCAGCATCGCGCACAATTCCAGCGTGATGCGCTGGGGCAAAAAAATCGGGATGCGCGTGCCGATGCGGAGAAACTCGACGTGCGGAATGGCGCGCAGTTGTTTGAGCAGCGACTCCAGTTTGTCGTCACTCAAGAGCAGCGGATCGCCGCCGCTCAACAACACGTCACGCACTTCAGGATGCTGGCGGATATATTCCAACTGCTTGTCGTACTCGGGGTGAAAGTCGTAGCCTGCGGCATTGCTCACCAGCCGCGAGCGGGTGCAGTAGCGGCAGTAGCTCGCGCAACGATCCGTCACGAGAAACAGCACGCGGTCGGGATAGCGATGCACCAGACCCGGCACCGGCGAGTGCGCGTCCTCGCCGCACGGGTCGCTCATTTCCCACGAGGCTGTGTAGGTCTCCTCGATGCGCGGAATGACCTGACGTCGAATCGGGCAGTTCTCATCCGAGGGATCAATGAGGTTGAAAAAGTAGGGCGTGATGGCGAGCGCGAGCTTGGTGTTCGCGAGCTGGGTGCCGGCTTCTTCCTCGGGCGTGAGCGTGGGCAGCAGCTTGCGCAACTGTTCGAGCGAGGTGACGCGGTGCTTGAGCTGCCAGCGGTGATCGTTCCAGTCGGCGTCCGACACGTCGCTCCAGTAGCCGCGCCCGGCGGAATGAAATTCCTTGAGCTGGGGTGTCAGATGGGAACCGGCATCTTCTTCATCGCCCGCCGCTGAGTTTGTCCTGACCATTGCGGGCGCACTATAAATTTGGACTTTGGGGTGTCAAGGAACCGGCCCAGGGAAGAAAAAATCCAAAAGCCAAACTCCTGGTGCCCAGCAAATTCCCCGCGCCAAACCTTTCTGGAGACGCGGTAGAACTGCGGGCGGGGTAAGGCGTCGTCGCTCTGCGCGCGCCGTGAATGAAAGAGAGCGCAGCGCGACCAGCTTCTCCCCCATCACTACCGCAACGGCGCAAGGCCAGGACGCGGCTCGCTCCACGCGGAGCGCGCGCCCTCGCGGGCGGGGTGGACGGTCTCGGTGCGCATGGTCTGATCAGCGCGCGCGGATGCCGCCCGGTTCGCGCCATTCATCCGCGCGCGCTGTTCATCCAAGGCGTTCAATTCCTCGATGGCCTGCGCCACGGCCTGGCGCGCGCGCCGGTCGGCCAGGAAACGTCCGGGATTGCGACGCACCTCCAGATATTTCGCCAGCGTGCTGCGGTAGCCGCCGACCAGCGCGGTGAGATTCGACGTGCTGTGCTGTTGCGCGACGCGGAGTTGATCCAGCTTCGTCTGCAATAGCGCGGACTGTTGCGGGAAACTCCAGTCGTTCAACACGGTCTGCAAGGACACGGGCGTCAGGTGCGGCTGCGGATCACCGGGCAACCGGACCTCCATCGGCGTGTAGAGAATCTCCTCCAGCTTGCGCCGCGCCTCGGGGCTGGACCAGAAGACCGAGATGTCATGCGCGCCGAGTTGCGAGAGCGTGATGGACCACCACTTCTCCACGTCGAGCATCCGCTTGAAGTGCGGCTCGAAGCCGCGCAGGAACGCCGTCTGCCAGTTCAAGTGCTGCGGCAGTAACGCGAGCGTGGCGCACAGCGCGTCCGGCCCGCCGCGCAACCGCAGGAGTTCGCGCACCAGCAAGTGCGCTGAGTGATGATAATCCTCCGCGCTCATGGCCTGTTCGCCGTCAAACTCCGGCCAGTTCAACTGGTCTATATTCAGGATGCCGCCGCTGTGCACGCGCTGGCGCAGCGCCTGTTCCACGTCAACATGCTGCACGTTGCGCGGCGCTCGCAGCCGCGGCTCATCACTGATCTGTTGCAGCGAGCGGGCCTGCAAGGCGATGCCAGCGAGTCGTCCCTCGGAAAGATGCGCGGTCAACCCCTCGACCAGCCACGGCGGCAGCTCGACGGAATGATTCGTCGCGGCGCGGTCGGCGAATTCCAGAACCAGCGTTTCCACCAGCGCCTCCAGCAAATGACGGCGCGAAATTTCATCCGGCAGATCCATGCGGTAGGCCCAGCCGCGGTCGGTTTGAAAGGCTCGAATGTCCGGCGTCTCGCGGTCGCGGCGCACGGGATGAATGTTCACGTAGATGTTGCCGCGCCAGCGCTCGCCCCAACCCAGCTCCTGTTCGAGCGCGTGTTTCACCCTCTCGCACGTCACCGCGAGCGTGGCGGGATCGAGATAGGCGTCATCATCCTTCGCGCTGGCGGCGAGCGCCGAACGCTGCGGCGTGCCGCGCACGATGAACTGCTTGCTCACGCTGGTGATGATCATCGGCTCGGCGGCGGGAACAGCGGTGGCGGGCAGCAACAGCAGTGCGACAAGGGCACCGCACCTTAAAAGCGTGCGCCGGGACGTTGGGACATCGCAAAACATCAGATTCACCCGCGCGCGTTATTCGTGTCTGCGACGAACGCGGGCGAGCACCGAGTTTCTAACCAACCGGCGCGGGAGTGGGAAGGGGGCATTTGCCGGGGTGGCCCGAAGTCCAGGCCCGCCAATTAGTCATTGCCACTTGGCCTGTCGCGCTTTGAACTGTTCGCCCGGTTTTGAACCCAAACCGGTTGCGCCAAATGAAACATCAATTCGTCCACGACCTCTGGAATGACACCGCCGCCGCGAAGCTCGCCGGCATGGATCGCCTCGTCTATCGCTCGAACCAGCTCGGCGCGGACCAGCGCATCACCAACACCGGGGGCGGCAATACGTCGTCGAAGCTCATGGAGCGCGATCCGCTCACGGGCGAGCCGGTCGAGGTGCTGTGGGTCAAAGGTTCGGGCGGCGATTTGCGCACGAGCAAGCGCGACAATTTTTCCTCGCTCTACCAGTCGAAGCTGATCGGATTGCAGAAATCTTACGCGACGCGCAGCGACAAGGGTCTCAAGTCGCAGGCCGAGGACGACATGGTGGCGGCTTACAATCACACGACCTTCAACCTGAACCCGCGCGCGTCCTCCATCGACACGCCGCTGCACAGCTTCATCCCGGCAAAGTTCGTGGACCACATGCACCCGAACGCGATTATCGCCATCGCGGCGTCCGCGCGTTGCGTGGAGCTGACGAAGGAAATCTTTGCCGGCGAAATGGAATACGTGCCGTGGATGCGACCTGGCTTCGAACTCGGACTCGCGATGCAGGAAATCTGCCGCAAGAATCCGAAGGCCAAGGCCATCATGATGGGCCAGCACGGCTTCATCTCGTGGGCCGATGACGACAAGGAGTGCTATCACCTCACGCTGAGCTACATCGAGAAGGCGGCGCAATTCATCGAGAAGAAATACGCGGAGAAAGGTGGCGATGCGAAGGCCTTCGGCGGCGCAAAATTTCAGACGCTCGCGCCGGAGAAGCGCAACGCGGCGTTCGCGGGAATTCTTCCGTGGCTGCGCGGACAGGTGTCGCAGCAGAAGCGTTTCATCGGCACGGTGCAGGATGACGAGAAGATTCTGCGTTTCGTAAATTCCAACGATGCCCCGCGTCTCGCCGAATTAGGCACGAGCTGCCCTGACCATTTCCTGCGCACGAAAATTAAACCGCTCTACGTTGATTGGAATCCGCAGACCGAAGACCTGGCCGCGCTCAAGCACAAGCTCGCCGACGGCATCGCGCAGTATCGTCAGGACTACGCGGCCTATTACGCGAAGTGCAAACACGCCAACTCGCCCGCGATGCGCGACCCGAACCCGACGGTCGTGCTCATTCCCGGCCTTGGCATGATCGCGTGGGGCAAGGACAAGTCCGAGTCGCGCGTCACCGCCGAGTTCTACAACTGCGCCGTGGAAGTGATGCGCGGAGCCGAGGCGATGGACGAATACATCGCACTGCCGCAGGAGGAGGCGTTCGACATCGAGTATTGGCTGCTCGAAGAAGCGAAGTTGAAACGCATGCCCGCCGAGAAGGAACTCGCGCGACAGGTGATTGTGGTGATCGGCGCGGCCTCGGGCATCGGCAAGGAAGTCACGCACCGGCTCGTGAAGGAAAGCGCGCACCTCGTCTGCGTGGACCTCAAGCTGGAGGCCGCGCAAGCCACCGCCAAGGAACTCACCGACCAATACGGCGCGGGCATCGGCGTGGCCGGCACGGGGATTTCCAATTGCGGCGTCGCCATCGGCCTCCCCTGCGACATCACGAAGCGCGACAGCGTGCGCGCCATGCTCGACCAGGTGTCGCTGGCCTACGGCGGGTTTGATTCCATCGTCGTCACCGCCGGCATTTTCGTCGCACCCGACACGAGCGGTCGCATCCCGGACGACAAGTGGGCTGTCACCTTCGCCATCAACGTCATGGGTTCCTACCTCGTGGCCGACGAAGCGAAGCGCAACTGGCTGGAGCAGGGATTGCCCGGCAGCCTCGTGCTGACCACCAGCGCCAACGCCGTGGTCGCGAAGAAAGGTTCCATCGCCTACGACACCTCGAAGGCCGCCGCGAATCATCTCGTCGGCGAACTCGCGGTGGAACTCGCGCCACTCGTCCGCGTCAACGGCGTCGCGCCCGCGACCGTCGTGCAGGGCAGCGCCATGTTCCCGCGCGACCGCGTCATCGCCAGCCTCGCGAAATACAACATCACCTACAGCGAGAGCGAACCGAGCGAGGCGCTGACCGAGCGGCTCGCCCGTTTCTACGCCGAACGCACGCTCACCAAAAATCCCATCACGCCCGCCGACCAGGCCGAGGGTTTCTTCCTGCTCGTCTCCAATCGTCTCACCAAAACCACCGGCCACATCATCCCGGTGGATGGCGGGTTGAGTGATGCGTTTTTGAGGTAATCGAAGGCTGAACCGGGTGGCATGGGCAACGCACGAGGGCGCGGCCCGCCATTTGTTCAAGGGCCAGGCAGTCTCGCCGGAACGAATCTTCGACGCGGAGTGGAAAGGCTCACCCAAACTTTCGTTTAAGCCTCTCCGCATCAAAAGCCTGCCGGTGCGCTGAAGTCATGCGGTCGAAATCAGGCGAACCATCCGCACGTCGGGGCCACTCACCACTTGTAGCAGTCGAGGTCACGAGACTTTGATCTTTTCCATCCTGTTTCGCCGCTGGCTTGGCACCGGCCAGCGGATTGTTCCG
Organism: Akkermansia sp.; assembly: GCA_043757045.1. Classification (GTDB taxonomy): domain Bacteria; phylum Verrucomicrobiota; class Verrucomicrobiia; order Limisphaerales; family SIBH01; genus JANNGC01. The sequence continues at coordinate 35,470 of JAYVQC010000283.1, read as the reverse complement.
CACTTCCACCGTGGCGCGCTTGGTCGCACTGCCATCGTAGCTCATGGACTGATCGGTGAGTTCGAGATCTTTTTCCAACGGGCGGTGCGGCTGGATGCCTTTGCCTTGCAGCACGCCGTGATAGGCGCGCACGGCTTCCTCGGGCGAAACCTTGCCGTCGGTGATCAGGCGCAGCATCTCGATGAACGCGAGCTGGTGCTCGGCGTTGTTGATCTTGCGACCGAAGAGCGCCACGCGAGCGCCGTACTTCTGCGCGTCGTGAATCAGTCGGAAGGCATCGTAAGTCGTGCCCGCGCCGCCGCCGAGAATGCCGACGACGAGGTTTGGATCATACTGCGCCAGTTCCTCCATCGCCTTTGGGCCATGATAAACGATCTTCAGGAAGACCGGCCGCCCCGCGTCGGGCACGCCGGCAAGTGTGCGCAGGATATTGTCGTTGATAAACTCGCCGAGTTTCTCTGGCGCGATGCCGGAAGCCACGTTTGGATCGAAGATTTCCAGGAAGTGCCGGAACTGCTTTCTCTCCGCCTCCTCGCGAAATTCCTTGTACCAAAGCAAGGCCTCGCGATCCTGTTCCAGCTCGTTGACGAAGGTGATCGAGTAGAGACCGAGGTTGGCCCCGGAGAACTCGCCGCTGCCATCGCGGTCGCATTCGATTTCACCACATTGAATGTGGTCAATCGCCGCACTGCGGAAGGGCTGGCTCGGTTCGCGCGTGTAAGCGCCGTGGCGCGCGGCCCAAACGTCCGTGGTGTCATTCGCCCGCGCCGCCGGCGTGACGTGCGAGTTCTTGAACAGCCCTTCCTTGATCGCGAGCTGCTCATTCACGTAGGCGGACATGAGTATGATGTCGATCAGCCCCTGGTGCGTGACCTCGCGGATGATGTCGAGGAACTCGGGCAAGTTGCGGTAGCCAAACTCGTCGCGGTTCCAAACCTCGGGCGAGAACTGCGCTGGCCTCAGTCCGTGTCTGGACAGGTATTGTCGTGGTCCCGGCGAGCGCACGCCAAACGCCATGTCCGCGTCCTTCGCATCGGCGATGATGAAGGCCCGCGAAGAACGGTTGGCTTTGATTGCGGCGAGCTTGGTATCGAGAGATTTCATGGGGCAAATCCGAAATCCGAAATCCGAAATCCGAAAGAAGCCCGAATTCCGAATGCCGAAAAGCGCGCCACCCACACCGCAAGCCATTCGGTCTTCGGCCTTCGGATTTCTTTCGGATTTCGGATTTCGGTCTTCGGATTTTTCATCATCACGCCTTCACCTTCGCCAGCGTTTCCTTGAGCGCGCGGGCCGAGGCCTGCAAGCCCATCAACTCCTTCGGCCACAGCTTAATCTCCACATGCTTCAACACGCCGCCGCGACCGACGACGCTCGGCACGCTCAGGCAGACGTCGCGAATGTCATAGGCACCCTGCACCAGCGACGACACCGGCAGCAGCGCCTGCTTGTTCAGCAACACCGCATGAATCACGTCGCGAATCGCCACGCCCACGGCCCAGCCCGCGCCGCCCTTGCGTTTGATCACTTCCGCGCCGCTGCCCTTGGTGCGTTCGAAGGCGGCGTTCTGAAAACCCGGCGAACATTCCGGCAGACCCGTGAGCGGCAGACCATTCACCGCCGCGCTCGACCAGATGGGAAGCATGGAGTCGCCGTGCTCACCGAGGATGAGCGCCTTCACCTGCGTGGGCGCGAGCTTGAGCTCTTCCGCGATGAACGAACTGAAGCGCGACGTGTCGAGCATGGTGCCGAGTCCATAGACTTGCTGCCACGGCAGGCCGAGCCGTTGCACGGCGAGTTGCGTGAGGATGTCCACCGGGTTCGACACCACGAAGACCTGCGCGTCCTTCTTGAAGCCCGCCGACTTGATGCTGTCGAGGATGCCGACGAACAGCGCCACGTTGCGGTTGATGAGGTCGAGGCGCGATTCATCCGGCTTGCGGCGCAGGCCGGCGGTGATGAGGAAGATGTCGCTGTCCGCGGCGCGGGTGTAGTCGCCCGCGTAAATCTTCTGGTCGCCGCAGAGCGCGCTGCCGTGCAACAGGTCGAGCGCCTCGCCCTCGGCCTGATCCTTGTTCGCGTCGAGGATTTGCAGTTCGGCCACTAGGCCGCCGCATTGCAGCGCAAACGCCGCGCAAGAACCCACGCGGCCACCGCCGCCAATGATTGTGACTTTCATGATGAAATAAATTGTTCAGTGAAATGACCGCTGGTTGAAAAAGTTTCCAAGGTTGACAGCTCAAAGTCTCCGCGAAGAATGCCGCCATGCCCACCGTCTTGCGCATTGGTCCGTACCGGTTTCACTTCTACAGCCGGGAAGGAAACGAGCCGCCCCACATTCACGTCGAGCGCGAAGACTTGGAAGCCAAGTTCTGGCTGCGTCCGGTCGCGCTCGCCGCAAATCATGGCTTCAACAATTCCGAGTTGCGCGACATCCAGAGGCTCGTCGAGGAGCATTGCCAAACCTTGCTCGCCGCCTATATTCGCATCCATGGAAACTAACGGTGCAACACCCGTCGCCGCGCTCCGCTGCTGGATCGACGGCCGCCGCGTGTGGCTCGAACTGGCCGACCAGCGCCTCGTCAGTTTCCCCGCCAGCAAATATCCGCTGCTCGCCGACGCGCCCCAAACCCAGCTCGAACAAGTGCAACTTCGCGTCCAGGGACTCGCCCTGCGCTGGGAAGAACTCGACGAGGACATCTGGGTGGACGACGCCGTGCAGGGTCGCTTTCCTCGAACCAAGGAACTGGCGGCTGTGCATTGATGTTGGCTTGATACCTTCACGTCACTTCATCTGCGCCATCAACTGATCCGTGATCACCTTCACCATTTCCTCCGCCTGCGGATCCAGCCCCACGGTCGGCGAATCTTTCGCCGACACCGCGCAGGTCGCTCCGGGACGCCATTCGCCGGTATCGCAAAGCTCGCATTCCTTCATGCCGTAACGCGGGTCCACAAAGCCGAGTGACTGCTTGATGTTCAGGATGTCCTTCATCTGCGGCCCGGTGAAGGTCTGGATCGGCTTGCCCAACTGGCCGGCGACCACAATCGTGCGGCAATACGCCTCGATGATCTCCATGCGCCAGTAGGCCTCCTCGAGGTTGTTGTGCGACCACGTCACCACGCCGTGATTCGCCATCAGGATGGTGTTGTATTGATCAGTCAGCTCCGCCACGAGCTTGCCCATGTCCGCCGAACCGGGCGTGCGATACGGCGCGACGCCGACCGAGCAGAACACTTCATACTCCGGCAACATGCACGTCGGCGGCGCCTGCCCCACGACGGCGAACGCCGTGGTATAGGGCGGATGACAGTGACACGTCGCGACCGCTGTGGGCTGCCGCTTCATCATCTGCAAGTGCATCAGGATTTCGCTCGTGCGCCGCTTCGTGCCGAGCAACTGATTGCCTTCGAAATCCACGAGGCACATGTCTCCCGGCTGGAGTGATCCCTTGCTGACCAGCGTGGGCGTGCAGATGGCGATGTCCTCACCGACGCGGATGGCCATGTTGCCGCCGTTGCCGTCCACGTATTCGCGCGCCCAAAGTCGTTTGCCCATCGCACAGATCTGCTCCTTGAACGCATGGCAATAAGGCGAATTGAAGAACGCCTCGAGGTCGGCCTTGGGCGACTTGGAATTCAGTGGAGTGGCCGGGGCCGTCGTGGTCGTGGCCAGGCTGCTGGCTGCGGCTGAAGTGCTCGTCCCGCTCGGCGTCGGGATCCGGCGGGCACGCGCGTAGTCGCGCAACGCGTCCTTGGCCGACGGCGTCAGGATGGCATCGGCCGGGAGATTCTTTGGATCGCCACCTTTGGCGATGATGTCCTCGATTTCTTTGGCGGTAATGACAGCAGGCATAAAAATTACTTCATTGGGTTGTAGAAAATCTCGTCCACCAGCGCCGCGTTGATGGCGTCAATGGGCGGCGACTTCTCGAAGGGCTGCGCGGCCTCACGGCCTTCGATGTAACCGATGGTCTGACCCACGCCGCCACCGAGCGCGTCATAGACCACGAGACTCGGATCTTTGCTCAGGCCAAGCGGCGTCTCGGAGCCGTTCTGGTAATGCTCGCGGGTGAACGGCGAGACGATGAGCCAGCGCGCGCCGGTCAATTCCGAGACCGCCTTGCTCAAGGTCACGCGACCGATGACGGAGCCGAGTTTCAAACCGGCACCCCCGGTTCCAACTCATCCACAATTCCAACCACAAGCCAACGCGCCGGACTCTTCGGATCGCCCACTGCCTTCCGCGCTTCCGAACCATCGCTGGAAATAATCACGCGCTGATGCATCCCCGCGCCGTGAGCATCAATGGCGATCTGCGGTGCGCCTTCGGGTGTGCCGGCGTTGTCGATGGGCTGGCAGATGACCAGCCGCCAGCCCTCGAAGCTCGGATGCTTCCGGGTAGCGACCACATTGCCTTCGACGCGGGCTAAGAGCATGGAGGCCTTTCAAATCCGAAATCCGAAATCCGAAATCCGAAAGAAGCCCGAAATCCGAAGCCCGAACCAGCAGCGAAACTTGCCCGGTGCCCTTCGGATTTCGGGCTTCGGATTTCTTTCGGATTTTGGATTTTGGATTTCGGATTTCTCATCTCATTTCCTCCAAATCGCTCCAAAGATCAGGTTCAACTCCTTTGCCTCCCGCCACAGCTTCCGCGCCTCATCCTTCAAACTCGCCTCCGACGCTGCAACCATCCGCAGAAAGAACATCGTTTCCTTCGATTCCTTGCGGCAGGTGCCGATGCTCTTCTTGAAATCTTTTCCTGAAACAGAATCGTCGGCCTCGCAGTAGTTGGCTCCGACGCTCGTGCCTGCACCAACCAACTGGTTGATCAACCGGGTATTCTCAGCCGTGTGCGGAATGATCTTTGCGAACCGAATGATGGCTTCACCAAACAGCGCCGTGCGTTCCATCAAGTCGCGCGGCGGTTTTTCAGTTCCACCTGTTCCCTCTCGCAACTCCATCGTCGTGGCACCCGCGACCTCGCCCCAAGTCCAAAAATCCGAGCCCTCGCGCTCTGCCGCATCAAGCACGGAGCGCCAATCGGATTTCGGATTTCGGATTTCTTTCGGCATTCGGATTTCGGTCTTCGGATTTAGTAGATGCGCAGATTATCCACCATCACGCAGCGACGGACGCGCGTGAACGTCTTCGGATTGGTCACGCCTTCGCCAGTTGGCGTGGCGATGCTGTAGCTGAGATAGCCTTCGCCACCGAGTCCGAGACCGGCCATGGAAGGGCCGTTCTTGATGAACAGCGTCGTGTCGAGCGCGCGGCCCATCGCGGTGAGCGCTTCGAGATCGTGCGAGTGAATGATGCTCGTGTGCTTGTAGCCATGCTCGGCTTCGAGGGAGCGAGCGACACCTTCTTCAAGATTTTTCACGCGCGTGATCGGGATGAAGGGCATCATCTGTTCCTCGACGACGAAGGGATGATCCGCGCCGGTCTCCGCGAAAAGAAGTTGCGTGCCGGGCGGAAGATTTAAGCCTGCGGCCTTCGCGAGCACGATGGGATCCTTGCCGATGAAATCTTTGTTCACCGAGGCGTGACCGCAGCCGCCGCCCTGTCCCGGCGTGATGGTGAACGCCGCCTTGGTTAAAGCATCAAGCTGCGCGTTGCTCAAACGCACCGCGCCGTTCTGCTCCATCTGCGCCATCAATTTGTCGGCGATCTTGTCGAGCGCGAACACTTCCTTCTCACCGATGCAGAGCAGATTGTTGTCGAAGCTCGCGCCCGCGATTATCGCCTTCGCGGCGCGCGTCATGCAGGCCGTGTCGTCCACGTAAACAGGCGGATTTCCCGGACCCGCGCAAACGGCGCGCTTGCCCGTCTGCATCGCGGCCTTCACCACACCCGGCCCGCCCGTGACGAGAAGCAGTCGCACGGCCTCGTGTTTGCACATGGCCGCGAAACTTTCCATCGAAGGCTTGGAGATGATGGTCGCGATGTTCTCAATGCCGGTCTCGCGATAGATGGCTTCGTTGTAAGCGCGAATGGCCACGGCGGCGCAACGCGCGGCGGCCGGATGCGGGTTGAACACGACGGCATTTCCCGCCGCGCAAATGTTCACGATGTTGCCGCTCAACGTGGGAATGGAATGCGTGCTCGGCGTGACCGCGCCCACGACACCGAACGGCGTGTATTCCTCCAGCGTGATGCCGTGATCGCCACTGCGCGCGTCCGGCCGCAGCCACTCGACGCCCGGCACGAGCTTGATGATTTCCAGCTTCGCGATCTTGTGGTCAAGGCGACCAATCTTCGTCTCGTCGAGTTCGAGCTTGCCCCAGACCTCGGCGTTGGCCTCCGCCATCGCCTTCACGATCTCGACAATCTTCACGCGCGCGGCGACGCCCTTCTGCTGAAGTTGCAGGAACGCCTCCTGCGCCGCCGCGCAGGCGTCCGCCGCGTCCTCGAACACGCCGAGATTTCCACGCCGCGCCGGGCTGCTGCTGGACGCGCTTTTGCCATTGCAGCCGCAATCATGCTTGGCCGCCTGAGTAGGCGCTGCCGCCATTGGTGCCGTGCCACCTAAGCGGCCCAGCACTTCAGCCACCACATCACGGATTAAAGTTTCATTTACTGCGCTCATAAAATTTTACGTTCAATTCTTCAGCCGCTTCGCCTTCTTCGCCGATTGCGTCAGCGAGAGATAATTATCGTTGGTCACCACTTTGCGTCCGCTGCGCTCTTCCAGTTCGCGACGCGCGTTGCCCGCGACCGTGCCGCCCTCGCGCGCCGCCTGCTTGTTCGGATCAAATCCCTGCGTGTCCTTGTTGCGCGCAATCTCCGTCGTCGCCGCCTCGCCCAGCATCGAGAAGATGAGTTCGAGGTCGGTCATGTGGTCGCGGAGATTCTCGCGCTTGAGCTTCTTCAACTCGACGTACTCGGAGGGCGTCAGGCCGAAAGTCGCTTTGGAAATTTCTGCCGTGAGGATCGAGTATTCGCGCTGCTCTTTCACGCCGCGCTTCTTCCACTCGTCCGTCAATTCGTCGCGGATGGCGATGGAGCGCAGCCGCTTCTCGATCCAGGCGTCGGAGTAGCCTTTGGCTTTGTAGATCGCGCGGGTGCGCTTGGTTGCCAACTCCGGGTCTTCAATCTCCTGAATGCGCTCGTAACCCACCTTGGCCAGCCAGCGTTTGAACGGCTCGGCTTTGGGGCTGGGGATGGATTGAATCAGGCGGAAAATGCCTTCAGTGTTCCAGCACTGAAGCAATTGCCGCCCGCCCGCCGTCTCAAATTCAAGGCCAAGGGGGGGGGCAATTTGCCCCCCCCCTTTGAGGGCTTCGGCCAGTTGCAGATCACGCTTGCGCATGTCCTTGAAGTAGCCTTGGGGATTCGCGGAATCCGTCAACGTCGCCACGATGTCGGTGATGACGAACCACCATTCATTGTTGTGAATGACGCGACGGATTTCTTTGCGCTGAAACAGCGCGATGCGTCGCTCTGGTGGTTGGTCGCTCATCGCGTCAATTCTTCGCGCTGTAAATCTCTTTCCCCAGCACGTCCACGGAATCGACGATGCCGATGATGACGGCGTCCACCGGGGCGTCTTTCATGCCGCCGGCGAGGCGGGCACTGCTGCCTTGGCAGAACAGGACGAGTTCATTGATGCCCGCGCCCAGGCTGTCCACGGCCACGATGGTGTTCGATCCGGGGCGGAACTTGGTGGGATCCTTTTCATCCACCAATTGCGGGCGCAGCAGGAGCAGCTTGCGGCCATTCATGCTGGCCTCTTTTTTGGTGGAGACCACGGAACCTTCGACGCGAGCGAGAAACATAAAAGTAATCATTTATCAGTGTTCAGTAATCAGTGAAGGCAGCCGCACGTCGCGACTGATTACTGATTACTGACCTACTGATTACTTCTTCTTCGGCAGCACCGCGTCCACGTCGCTGTGCGGGCGGGCGATGACATGCACGCTCACGACTTCGCCCTTGATGGCCTTGATGGCCTGGGCGCCGGCGTCGGTGGCGGCCTTCACGGCGGCGACATCGCCCACCACGACGGCAGTGACGAGCGCGTTGCCGACCTGGGTCATCGGACCGGCGAGCTCGACGTTCGCGGCCTTGAGCATCGCGTCCGTGCCCTCGACGAGAGCCACGAGGCCGCGGGTTTCAATCATTCCAATTGCTTGTTGTGCCATAATTTTGCTTTGTGTTGATGGTTGAGATTTTCGGGAAGTAATCAGTAATCAGTAATCAGTAATCAGTTTCGCGATTCGAGCAGCCGCTTCGCTTCGCGCGCGACGACGAGTTCTTCGTTGGTCGGAATCACCAGCACTTTCACGCGCGAATTCGCGGCGCTGATGACGGCTTCGGTGGCGCGGGTCGCTGCATTCTTTTCGGCGTCGAGCACGATGCCGAGTTGATCCAGGTTCGCGCAAATCGCGGCGCGCAGTTCGGCGCGGTTCTCGCCGATGCCGGCGGTGAAGACGATGGCGTCCGCGCCGTTCATCTGGAAGAAGTAGCCGCCGATCCAGCGGCGGGCTTCGCTCACGAAAACGTCAAGCGCGAGTTGCGCCTTGGGATTGCCACTTGAGGCGGCGAACTGGATGTCGCGGATGTCGTTGGAGAGTCCGCCGGCCAAGCCCTTCAGCCCGCCTTCCTTGCCGAACTGGCGCTGCGCTTCTTCAATCGAGATGCCGAGCGTCTTCACCACGTAGGGCAGGGCTTCGGCGTCGAGGTCGCCGACGCGGTTGTTGTGCGGCAAGCCGGACTGCGGACTCATGCCGAGGCTGTTGCCGATGGCGACGCCGTTGACGATGGCCGTGATGCTGGAACTGCCGCCGAGATGACACGAGATGACGCGGAACGGAGCGCCGTTCACGGTGGACTTGCCGCCATCTACGTAGAGGCTTTGTGCGCGGGCAGCGACATCGGTGCGACCGAGCATCTCCGCGCTGCGTTCGGCGATGAATTTGTGGCTCGCGCCGTGAAACCCCCAGCGGCGCACACCGATCTCGTACCACGCTTCCGGCACGGCGTAACGCATCATCTGCTCGGGCGCGAACTGGTAGAACGCAGTCTCGAACAAGCCAATGAGCGGCACGCCCGGCACGCGCTGAGCGAAGAGGCGGATGCCGGTGATGTAGGGCGGATTGTGTGCAGGAGCGAGGCCGTTGTAATCCTCCATCGCCTTCAACACACGCTCGTCGAGCCGCACGCAGCCGGTCACATCCTTCGCGATAACGGTCTTGAAGCCGACAGCGGCGAGTTCGCTCTCGGTGGCGATAGCGCCAGCCTTCTTCAACTCCGACAAACATTCCTCAATCGCCTTGGGATAATCGGTCACGCGCTCAAAGCCGCCTTTGTGGAGCAGCGTCTCGGCGTTGTTCGAGAAGTCGAACAGCCGCCACTTGAGCGAGGTGGAACCGATGTTGGCGATGAGGATCTTCACGAGAAGAAGTCCGAAATCCGAAATCCGAAATCCGAAAGAAGTCCGAAATCCGAAATCCAATAATGAGCCATGAGCGCGCGGGCGCTTCGGGCTTCGGGCTTCGGGGTTATTTCGGATTTCGGCATTCGGATTTCGGGTTTCCAGTAGGAACTACTGGAGCCACTTGCCGAGAACCGCCAGACCTTCGTGCGGACGCGGAATCACCTGCACGCTGACCACAGAGCCGACCTGTGAAGCCGCCGCCGCGCCGGCGTCCACCGCCGCTTTCACGCTGGCGACATCGCCACGGAAGAATGCGGTGACGTAGCCGGAGCCAATTTTTTCCCAGCCGGTGAAGTTGACGTTCGCGGCCTTGAGCGCGGCGTCCACGGCCTCAAAGAGCGCGCAGAGACCTTTGCATTCGATCATGCCGATTGCTTGTTGTGACATAAATTTGTTCGGAGTGATGGTTGATGGTTGAGAGCTATTTCTTCACCGCAGCGACGTCGCCGAAGAATATTTTGCCGAGATCATCATGCGGGCGGGCGATGACGTGGCTGGCCACAAGTTCGCCGACCTTGCCGGCGGCCTTGCTGCCGGCGTCCACGGCGGCTTTGACGCTCGCCACGTCACCCTTGCAGATGACGGTGATGAGACCGCCGCCGATGGAGATGGTCTTGGTGATGGTGACGTTCGCGGCCTTGGCCATGGCATCAGTGGCTTCGATGCTTCCGGTGTAGCCCTTCGTTTCGATCATTCCGAGTGCTTCGCTCATAGTTAGTTAACGTGTTGTTGGTTGAGAGTTGAGGGACAGCCACGGATGAAACACGGATTGAACACGGAGTTTTTCATCCGTGTTTCATCTGTGTTCAATCCGTGGCTTAAAATCTTCATGGCTTTACTTCACGAGTTCGCAAGGCGTGTCTGGCTGGAGATTGCAGGCATTGCCCTCGTCGGTATCTATGTGAACCTCCAGCTTGAAGCTCTTGTCCACGCGGCAAAGCATCCGGTCGAGCGAGATGCCGCAGTCGCCGCCGATTTTCAGCTTCATCCAGTCGCCCGGCTTCACGCCGTAGTAATCCGCATCCGTCGGACTCATGTGGACATGGCGCAGCGCGCGGATGATGCCCGCCTCCATCTCGAAGAAGCCCGCCGGTCCCATCAACATGCCGCCGAGCGTGCCCTTGATGTCGCCGGAACTGCGCAAAGGAAGATCGAAGCCCAGCGCGATGCCGTCGGTGTAGGCCAACTCCACCTGGTTCAACGTCCGGCACGGGCCGAGGATTCGGAGATTAGAAATAACGCGGCTGCGCGGACCGACGAGCGTCACGGTCTCCTTCGCGGCGAACTGCCCTTCCTGATAAAGCCACTTGTGAACCTGGAGCTGATGTCCTTTGCCGAAAAGCGCCTCAACGGCTTCCTGGGTGAGATGGCAATGGCGCGCGCTGATGTTCACGACCAACGGATTCGGCGCCGCCGCAGCCTGCGGCAAAGCTTTGCCCAATCGGGAATACACCGATTGCCGGACCAGATGCTCGATGACGGCACGATGCGGAGGCGATTGAATGGCCTGAGACATTGCGGAGGTTATCGGAAGAATTTGCAAATGAGTCAAACGATTTGTTGCAATACCTATCAAATACTTCCACAGTCCTGATAGATAATGCAATCCGAAGAGCGTCAGCAGCGAATCGAAGCACACTTGGCCAAGGTGGAATTTGCCTCGCTGGATGAACTTTCGGAACTGGTGGACGCCTCCATCTCCACCGTTCGCAGGGACTTGGACATTCTGGAGAGCCAAGGCACTTTGAAGCGAACCCACGGCGGCGCGCGTCTGACCAATCCCAAGTCCGATGAATTCGCCTTTTCCGCCCGCGACACCCACCAGTTGGACGAGAAGGAAGCCATCGGGAAGGCTTGCGCGGAGTTTATTGGCGCGAATCAGACCGTGATCGTGGACGCGGGGACGACGTGCTTCCATGTCGCCAAGTATCTGGAAGCCAAGACGCCGCACATCATCACCAACTCCCTGCCGGTGGCGAACCTGTTCTCCTCGGTCGGCAAAATGGAGGTCGTGGTCAGCGGCGGGGTGATTTATCCGAAGCTCGGCGTGCTGGTCGGGCCGTTGGCGGTGGCCTCCATCACCCAGGTTCACGCGGACGCCGCCATCATGAGCTGCGGCGGGATCACGCCGGAAGGCATCACGAACTCGCACGGGCTGCTCATCGAAATTCAGATCGCCATGATGCAGGCCGCCGCGCGCGTCATTCTATGCGTGGACCACACCAAGTTTGGTCGGCAATCCATCAGCCGGCTGTGCGGGCTGGAGGCCATAGACACGGTCATCACGAACGTCCTGCCGTCGGTGGAAATGCAGGCGGCATTGGAAAAGGCCGGGGTGGAACTCATCGTTGCCACGCCGGACGGCCCGAAGGTGATTCTGCGCAACCAGCCCAAGACTCCGCGCCCGGCCCTGCGCAAGCCCTCTCCTGCTCCAGCGCCGATGGGCATCTCGATTGAGCACGACGGCTTCATTGACTAGCCTCTTTTGTGGAGAGCACCGACTACGCACTGGTTCCGCTGGCCAACGGCACGTTCAGCATTCGGTTGATTGCGAACGGCGAGACGTTTCATCCCGTCATCGGGCCGATGGCGGAGGCCGAGGCGCTTTACATCCGGCAGTTGAAACTGCGCGAACGTGCGGCCTCGGAAGAAAAGCTCGTCATCTGGGACATCGGGCTGGGCGCAGGCGGGAATGTGCTGACCACGCTGCATCAACTGAAGGATGTGCCGGCCCATCTCCACATCGTGAGCTTCGACCACACGCTCGGCGCGTTGCGGTTTGCGCTGGAGCACGCGGCGGCGCTCCAGTTTCCCATTGGCTTGGAACGGGTGCTGGAAGAATTGATCGGCACGCACCGCGTGGAGTTTCGCCACGGCGCGTTGCAAGTGACCTGGGAAGTTCACGTTGGCGATTTCCCCGCCATGATGGCTGACCCCGCCCAAACCTGGCCCGCGCCGCACGCCATTTTCTTCGACGCCTTCTCGCCCGCGCGCAATCCGGCCATGTGGTCGCTGCCACTCTTTGAAAACCTGTTCCGCCGCCTTGACCCGCAGCGCCCCTGCGCGCTCGCCACGTATTCGCGGAGCACCATCCCGCGCGTGACGCTGTTGCTGGCGGGATTCTTTGTGGGCGCGGGCGATCCCGTGGCGGCGAAGAATGAAACCACGATTGCGTCGAATACCTTGGACCTCATCGAACGCCCGCTCGGCGCGCGCTGGCTGGAACGCGCCCGCACCTCGCACAGCGCGGAGCCGCTCCACGACGACGAATACCGCATCGCGCCCTTGGCCCCGGCGACGTGGGAGCGTCTGCGCGCGCATCCGCAGTTCAAGTAAGACTACAGACCAACAATTTATTCCGTAAGGCTCGGGTCTCCGGACAAAATGCTTCGATGCACACCTTCGGCATCGATGTACTTCAACTCAAGGCTGCCGCTGGCGGGATTAAAAGCATGAGCATGAGGTGAATGAATGGCATTTGCCGACTCGAACATGCTGTGAGCCTTCAATATGCAGGTTTCGGCTTTGTCGAAATCTTGTCTCGGCGCATCCGGAACACCCTTGGCATACATCAGCCCCAGTTCAAGCCACTTGGACGGGTTGCCCTTCATGGCTTCGGCTTCAGTTTTGGCAAAATTCTTTCTGAAATCTGCCGGTTCCCATTGGTAACACTGCTTCATATTTTTCCTTGGCAACTACTTTAGAGGTGCGAGCTGTGCAAACAAGGTTGAATTCAAGCGTTGGATGCTGCGTTGCGGCAACCTGGACAATAATCTTCCGCCCAAATGCCGTAGGCACAGAAATGGGAAATTTTGTTCTCGTCTGACCTACTGGCATTCATGGATAAACCCTTCGATTTATCCATGTTTTGGAACCTTGAGGTTCCGAAAGTGAACGCGAGCGAGGCAATGGCAGAACGAGTTATCATCCGGTCAGCTTGTTATTTGTGCGAAGGAACTATCGAGTTCCCTGCTGAACTCACCAACCAAGTGATTCCGTGTCCTCACTGCGGACGCGAGGTTAAACTGTTTGTAGCAACAAAGCCCGCTGCGCGCTGGTATATGTTCTTTCGCGATAAACCGTGGAACACGAAACAGAAATTGCTCACAGGCGTCGCCTTCGCGGTATTTTTCTTCACGCTATTCAATGCACCATGGGAAATCACATATCGTTTTAGTGACCAGTCACCACAGGTCGCGCGGATCGAAACCGGTTCAGTCTTCGATCCGCTGCCGCTGTCATCACAGTATGTTACTGGCCACAGATTGCTCCTAACCCCACTCGTCCTTGGATGGCTTGGGCTGGTCGTTGCGTATGGCTCCCTGTTCCTCATCTTGCGGACGCGAGAACAACCGCTGTTTTCGCCGCGAGTTTGGCGCGTAATTAAATGGAGTTGCGCCAGTGTCGCATTCGCATTGCTGTTAGCAGTCGGGGTCGCAGCACTGCTTGAAGCGACACGTCGCCAACGTGCAGCGAAAGAACAAAAACGCGAGGCGGTGCAACGCGAACAGGCTTCGCAACCGAGCTTTGAACGGTTTCTTGAGCCGGTCGAAGGTGTTTTTTCCTTTCACGGGCTAGTCAGCGCGGTCAACGAACCTCGCAAATCACTAACTGTCGGGAGTCAAATATTCCATGTGACGACCAATACAAAAATCCTGAGAAACGGCAGAAGCGCGACGTTGCATGCTGCAGTCGGCGGAGATGAAATCAACGGTCAATACAGGATTGCATCGGGCGGCCAGTTGGAAGCGATAACTGTGTCCCTCACCGCACACGCTGAGGAATTGCGGCCGTGAAGCGGCTGCGCGCGCATCCGCAGTTCCAGCCCATCCCATAGCCTGCCTGCCCGACAGATGATGCCCGAGACAGGGCAGCCTGTTCTCGCGCGAGTTTATGCTGCTTTCCCCGACCGCTCCTCGTACTTCTACGGCGGTTCGCCCCGTAGGATTGCGCTGATGAACAAGGTTGATTACGCCCGCCAAATGGCGCGCAATTACCCACAGCAACAGAACAAGGTATGGACATGAAGACATTCTCCCCGCTGAAGGCAGTCACGCTCGCGCTCGGCTGCGCCCTGTCGTCCGCGTTCGCAGCCGCGCCGGTGGCCGTGCCGGACAATTATTCGGTCAACGAAGACATTACGCTTTCCATCGCCGCGCCCGGCGTGCTGGCGAACGACAGCGATGCCGACGGCAGCAGCTTCACCGCGTCGCTCATCGCCACCACCACGAACGGCACGCTGACGCTCAACGCCAACGGCTCGTTCACCTACCGCGCCGCGACGAATTTCTTTGGCACCGACACCTTCACCTACCGTGCGCGCGAGTCTTCCTCGCTCCAGTCGGCGACCGTCGCCGTGACCATCGCCGTCAGCCCGGTGAACGACATGCCGCGCGCGACGAACAATTCTTACTCCGTGCTTTCGGACGCGGTGCTGACCGTCGCCGCGCCCGGCATTTTGGGGAATGACTTCGATGTGGAAGGCGACGCGCTGACCGCGTTGCTCGTGGCGAATCCCACGCAAGGCTCCCTTGCGCTAAACGCCAACGGCTCGTTCACCTACACGCCGAATGCGAATTACATCGGCAGCGACTCGTTCACCTACGCCGCGCGCGACGCGCAATCCACCAGCGCCGTCGCCACCGTGAACCTCGCCGTGCAACCCGCGCCCCTCGTCCTCGTCACGCCACCGCAGAGCCAGACCAACTGCCCCGGCGGCACAGCCAGCTTCAGCGTCACCGCCACCGGCACCGCGCTACGCTATCAATGGCTGAAAGGCACGACGACATTGTCCAGCCAGACGAACAGCACGCTGACACTGCCAAATCTCGTCAGCGGGGACGCGGGCACCTACAACGTCCGCATCACCGGCGCCACCAACTCCATCACGAACAGCGCCACGCTCACGATGAATGTTCCCGTCACCGCCACGGCGCTGACGAACTTCACGCGCTTCGTCGGCTCCATCGCCATCTTCGACACGCGCGTCACGGCGGGCACCGGGCCGATCACCTTCGCGTGGTTGAAGAACGGCATGATCATTCCTTCGCAGACCAGCAGCAACCTCGTACTGACCAATCTCATGGTGGAGGACTCCGGCCTCTATAGCGTGGTCGTCAGCGGCGCTTGTGGCAGCGTGACGAACAGCGCCTCGCTCACCGTCGCGACGTGCTTCCCCGCCGTGGACGTCATGCTCGTCATTGATCGTTCCGGCTCGATGTTCGGACAGCCCTACACCGACGCGCGCACGGCCTGCACGAACTTCGTCCACAACCTTCAGTTCGGTCCCACGAACGACATGTGTGGACTCGTGGCCTACAACACCAGTTCGATTCTCCAATCACGCCTGACCAACAGCATGTCCGTGCTGGAGCAGGCCATTCACACGCTGCCGCCCGCCACGAACGGCACGCGCATCTCGGATGGGCTCACGAACGCGATGGCCGAACTGTTCTCGGCGCGCCATCGCTCGAACGCGCTGCCCATCATCGTGCTGATGTCCGACGGCCTGCCGAACAGCGGCGATTCGCCGAGCAATGTTTTGTATCACGCGCAGCTCGCCAAGAACGCGGGCGCACGCATCTTCACCGTCGGCCTCGGTGCGGTGGACCCCGACCTCATGGCGAGCGCCGCTTCCTCGACCAACGACTATTTCTTCACAACCAATTCCTCACAACTCGCCGCGTTCTTCGACGCCATCTCCACCATCATCTGCCGTCCGCCCACGAACATCGTCGCGCCGTCCGACGTGACGGTGTGCGCGGGCGTGAATGCGAGCTTCAATGTCACGGCCAGCGGCTGCGACGGGTTCAAATTCCAATGGCGTCGCGATGGCACAAACATCGCCGGGCAGACGAACACCACGTTCACCATCACGAACGCCCAGCCGGTGAACGCGGGTCTCTACTCCGTCGTCGTCTCCGCCGCGTGCCGGACGGTGACAAACAACGCGACGCTCACAGTCAATTCCCCGGCGCAAATCACCGCGCCGCCCGCGAGCCAGTTGAACTTCCGGGGCAGCAACGCCTACTTCAGCGTCACGGCCACGGGCACGGCCTTGAGCTACGAGTGGCGGCGGAATGAAACCGTGTTGAGCACGAGCAACACTCTTACCTTGAACAATCTCATCACGAATGACGCGGGAACGTATTGCGTCTTCGTGACCGGTGCGCGGTGCGGCAGCACGGTTTCCAATTGCGCCACGCTTACGATTTCCAACCGCGCACCCGTCGCCGTGAACGACAACTACACGGTGGATGAAGACACCGCGCTCGTCATCGCACCGCCCGGCGTGCTGGTGAATGACAGCGATGCCGATGGCGATCCCTTGACCGCCGTGATCGTCGTCCCGCCCACGCACGGCACGCTCACGTTGAACACCAACGGCGGCTTCATCTACACGCCCGACTCGAACTACCACGGTCCCGACACCTTCACGTATCGCGCGACCGACGGCGCGAGCAACTCGAACCCCGCGACCGTGAGCATCACCGTCGCGCCCGTGAACGACGTGCCGGTAGCGAATAACGACGACTACACCATGACCGCCGGCACCACGCTGAACATCACCGCGCCCGGCGTGCTGGCGAACGACACCGACGTGGAAAACACCGGCCTCACCGCGCTGCTCGCGAGCCAGCCCGCGAACGGCACGCTCACCCTCAACGGCAACGGCTCGTTCACTTACCAGCCGAACACGAACTTCAGCGGCAGCGACTCCTTCACCTATCGCGCCTTCGACGGAGCCGCGACCAGCGGTGTCGCCACCGTGAGCATCACGGTCGTGCCCGTGCCCATCGTCATCGTCGTGCCGCCCACGAGCGGCACGAACTGCCCCGGCGGCACCACCACGTTCAACGTGACGGCGACCGGCACCGCGCTCACTTACCAGTGGACGTTCAACGGCGAAGTGATTCCCGGCGTCACGAATCGCACGCTTGCCGTGCGGAACATCAACGCGACCAACGCGGGAACGTATTGCTCCATCGTCAACGGCGCGGCGGGCGGGCCGATCACGAGCTGTGCGGAACTCACCGTCTTTGCAACCACCATCGTCACCGTGCCGCCGACGAACCTTGTCGTGTGCGAAGGCACGGCAGCGCAATTCACCGTGGGCGCAACCGGCACGCAGCTTGGCTATCAATGGTCCTTCGCGGGCACGACGCTGACGAACGAGACGAACGCCACGCTGCTCCTGAACAACGTGGCCTTGAACGCGGCCGGCGATTACACCGTGGTCGTGAATGGCGCGTGCGGCACACCGGTCACGAACATGACTTCGCTGGTGGTGAATCAGAACGTAGAAATCATTTCCGCGCCCACGAACCAGACGAGCTTCGTCGGCAGCAACGTGGTCTTCACGGTTGGCGCGATTGGCACCGGCGTGATTTACGAATGGTATTTCAACGGCGCGCTCATCAGCACGAACAGCACGCTGCCGCTGAACAATCTCAGCACGAACCAGGCGGGCCTCTACTGCGTGGTCGTGCGCGGTGTGTGCGGCGCTCCGCTCACGAACTGCACCACGCTCACCATCCAAAACCGCGCGCCCGTGGCCGCGAACGACAGCTACACGACGGCCGAAGATCAGCCGCTCATCATCAGCGCGCCGGGTGTGCTGGTGAACGACGGCGACATTGATGGCGACACCTTGACTGCGCTGCTGGTGAGCAACCCGGCGAGCGGCACGCTGGCGTTTAACGCGGACGGTTCGTTCACCTTCACGCCGAGTTTGAACGTCACCGGCGCGGTCACGTTCACCTACCGCGTCAGCGACACGCAACTGACCAGCGCCCCGGCCACGGTCACGATCACGGTCACACCGATCAACGACGCGCCCGCAGCTTTGAACGACAGCTACTCGATCAACGAAGACACGACGCTGACGATTCCGGCGGCGGGCGTGCTGGCGAATGATTCCGATGTGGACGGCGACACCTTGACCGCACTGCTCGTGAGCAATCCCGCGAGTGGCACGTTGAATCTGAACGCGGACGGCTCGTTCACTTACACGCCGAGTTTGAATTTCACCGGCGTCGTCACGTTCACGTATCGCGCCAATGACTCGCAGCTTTCCAGCGGCGTGGCCACGGTCACGATCACTGTCACGCCGATTAACGACACGCCCGTCGCGCTGAACGACGCCTACACCATCAACGAGGACACGGTTCTTTCCATCACACGCCCCGGCATTCTCGCGAACGACTCGGATGTGGACGGCAACACCTTGACCGCCGTGCTGGTCGCGGATGTGACGCACGGCACGCTGCTGTTCAATCCGAACGGCTCGTTCTTCTACACGCCGTTCACGAACTTCCACGGCGTGGACACGTTCACGTATCGTGCGACGGACGGCGCGCTGACTTCGACGGTGGCGACGGTGACGATCACGATCAACCCGACCAACGACACGCCCGCCGCCATCAACGACGACGCCTACACCACGCTCGAAGACACCGCGCTGACCATTCTGCCGCGCGGCATTCTGACCAACGACCTGGACGTGGATGGTGATGTGTTGACCGCGCTGCTCGTCAGCACCACGACGCACGGCACGCTGACACTCACGAACAACGGCGCGTTCTTCTACACGCCGAGTTTGAATTACACGGGCGTGGATGCGTTCACCTATCGCGCGACGGATGGTGCGCTCACCTCCGCCGTGGCGACGGTGACGATCACGGTGTTGCCGGTGAACGACGCACCCGTGGCGCTGGATGACAACTACTCGGTGAATGAAGACACGGCGCTGACGATTGCGGCACCGGGCATTCTCGCGAATGACTCGGACGTAGATGGCAACCCGCTCACGACCATTCTCGTGAGCAACCCGGCGAGCGGCACGTTGAACCTGAGCACGAACGGCTCGTTCACCTTCACGCCGAGTTTGAACTTCACCGGCGTCGTCACGTTCACGTATCGCGCCAATGACTCAGAACTCTCCAGCGGCGCTGCCACGGTCACGATCACGGTGCTGCCAGTGAACGACACGCCCGTGGCGCTGAACGACGCCTACACCATCAACGAGGACACCGTTTTTTCCATCACGCGCCCCGGCATCCTGGCGAACGATTCGGACGCGGATGGCGACACTTTGACCGCCGCGCTGGTCGCGGACGTGGCGCACGGGACGCTGTCGTTCAATCCGAACGGCTCGTTCTTCTACACGCCGTTCACGAATTATCACGGCACGGACACCTTCACCTATCGCGCGACCGACGGTGCGCTGACTTCGACGGTGGCCACGGTGACGATCACGATCAATCCGACCAACGACGCGCCCGCCGCGATCAACGACGACGCCTACACCACGCTTGAAGACACCGCGCTGACGATTCTGCCGCGCGGCATCCTGACCAACGACATTGACGTGGACGGCGACGTGTTGACCGCGCTGCTCGTCAGCACCACGACGCACGGCACGCTGTCGCTCTCGAACAACGGTGCGTTCTTCTACACGCCGAGTTTGAATTACACGGGCGTGGACACCTTCACCTACCGCGCGACGGATGGCGCGCTCACCTCCGCCGTGGCGACAGTGACAATCACGGTGCTGCCGGTGAATGACGCGCCCGTGGCGTTGGATGACAACTACTCGGTGAACGAGGACACCGCGCTGGTGATTTCCGCGCCCGGCATTCTCGCGAATGACTCGGACGTGGATGGCAATCCGCTCACGACCGTTCTCATGAGCAACCCGGCGAGCGGCACGTTGAACTTGAGCACGAACGGTTCGTTCACCTTCACCCCGAGTTTGAACTTCACCGGCACGGTCACGTTCACCTACCGCGCCACGGACAGCGCGCTCACCAGCGGCGTGGCCACGGTCACAATCACCGTGCTGCCCGTGAACGACGCGCCCGTGGCGCTGGACGACAGCTACTCGGTGAACGAAGACACGACGCTCACGATCGCGGCCCCGGGCATTCTCGCGAACGACTCGGACGTGGACGGCAATCCGCTCACCGCCGTGCTCGTGAGCAATCCGGCGAGCGGCACGTTGAACCTGAGCACGAACGGCGCATTCACCTTCACCCCGAGTTTGAACTTCACCGGCACGGTCACGTTCACGTATCGCGCCAGTGATTCACAACTCACCAGCGGCCTCGCCACCGTGACCATCACGGTGCGGCCGGTGAACGACGCGCCGGTGGCGGTGAACGACAACTACACGACGCAGGAAGACCAGCCGCTCACTGTTTCCGTCCCCGGCATTCTCGGCAACGACTCGGACGTGGACGGCGATGCGTTGACACCGGTGCTCGTGCTCACCACCACGAACGGCGTCCTGTCCCTCAATCCCAACGGGTCGTTCCTCTACACGCCGAACACCAATTTTCATGGCGTGGATGGATTCGTCTATCGCGCGACCGACGGCTCGCTCACCTCAAGCATCGCCCGCGTGAACATCACCGTCACACCGGTGAATGACCAGCCCATCGCCAGCCCGGATCAATACTCCGTGCTCGAGGATGGCGTGTTGACGGTGCCGGCCCGGGGCATCCTGACGAATGACGTGGACGTGGACGGCGACGTGCTCGTCTCGCTGCTGGTCAGCAACGTGACGCACGGCACGTTGAGCCTCGCGACGAACGGCGCGTTCCTCTACACGCCGAGTTTGAATTACACGGGCGTGGACATCTTCACCTATCGCGCGACCGACGGCGCGCTCACCAGCGGCGTGGCGACGGTGACGATCACGGTGTTGCCGGTGAACGACGCGCCGGTGGCGTTGAATGACAGCTTTGTGGTGAACGAAGACACGCGGCTCACTGTGCTGGCGGTGGACGGCATCTTGACGAACGACTTCGATGTGGACGGCGACCCGCTGACGGCGGTGCTGGTCAGCGACGTGACGCACGGGACGCTGATTCTCGGCGCGTCCGGCGCGTTCACGTATCTGCCCGCGACGAACTACACGGGACTCGACAGCTTCACGTATCGCGCCACGGATCGCACGCTGACGAGCGGCGTCGCGACGGTGACGATCACCGTGCTGCCGATCAATGACGCGCCGGTCGCGCAGAATGACAGCTACTCGGTGAACGAGGACACGACGCTGACGATTGTCGCGCCAGGCATTCTCGCGAACGACTCGGACGTGGACGGCAATCCGCTCGCCGCCGTGCTCGTGAGCAATCCGGCGAGCGGCACGTTGAACCTGAGCACGAACGGCGGGTTCACTTTCACGCCCAGTTTGAACTTCACCGGCACGGTCACGTTCACCTACCGCGCCAGCGACTCGCAGCTCACGAGCGGCGTGGCGACGGTCACGATCACCGTGCTGCCCATCAACGACACGCCGGTGGCGCTGGATGATTTCTACTCGGTGAACGAGGACACGCCGCTGCTCATTTCCATCCCCGGCGTCCTGGGCAATGATTCCGACGTGGATGGCGACGTGTTGAGCGCGGTGCTGCTGACCAACGTGCTGCACGGCACGCTCACGCTCTCGAACAACGGCGCGTTCCTCTACACGCCCAGCTTGAATTACACGGGCGCGGATGTGTTCGCGTATCGCGCCACGGATGGCGCGCTCACGAGCAGCGTGGCGTTTGTGGTCATCACGGTGCGGCCGCTGAACGACGGGCCGGTCGCGGTGAACGACGCGTACACCATCGCCGAGGACGGCACGCTGACCATTCCGGCGCGCGGCATTTTGACGAATGACTCCGACGTGGACGGCGACTTGTTGACGGCGGTGCTGGCGACAGGCGTGCAACACGGCACGCTGAATCTCGCGACGAACGGCGCGTTCACCTACACGCCGAGCTTGAACTACACGGGCGTGGACACCTTCACGTATCGCGCGACGGATGGCAGCCTGACCTCGGCGCTGGCGACGGTGACGATCACGATCACGCCGGTGAACGATGCGCCGGTGGCGGTGAATGACAGCTACTCGGTGAACGAGGACACGCCGTTGACGGTTTCCGTCCCTGGCGTTCTCGGCAATGACTCTGACGTGGATGGCAATCCGCTGACGGCGATTCTCCTGAGCACCCCGGCGAGCGGCACGTTGAACTTCAACACGAACGGGTCCTTCACGTTCACGCCGAGTTTGAATTTCACCGGCGCGGTCACGTTCACCTACCGCGCGAGCGATTCTCAACTCACGAGCGACGTGGCGACGGTGACGATCACGGTGCGGCCGTTGAATGACGGGCCGGTGGCACTGAATGACGCTTATTCCACACCGGAGGACACCGCGCTCGTGGTTCCAGTCGCGGGCGTGCTGGGCAATGATTTCGACGTGGACGGCGACCCGTTGACGGCGGTGCTCGTCAGCAATCCCGCCAGCGGCACGTTGAACCTCAGCCCGAACGGTTCGTTCCTCTACACGCCGAGTTTGAATTTCACGGGCGTTGTCACGTTCACGTATCGCGCCACGGACGGCGCGCTGAACAGCGACGTGGCGACTGTGACCATCTCGGTGACGCCGGTGAATGACCCGCCGACGACGGGCGTGCTGGGTGACAGCTACTCATTGCTGGAAGATGCGATGCTGAACATCGCCGCGCCGGGCGTGCTGGCGAATGACAGCGACGTGGACGGCGATCCCTTGACCGCCGTGCTGTTGAACACCACCACGCACGGCACGCTCGCGTTGAACGCGAACGGCTCCTTCACCTACGCGCCCGCCGCGAATTACTTCGGTCCTGACAGCTTCACCTACGCGGCGAATGACGGTCTCACGAGTTCCGCGCCCGCCGTGGTGAACATCACGGTCATCCCGGTGAACGACGCGCCAAACTTCTCGAACGTTGGCCACCAACGCGTGAATCAAAACGCGCCCGCACAGACCGTGAACTGGGCGTCGAACCTCAGCGCCGGGCCGACGAACGAATCGTCGCAGACGCTTGCGTTCCTCGTGTCGAACGACAACGCCGCGCTGTTCTCCACGCCGCCCGCCATCGCCCCGAACGGCGCGCTCACTTACACGCCCGCCGTGAACGCCTACGGCACGGCCAACGTCCGCGTGCGGTTGCAGGACAACGGCGGCACGGCCAACGGCGGCGTGGACACGTCAGTGGAAATTGTTTTCGCCATCGTGGTGAACAGCCCGCCGTCGGTGAGCATCGTGTCGCCTGCGAACGGCGTGGCGCTGCTCTTCCCCGCCACCTTCAGCGTCATCTCCAGCGCGAATGATCCGGACGGCACGGTCACGAACGTGCAGTTCCTCGTGAACGGCTCGAACTTCCTCAGCGTGGCGGAAGCGCCGTTCTACTACGTGATGAGCAACGCCGCGCCGGGCAGCTACCAGCTCCGCGCCATTGCCTCGGACAACTTCGGCCTCACCGCGACTTCCGCCGTGGTGAACGTGGATGTCATCACAAACTTCGTCACCGCGACCGGGCCGATCCTGCTCAACCACCAGAACGGTTTGTTCGAGCAGTTTGTCACGGTCTCGAATCGCACCTCGGCGACGTGGGCGAACGGCGTGCGGCTCTTCATCCAAAATCTCGACAGCACGAACCGCGTGTGGAATCCGACGGGCACGAATGCGGGCGTGCCGTACATTGACAAGATCGTGTCGGTGCCGCCGGGCGGCTCCACGATCATCACGGTGCAGTATTACGTGCCGAACCCGCGCACCATCCCGAACCCGACGCTGGTCGCCACGCCACGGCCCTTCGGCGAGCCGGCGGTCGCGCCGCGCATCACCCGCCTCAGCCGCGCGGGAGACGGATTTGAAATTCAATTCACGACGCAGAGCAGCCGCTTCTACTTCGTGCAAAGCTCGGAAGATTTGCTCCGCTGGACGACGCAGCCCACGCCTATCGCCGGCACGGGCGGCGCGGTGACTTCGCCGCAAGGCGGCGCAGCACAACGCTTCTTCCGCGTGCTGCTGGTGCCTTGATGGGAAACGAGAAAATGATGAACGACGGAAGACACGGACGGAAGACGGGCGCGGGCCTCGCAGCACTGGAGCGGGGGCGTCCCGCCCGCCCGAATGGAACGAGACGCCACTCCGCCGAGCCAGCGTGGGGCAAGTCCAGATTCTTCGCGCCGTCGGGCGGGCGGGACGCCCGCGCTCCTCTGGCGATAGTTTCAAGTTGCGCCCATTGCCTGCCTGGTTCGCACATGGCTATTGATTCAGCCCGGCGATCTGCCGCTAAATCCCGCGCGCCCCATCAGAAGGGATTCGCGTTTTACGACGCGCCACACGATGGCGGCGCAAGCAATTGGAAATTTATGAAACGTGAAAACGTCATTCGCACACTGGCCCTGGCCGCCCTGGCTCTCTCGCCCACGCTGCCGCTGCTGGCGGCGGACCCGGGCCTGAAGCTCGAAGCGCCGGCCAAAGAACAGAAGAACCGCTTCGGCCTCAGCTACCGTGCGGGGTTCAATTTCGACGCCGAGTTCAAAAATGTCGGCAACGTCACGCGCCGCCAGAACTCCGGGCGCGATCCCGGCCCGGCCACGGGCGGCGACGTGGATCGTTTTTACGACGACGGCTACAACCGTGTGGACATCAGCGGCAACAGCGGCGGCCTGACGTGGTTCTGGGGCTACAACAACGCGAGCCAGTTGCCGGGCAACGGCACCCTCGAGATGCACAGCACCACGGTGCGGCCCATTGACGGCAAGACGCACGACGACGATCCGCAGCATGGCTTCGAGCTGACGTGGGACCGCGAACTCGGGCGCGGCAAGAATGGCAAATGGTCGTGGGGCGTGGAAGGCGCGTTCGGCTGGACGGACATTGAAATCCGCGACCATCGCCCTCTTTCCGGCGGCGTCAGCATCCTGACGGACGCCTTCGATCTGGGCGGCGTCATTCCGCCTCCGCCCGGTTATCAAGGCGATCGCACCGGGCCTGGCCCACTGATTGACTCGACGCCGAACCGCACCATCACCAGCGATCCCAATGGAGCCACGGTGCGCGGCACGCGCGACTTCGACGGCGATCTGTTCAGCTTCCGCGTCGGACCATATCTCGACCTGCCGCTGGATGATCGCTGGACGATTTCGTTGAGCGCGGGCTTCGCGGCGGGCGTGATTGAAGGCGAGTACCAGTTTGCTCAAACCGTGACCACGGCGACCAGCACGACACGTCAGAGCGGCAGCGGTCACAACACCGACGGGCTCTTCGGCGGCTACCTGAGCGGGACCATCCACTGCAAAATCAACGAGCGCTGGGGCGCCTTTGTGAACGGCCAGTATCTCGGTCTCGCCGGCACCTACGAAGTCGTGGCGCGCGGACAGAAGATTCAACTCGATCTGACCAGGACGGCCTTCTTCTCGGCGGGCCTGACGTATTCGTTCTGATCTGCTGCGCCGCAGGCCGGCTTCGCACACCAATTCCTTGCCGGGAGACGAGACTTCGCGACAGTCTCGCACGGTGATCAAAAAACTTTTTCTTCTTCCATGCCTGGCGGCGGCGGCTTTCGCGGCGGACCCGACGGTGAACAAATCGTTCGTGGAGGAACTGGAGCGCAAGGCCCGCGCGCTCGCGTTCATCCAGCCGGCGGCGGAAAAACTTCTCCCGGCGGACACGCTCGGCTTTCTCACCGTGCCGGACTGGACGAAGGCGCAGGCCGCGTTCACGAACTCCACCTCCGGCCAGCTTTGGGCGGACCCGGCGATGCAGGCGTTCAAGGAATCCTTCCTCGAAAAATTTAACGCGGAAAAAATCCAGCCGCTGGAAAAGGAACTGGGCTTTCAGTTCACCAACTTTCTCCAACTCGCGCGCGGCCAGTTCACACTCGGCGTGGTGCCGAACGGCTGGGACGGGCGCTCAGACCGCCAGCCCGGCCTGCTCTGGTTGCTGGACGTGAAGGAAAACGCGCCCCAGCTCCGGGTGCAACTCGCCGACCTCCGCAAGCAGTGGACGGAGAACGGCCGCAAGCTGCGGGTGGAAAAAATCCGCGGCGTGGAATTCACCGTCGTCATCGTGGACGCACAGGAGATCGGCAAATCGCTCCAACAGCTCGCGCCCGGACCGAAGGCGAGCGGCGCGGACGTGCCGACGGCCACGCGCACGGTCGAGTGGGTCATCGGCCAGTCCGGCTCGCTGCTCGTGGTGAGCGACGCGGCGCGGGACGTGGAGAAAGTGCTCGCGCGGCAATCCGGCGCGGCGGAAGCGGCGTTGGCGGAACAGGCGGCATTCACGGGCGGTGAGGATCTGCTGCGCGGCGCGCAGTCCTTCGCCTGGGTGAATGTGAAGCCCATCATGAACACGCTGGCCCGCCAACCGGCCCAACGCGCGGGCGAGAAGCCATCGCTCCTCGGCGCGCTGCCCACGGTGGAAAAAATTCTCAACGCGCTGGGCCTGAACGGCGTGCAGACCATCGCATTCAACTGGCAGTCGGGCGCGGACGGCACGACCACGCAGCTCGCCGTGCGCGTGCCGGAGAGCGGACGCAAAGGGCTTTTCCACATGCTGGCTGTGGGCGCGCAGGACGCCGCTCCCCCGCCGTTCATCCCCGCCGACGCGGTGAAGTTCACGCGCTGGCGCATGGATTTGCAAAAGGTGTGGAGCACCATCGAGACGATGCTGCTCGAAGTCTCGCCGCAATACGCCGGGTTCTCGAAGCTCATCCTCGACACGGCGGGCAAGGACAAGGATCCGAACTTTGATTTCCGCAAACAGTTGCTCGCCAACCTCGGCGACGACGTGATCACCTTCGAGAAAGCGCCCCGCGCCGGAGCCACGTCCGCCGCGCCGAGACTCGTGCTGATCGGCTCGAAGAACGCCGCGCAGATGGCCGCGTCGTTGCGCGCCATCACGAGCATTTTTCCACCGGAGATGATCCATTACAGCGAGCGCGATTCGCTCGGGCGGAAAATATACTCGGTCGTCATTCCCTCGTTGAGCGCGGACAGCAAGCCGCAGCCGCTGACCTACGCGGCGAGCGGCGGCCATGTGGTCATCTCGTCGGAGGCCGGGGCAGTGGAGGAATTTCTGCGGGCGAGCGAAGCGCCGGCGAATCCCTTGCGTGAACGGCCCGGTGTGAATGACGCGTCGCAAAAAGTCGGCGGCACCAGGCGCGGTTATTTTTCTTTTGAGAACCGTTTGGAGACCGCGCGGGCCGCGTTCGCGAATGCGAAGGACAATCCCGCCGCCCTCACCGAAGTGCTCGGGGCCGGACAACTCACCACCGTGCTCGGATTGCTCGGCAGCGACGGCCAGTCCACGGCGGACCTGCTGGATGCGACCAAGCTCCCGGCCTTCGAAAAGGTGGCGAAGTATTTTCACTTCGACGTGAGCGCCATCGGCGTGACGCCGGAGGGCATCACCTTCCAGACCTTCACGCCCGCACCGCCAGCGTTGCGAAAGTGACGCCCCTTGATCCTGCGGTTCGATGCACCACTTCTTTTTAGAAATTCTGGCCGCGCTCGAAACGGGCGAACCGTTTGCGCTCGGCATCATCTCCAGCGTGCGCGGCTCCAGTCCGCAAAAGCGCGGGGCCAAGGCGCTCTTCTTCGCCGACGGCCGCATCGTCGGCACGCTGGGCGGCGGCTGTCTGGAGGCCGAGGTGCGCGAGCGCGCGCGGCAGGCGTTGCGAAAGCAGCAGCCGGATGTTTTCGACCTCGTGCTCGACCACGACTTCGGCTGGGACGACGGCCTGATTTGTGGCGGGAAAGTTTCCGGTTTGATCCTGCCGCACGCTGCGCTGGCCGACGACATCTGGCGCACTCTTGCGCGTCGCGACCAGGTGCGGACGTGGGGCGTGCGCCAGGATTTTTCCATCGCGTGGACGGACGCGGACGAGGGCGCGTGGCGTTACCGCGAAACGGTGGCCCCGCCGTGCGTGCTCTGGATCGGCGGCTCCGGCCACATCGCGCAGGCCGTCGCGCCGCTCGCGCAACAACTCGACTTCGAGGTCACGGTGTTCGATGACCGCCCCGCGCTCGCGAATCATCAGCACTTTCCCGCCGTGACCCGGTTGCGTGTGAATGCCTGGGAGAAAATCCTGCGCGACCCGCTGCCGTCGTCACCGACGTTTGGACTCATCGTCACGCGCGGTCATCAGCACGACGCGCTCGTGCTGCGCGAGTGGATTCATCAACCGTTTGTTTTTCTTGGCATGATTGGCAGCGGTCGGAAATGGCGCATCATCTCCACGCAATTTCTTCAGGATGGGATCGCCACCGAGGAACAACTGCGCCGGGTGGAATGTCCCGTGGGCCTCGACATCGCCGCCGTGAGCGTGTCGGAAATCGCCGTGAGCATCGCCGCCCGTCTGGTGCAACGGCGCGCGGCAACCTGTGACGACCAAGAGCTTCGGTGAAGATGAAAGTCACCTGACTTTCCCGCCCGGCTGCGGATAGGAATGTCCCTGCATCTTGAACGGAAATGGAGCCGGCCCGCGCTCGTGAGAACGCGGGCCGTGGCCTGACGGTTTCTGCGGGGGGAGTTTTGTTCAGCGCGCGGCGCGCAAGGTCGTGGCGCGCGCGGGCAGCGACGCGGGATGCGCCGCAGCTTTGGTGGCACGGGCGACTTTTACGCTCGCGGTGCGGGCCGCGGTGGGCAAGGCGGCTTTCTTCGCAGCCAGCGGGTTGCTCTTCGGCGCGACCGCTTTGGTCGTGGCCGTTTTTGGCGCGACCGCCTGGGGCGCTGGCGCCGAGGGTTTGGCTTTCACGGATTTGACGCGCACCAGCGGAGGCCAGGGCTTGGCTGCTTTCGCGGCGGCGGTTTCAGCCAGCTTCAGGCGCTGGGTGCGGAGACGCTGCTCGGCGTCGAACCAGTAGTTCTGATCGGAACAGTGCGGACGTCCGTCGCGTTCCCAGGCGAGGAACGCACCGAGGGCGATTTCTTCGTGGGTGGGTTCCTTGAAGAACCGGGTTTCCATGGTCGGAGTCATGTCAGTTTTGTGTTTCAAGTTTAGGTTCAGCGCGCCGGTCTTTCTGCTCGTTCTTCGCTCATCCCGGTTCGGACACGACCAAGCCAAAGCATGGCGCGTGTGCCGGTCGGGGTGGGGGATTTCCATCCATGCGAAGAGGCGCACAAATGCGCAGCGCAGTTTTGGTGTAGGATAATCCTCAACCCTTTGTCCATGCTGAATTCTTTACTGCCGTAACATGGGAATACTGCTGTCGGTACCCGGCGCACTGGAAAACAAGTTTGCCAAGCGGGCCGGGTCTGGCATTTTCCGCGCATGGAAAAACCGAAGATTGTCGCTTATTTGAAACCCTCGTGCGGCTGGAGTCAGGGCGTGCGCGCCGTGCTCCGCAAGTATGATCTGCCTTTCGAGGACCGCGACATCATCAACGACCCCGTCCAGCGCCAGGAGATGATCGAGAAGAGCGGCCAGATGCTCAGCCCCTGCGTGGAAGTGAACGGACGGATGCTCCCGGACATCAGCGGCGAGGAAGTCGAGGCCTTCATGCTGGCGAACAATCTGGTGCAGCCCAACACCCTCACTCCCGACGCGCCCACGAACCAGCCGTGCGCCCACGAGATGCCCGGCCCGGCGGCGCTGAATTTCCGGCGCTAATTTTTCCGTCCGCACTATCCATCTTTGCCGTGAGGAGCCAGGGCCTTTCCCCTCGTCAGTGCAGAGCATGGTGACAACCGCTCGGCCAAAATGGGTGCTTGCAATGGCCCTGACGCGTGTCTAGGTTCTGCCTCCTTTTTCTGGAAATGAAAATTGCGGCCTCATTTTGGGCCGCGCAATCGCTGAGAAAATTTATGGCAGTTCGAATTCGCATGAAACGGGTCGGCACCAAGAACACGCCGGTCTATCGCATCGTGGTCGCGGACAATCGCAGTCCGCGCGACGGCAAGTTTATTGAGGAGATTGGCACCTACCAACCGCTCAAGAAGGACACCAACTTCACCATCAAGCTCGACCGCGTGGAGCATTGGATGAGCAAGGGCGCGCAGCCCAGCGACACCGTGCGCAGCTTCATCAAGAAGGCCCAAAAGGCCGCCCCGGTCGCGGCCTAGTCTTTGTCCGAAGCGCCATGCAAGCGTTTCTTGAATACGTGGTGAAGAACCTCGTCGCCCAGC
Source organism: Akkermansia sp. (assembly GCA_043757045.1). Classification (GTDB taxonomy): domain Bacteria; phylum Verrucomicrobiota; class Verrucomicrobiia; order Limisphaerales; family SIBH01; genus JANNGC01. Next base: position 5,072 of record JAYVQC010000283.1, on the reverse strand, counting down.
CCGACGCGGTGACGATCACCCCCGTGGAGAAAAACGGGATGACCATCTACGAGGTGCGCGTCAGTCCCGAGGACATGGGGCGCATCATCGGCAAGCAGGGCGTGACCATCAACGCCATCCGCTCGCTCTTGCAGGCGGGCAGCGCGCGCAAAGGCACGCGGTGCATGTTGGAAGTGGTGGATTCGACTCCGCCCAGTCCAGCCCCGGCTCCAGCTCCGGCGGGTTAGCTGGTCGTCGCGTCGGGCATGAAAATAGACGTGCTCACGCTGTTCCCCGAAATGTTCGTGGGACCGCTGGATGTGAGCGTGGTGGCGCGGGCGCGGAAGTCGGGATTGTTGGATTTGCAGATTCGGAATCTGCGGGACTGGACGCATGACCGTCACAAGACGGTGGATGACCGTCCGTTCGGCGGCGGGCCGGGCATGGTCCTGAAGCCCGAACCGATCTTTGAAGCAGTGGAAGCGTTGGCGGGCGAAAAAACCCGCGTGTTAATGATGGCCCCGACGGGGCGGCCCTTCACGCAGGCCATCGCGCGCGAGCTGGCGACGCAGGAACATTTGCTGTTCCTCTGCGGCAGCTACGAAGGATTCGACGAGCGAATCCGCACGCTGACGCACGACGAGTTGTCCATCGGCGACTACGTGCTGACCAACGGTGGGCTGCCGACGATGGTGGTGATTGACGCGGTGACGCGACTCCTCCCCGGCGTGCTCGGCGATGACGAGAGCGCAAGCGACGAGTCGTTCAGTCACGGGCTGCTGGAGTATCCGCACTACACGCGGCCGGCGGAGTTTCGCGGGATGAAAGTCCCGGACATGCTGATGTCCGGCAACCACGCGGAGATTGAGAAGTGGCGGCGCGAGCAGTCGCGACTGCGGACGAAAGAGCGGAGACCAGATTTGTTGGTGGAAAAGAAGCGGAGTGATGGAGCGGTGGAGTGATGAATTGCCGGCGGACGCCGCAACACTCCAGTTCTCCAACACTCCAACCAGAGAAATTTATGAACCAGGCAATATTGGATAAAATTGAGAAGGAACAGTACCGCAAAGAAGCGGTGAAGTTCGCCATTGGCGACAGCGTGCGCGTCCACACCAAGGTCGTGGAAGGCGAGAAGGAACGCATCCAGATTTTCGCGGGCGTCGTCATCGGGCGCCGCGGCCACGGGCTGAACGAGATGTTCACCGTCCGCCGCATCAGCTACGGCGAAGGCGTGGAGCGCATTTTCCCCACGCACTCCCCGCGCGTGGACAAGGTGGAGGTGGAGCGCACCGGCAGTGTCCGCCGCGCCAAGCTCACCTACCTCCGCAAGCGCATCGGCAAGGGTGCCACGCTCGTGAAGGAAAAGGCCAAAGCCGTGACCGCCACGGCAAAGAAGTAATTTGCCGCCAATTTTTTCCAAGCCCCGCGAAGTCGCGGGGCTTTTCCTTTTCCAACCGGAACGGCTCGCTCCGATCTGCGTAATGCGATCTGCCTTTTTCCCACCCAACTCCTCCATCTCCTCCGCGAGCCGGCTCGCCTCCTTCTCCAACTCCCCACTCTCCCGTTCCAGCACCCGCGCCCGCTCCGCCGCCAGTTCCTCCAGCACACCCAGCTTCCGCTCGCTCAGTTGGCAAAGCTCGTAGTCGGGACTTTCCCGCAGCCGGTTCAGCGCCTCGATGACCGTGATGATTTCCAGTTGCAGCGTCTCATGCAGCCGTCGCAACTGCGCCAATTCCGCCCCATCGCTGAAATCCAGACCCGCCCAGCCCTGCCGCAAGATGAAGCCGTGGGGGTCATCCGCGATCTCCCGCAACGTGCCGATGTCCCCGTCGTCCTTGGCGCGATTGATGGCGGCGGTCAGCTTCGCGTACGTCTCCAGCTTCTCCGGATCGTGCGCGAAACGGTCGGGATGATACAGCTGGACCAGCTTCTTCCACAGCCGGCCCAGTTCCGCCGCCTCGTCCGCGCTCAACTCCTTATGCCGTGCCACCGTCGCCGCGGTCTCCTCGTAATCCCGGTCCGACTGCGCCCTGGCCTGCTCGTAATGCGTCTCGGCCTGCTTCGCTTCCTCGTCGCCTCCGCGCACGAACGAATCCAGAAACTTCTTCCGGTAATTCACAATCAGCCGCAGCCGGTCGCGCTTCTGGTAATGCTCGCGCAACTGCCGGGGCAGAACCGTCGGTGTGTTTTCAGCAAAGTTTCTTCTTGCGCTGTTTCAAGCCGAACTGTATCTAGCCAAACAATGGCTAGACAAAGAAAGGCATCACAGACATTCGGCGAATGGCTCCGCCAGATGCGCGAGGCGAAAGAGCTTCCCTTGCGGGTGGTCGCCGCCGCCGCCGAGATGGATCAGGCGCACCTCAGCAAAGCCGAACTGGGCCAGCGCCTCCTTACCGGCGGGCAAGCCGCCGCCATCGCCAAATTCTTCAAAATCGACGCCAACGAAATGGAAGCCCGGCGCATTGCTGAAAAATTCCGCACCGAACACGCCGACAATCCGGCGGCGCTCCAGGCCGTGCAAATGCTGCACGACGAACCCATGCCATACGGCAAATCCAACTGACTTGATTATGCGCAAACGACCTCCTCTCGTCGGCGGATTAAAACGAAAGAAACTCATCGCGTTCGGTTGGTATGGCGGCAAGTTCAGCCACCTAGACTGGCTTCTACCCCTGCTGCCCCGAACGCTCTACTACTGCGAGCCGTTCGCCGGTTCCGCTGCTGTCTTGCTCAATCGCGAACCGTCCAGTGTGGAGACTTACAACGATCTCGACGGGGAAGTGGCGGCATTTTTCCGCGTTCTCCGCGAGCAAAGCGAAGCACTGACCAAGGCCATTGCCTTGACGCCATTCTCTCGCGAGGAATTTGCTCTCGCCTGCAAATTGGACCCGGAAATTCCGCCGCTGGAACGCGCCCGCCGTTTCTATGTTCGGGCCCGGCAAGTCCGCACCGGACTGGCGCAGACCGCGAGCCTCGGTCGTTGGGCTAATTGCAAAGATACCAGCCGCGCTGGCATGTCGGGAGTGGTGAGCCGTTGGTTTGGTGGTGTTGAAGCCCTGCCGCAAATCGCCGCTCGCCTACTCCGCGTCCAAATCGAAAACCGCCCGGCCCTCGACATCATTCGCCTCTACGACTCGCCCGACACGCTGTTTTATCTCGACCCGCCCTATGTCCACGACACGCGCGGCGACGCCAAGGCTTACAAGCATGAGATGACCGACGAACAGCACCGCCAGCTTGCGGATGCGCTAAATGCTGCCAAGGGCAAGATTGCGCTCTCCAATTACGACTGCGAACTCTACCGGAAACTTTTCCCCGCCCGCCGCTGGCACACCTTTAGCATCGAAACCACCAACCACGCCACCAAGGGGCGTCGCACGGAATGTCTGTGGTGTAACTACGATCCTCACGAAGCCAAGGCCGCTCACGAGGTGCGCAAACGCCAGACCATGCCGCAGCGGAATGGGCATGTTGAGCCGATGCTGCTCAGTTTGTAATCTGGTTCCACAAATCCGCCGCCGCGTTGGCTGATTCAAATTTCCGCATCTTGCGGCAGAGCGCCACGACCACTTCGCCGAACTGCCCGCGCCGTTTGGGATTCAGCGCCCGAACCAGCCAGGGCAGCTCCTCGTGGATGTCCACCAGCGCCGTGTCGATGTGCTGCGACGCCTCGGCGATGATGGCCCTGACCGCCGCCTCCTGCCCTGTGGCGATACCTGCCGAGATCACGAAAATGTATTCCGGGATTTTGCTCCGGCCCGCCTTGCGGAGTCCGTGATTCACATCGTCGGTGGTGATCGGTCGCTGCTTGCACTCTGACGCCGAAACCACGGTCTTGTCGTAGCTCACTTCCACGTCGCCCGCTGTTTTTGAAAACTGATCCGAAGCGTTCGGAGAGTCCACCGAGATCTTCGCTTCCTCGGCCAGCAGCGAACAGAACGCGCCCCACACGGCCACCAGCCGCGCCCCGCCATCTGTCTCCTCGATGAACTCCCGGCAGAATTTCAGGACACGCGGCATGCTGACCGTGTGTGTAACTTCCGCCTGTTGTTCCGTGGCCGCACGCGCCCGTCCCCGGCTGAGAATGTAGGCCAACCCGGAGAACACCTGTGCGGCGGTTGCCTTCTGTGCTGCTTCCAGCGCCGTGTGCAGTAGCCGCGCTCCAATCTTGTTTCGTAACTGATCGTTCTCCCCATCGTGCTCTTGATGCCGCGCCGGCTTGTTCACGAACGGCTCGTTGGACAGGCCGAAGAGATTGCCCTTCGTTTTCTCAAACGGCACCACCGCCTTATGGCACACCGAACGCGCATCGTAACTTTCACGCAACGAACTCCCCGTCTGGATCGCTCGCGCGTGAATCTTGGGGTTCGTGGCCTTCGCCACGTAGCCCGTCACCAGGATGTATTTGAACGTCACGTCACTGGCCGACATCACGCCATCAATCGCCGCCTTCATCGGCGCGGGCACGTTGGTGAAGACTTCGGCGGACGCATCCCAGGCCCGATTCAGATTTCGGGTGACAGCTTCAATTTCCACGCTGGTTGCCATGCTGATTTTGGCGAAGATGCCAAGCGCAGTCAGCGTCGCGCAAGATTAACCACCCACGATACTTGATACACAATTCCTTCCACACTCACTCCGGCCGCATCGCCCCAAGCGCCGGAATCGCGCCGGCCCAGCGGCGGCAAAATCTCCTGTCCCGCCCGGCGGGCTGGCCCGGCGAGCCGGCTGGCCGCTCTGTGCCCGTTGCGCGGGAAGCCCCACCTCACCCCGGCCCTCTCCCCCAGCGGAGAGGGAGAAGCTTTTGCGTGGTGCGGTGAAACTGCCGCTTGGTTTTGACGAACCAGCGAGCTGATGAAGGAGCGAGGTTTTGCAGGCTTGGTGCGCGAATGGTGGCACGGTAGTCTGTGCACATGACAACGACCGTGGGTGAAAGCAATCAGGTGAGCATCCCGCCCGACATGGCGCGTGAGTTCGACATCCATCCCGGCACCCGGCTGGAATGGGTGAAGGCGGGGGACGGAGTCATCACGGTGAAGCCGCTGCCGAGTCGCGGCGAAATGGCGCGGCAACTGATGGGCGCGGGCCGGCAT
>JAYVQC010000282.1:0-3349 GCA_043757045.1 Akkermansia sp. | reverse complement strand
TCCAAACGCTTCGCGATGCTTGAGGCGTCTGGTGCGGCGCGGCAGCGTTTGGAGTGCGGTCGCTTTAGCGCCGCTTTTTCTCCAGCCAGCAAGGAATATTTTCCAACAAGCGCCACCTTCAAGATACGCCAGGCGCTCCTTTCATTCGTGTTTATTCGTGTCCATTCGTGGTCAACCCCTGAAAGCCTATGAAAAAATTCATCACCAAAGTCCAGGACGTGCGGCAGAAGGCGGCGCAGATCGCCAGCGTCATCGAGAGCGCGCCGGCGCGGGCCGCCGAGCTTCGCGAAGCCGTGCTGGCCACCGCCGGACAGATGCACCAGATGCGCCGCACGGTGCAGGACGCGGCGCACGGTCTGGTGGCCGACGACGAGGGCCAGCTCATCGCAGCGCTGCATGAAATAGATGAACGGGCAGAGACGTTTCGCGCGGCGGGCTACGAACTGGAGAACGTGGAAATGGAACTGGCCGCGCCGCAGCGCCTGATCGTTCACCTGGAGAAGGTGGCGGACGTTTCCTTCTCGACCCTGCGCTCGCTGGCCGACGCCAACGCGAGTCACCCGACGACCCACGCCATTCTGACCGCGTTGCTCAAGGCCGAGGACATGTCCGACAAGGTGCGGCTGCAACATCTGCAGTACCATCAACTGACGATTTACATGGGACCGGTGCCGACGGTCCGCCTCTGTTGGTGCGCACCGCAGACGACTCACGCGTCAGTGCCGCCGCCGGTTCCGGCCAGTCCCGCCGTGCCCGTCAAGGTGACTCCGGTCGTGTCGAGCGCACCGGCGGGCAGCAGCTTCGGCACGTTGCTCGGCCAGGGTTCTTACTTTGAAGCGCGGCCCACGGTGGCGCACGCGGCGGTCAGTCCGGAGATTGCGGCGGGCACGCCCACGCCGGTGGCCACGCCGTCCGCGGCGAAGGAATCCACGGGCAAAGAAGATCCCTTGGCGCGCTTCAAGAAAATGCCCGACCTCTCGCGACGCAAGTGAGGTTGTGTTCTTGCAGTTGGGAATGCTCATTTTTTAACGCAAAGGCGCAGAGACGCAGAGACGCGAAGAGGGACAAAACTGAAATTGATCGCCAAGTGATGATGCTCGAACCCCATTTTTCCGAAGCTTGTTTTACTTTGCGCCTCTGCGCCTCTGCGCCTTTGCGTTAAAATTTTAATCACATGGCAACGACATCAGCACACCCGATGCACGACCACGAAGTCAGGGCCGCGCTCGCGGCCAGCCTGCAAGATGGTGAACTCGATCGCGCGGAACGTGACTCGTTTCGCGCGTGGTTGGAGAAGTCTGCGCCCGACTGCCAGAAGCGCGGTGTGTATCAGAACATGGCCTTCGATCTGGCGCGTGAAGCGTTAGAGAAAAGCGCCGTGCCGCTGCACTCCGCGCTCAACTGGCTGGAACGAATACTCAAACTGCTCACGCCCCTCGACTCCGTCACGCCCGCCGCCGCCATCGCCGAGGCGTGCTTCAGCCCGCAGCATGATTGCGCCAGCCGCATCGTGCGATTGTTCGAGGGCGCGCGGCGTTCGGTGGACGTGTGTGTTTTCACGATCACGGACGACCGCATCACGGAAGCCATCACGCGCGCGCACCGGCGCGGCGTGGCCCTGCGCGTGATCACGGACAACGACAAGTCCTACGATGCCGGCTCGGACATTCAACGACTGGAACGCGCGGGCGTTCCGGTGCGGCTGGACGTCACGGCGTTCCACATGCACCACAAGTTCGCGATCTTCGACGGCGGGCTGCTGCTCAACGGCAGCTACAACTGGACGCGCTCGGCCTCGCTGAACAACGAGGAGAATTTCATCCTGACGAACGACGCGAAGTTGGTGCCGCCGTTCCACCAGTTGTTCGAGCAGTTGTGGAATGAGTTTGGGAATCCCCCGGGGGCGACACTGCCGGGGGGTTGAGACGCAGCAAAGTGGGCGCTTCCGAAAGCGGCGCTGAAGCGACCGCACTCCAAACGCTCCGCGAAGAACGAGGCGATGGAGCGGTTGCTAAAATCATTTCAGTTTCGCCGGGAGGACGCCGCCTTCCCCTCACCCCGGCCCTCTCCCCAGCGGAGAGGGAGAACGGCATGCAGTCTTCAACCACCCGAACGCGCTCGCCGTCACGCGACGCTGAGTGACTTTCTCCCTCTCCCCAAGGGAGAGGGCCGGGGTGAGGGGAAACGCGCCCACAACCCGACGGCATCGCATCGGAGATTCACCGATCACGGAGCGGAAATTTCCACATGCTCTGAACTCCTGTGCCGCCCTTGCTCATCCTTGATGGCGAAGAAGGCGACCATCCGTCCTTGGGTTCTCCTTCGTAATACAGGACCGGGGATTGCTTCGAGCGAACGAGCGAGCGGAACTTCCGGCACGTCAGGCTTTCACGCCGTAGTTGATGCTCATCGCGCCGCCGAGAAGATTGACGATGCGGACGTCGCGGCAGCAGAGGCGCTCCATCGCGGCGCCCACACCGCGTTGTGCGGGGTATCGCTGGAGTGATTCCAGAATGTAGGCGTGCGTGGCGGCGTCGCCACAGAAGAGTTTCCCAAAGACCGGCACGACGACGCGCAGGTAGGCGAAATAGAGCGAGCGCAGCAGGGCATTGTCCGGCTTGCCGAAGTCGAGGACGAGAAGGCGCGCGCCGGGCCTGGCCACGCGGTGCATTTCGCGAAGGCCGGTTTCCCATTCGCGCAGGTTGCGCAAGCCGTAGCCGACGGTGACGGCATCGAACGTGTTGTCGTTGAAAGCGAGTTGCATGGCGTCGCCTTGGTGGAATTGAGGATTGAGGATTGGGGATTGGGGATTGGGGATTGCTGTGCGACGCACGGCGACTTCGAGCATGGCGGCGCTGAAATCCACGGCGGTCACGCTCGCGCCAGCGTGCGCGAGGGCGAAGGCGATGTCGCCGGTGCCGCAGCATACGTCGAGCGCGCGTTCGCCGGGGCGCACGCTTGCCATGCGCACCAACCGCCGCTTCCACGCACGATGCAGACCGAGGCTCTGGAGATCGTTGATGAGATCGTAGCGCGGCGCGACGCGCGCGAAGAGGTCGTTGACCTTCGCGGCGCGCTGCTCGCCTTCGACATAGAACGGGTTCGCCATGCTGAACGCGCGGCACTGTGCCAGCGGCGGACGCGGTGAAAAGGGAAGTTTGCGCGCCCGCGTCCCCCGCAGCACGAAAGATTTTCCCGTCACGCTCAAGTGAACGCCCCGAAACGCCGAAGTAAACTCAGGCCAAAATTATTTTATGGGCAGCACCACCGCCACCGAGCGATCAAAGATTTTGCTGGTTGATGACGACCAGGACTTCCTGGAAGTGTACTGGGAGATTCTGAAGACGTT
>JAYVQC010000281.1:0-3376 GCA_043757045.1 Akkermansia sp. | reverse complement strand
CTAACTACTCAACTGCATAGTATGGCCCTTAAATTCAAATACGCCTCGCAGGCGGAAGTTCCGAAAGAACACACGACTCTCTATGTCGAGCGCGACGGCGCGTTCTACCTCGATGCCGAAGGCGTGGTGGACAAGAGCAAGGTGGATGAGTTCCGCACCAACAATCTCGCGCTCAAGAATCAGCTCGCGGAACTGGCCGCGAAATACGACGGCATCGATCCTGAATCTGTGAAGACTTTGCTCGCCGAGAAGGCGGCGCTCGAAGAAGCGAAGCTCATCAAGGATGGCGAAGTGGAAAAGCTCGTCGAGAACCGCACCAAGAAAATTCTCGGTGAGATGGAGAAGCGTCTGCTCGGCGCGGAGCAACAGGCTTCCAGCCTGAGTGCGCAACTGCTCGAAAAGGAAATCGAGCGCAACGTCGTCGAGGCCGGAACGAAACTCGGCCTGCGCGCGTCGGCCATTCCAGACCTCAAATTCCGGGCGCGGAACATTTTCAAAATTTCCGGCGGCAACATCGTGGCCCTCGACAGCGACGGGCAGACGCCCGTGTTCGGGCGCGATGGCGTGACGCCTTTGACTTTCGATGAATGGGTGACTCGGCAAGTGGTCGAGGCTCCCCATTTGTTTGAATCCTCGGCCGGCGGCGGTGCCGTCGGCCACGGCTCCGGTGGGGTCGGCAACCGTTCGGGCAAGAATCCGTTCCGCGCTGGTGCGGACTGGAATCTGACTGAGCAAATGAAACTGCAAAAAGCCGATCCAAAACTTGCTGAACGCCTGCGGGCGTCGGCGTAGTGGATCACAACCGGAGAACCTGAATCATGGCTAAAACAGCCGTCGCCGACATCATCATCCCCACCGAGTTCGAGAAATACGCCATCGAGCGCACCGCGGAACTGGCTCAGTTCGGTCGTTGCGGCATCATCGAGTCCGCCCCCGAGTTCGACGACACGCGTCGGGCGGCGGGCGCGAGGTGAAAATGCCGTACTGGAAGGACCTCACCGCCACGCGGCAGCTTCTCAGCGACGCCGCCACGCTCACGGTCAACAAAATCACGTCCGACCAGGACATCGCGCGCATTCACAACGACGCCCAAGTCTGGTCGGTGAATCACCTCGCCAAAGTCATTTCCGGCGACGATCCCATGCAGGCCATCGTGGACCTCGTCGCCGAGTATTGGGCGCGCACGGACGAAGGTCTGATTGTCTCGTCTCTCAAGGGCCTGTTCGCCGCCGCGTCTATGTCGGGCAACCTGCTCGGCATTCATTCCGAATCCGTCGCGGCCCAGAGCGCCGCGACGCGCTTGAACGGCGCGACGTTCGTGGACGCCTGCACCAAGCTGGGTGATCGCGCGGATCGTTTGACGTCCGTGGCGATGCACTCCGCGACGGAAGCCGCGCTTCGGAAACTCGATCTGATCGACTTCATTCCCGACAGCGAAGGGAAATCCATGCTGCGCTCGTTCCAAGGCCGGCGCGTCGTGGTGGATGACAACCTGCCCACACGCGCGGGCACCACCGATGGCACGGTCTATACGACTTACCTGTTCGGCCAGGGTGCGTTCGCGAAAGGCTCGGCGACGCTCGACTCAAATCCGCTGCAAGGCGGGTTCGGCACGGAGGGCGTGGAAATCGCGCGCGTGCCGCTGGACAGCGACACCGTGCTGATCAATCGCCGCCGCTACGTCCTGCATCCGCGCGGCGTGAAGTTCACTTCGGCCTCGGTCGCGGGCGACTCGCCGACGAACGCGGAACTGGAAACGGCGTCGAACTGGACGCGCGTTTGGGAAGCCAAAAACGTCCGCATCGTCGCGGTGACTCACAATGTGTGAGGTTCAACCCTCAACCCTCAACTAATCCTAAAATGGGCAAAGAAATTCCGCGCAGCTTCGACAAAATCCGCTCCGGCGAGCAGGTTCAAATTCCGACGTTCACCAACGTCGCGGCGGCGGTCGCCGCTGGCGTCACTGCGGCGAAGTTCCCGCGTCGCATCATTCATCTGTCCGTGGGCGGCACTGGCTCCGTGCCGTGCCTCGCCATTTCGGACGGCACGAACTGGAAGCAAGTCGCCATCGGCGCGACGGCGATTTGATGCACAGCTTGCTTCCCATCATCCGCCGCGTGCGTCGTCCGCTCGTGCCGCCGGACGAACCACGTGCCGCCAGCGTCCCGCTGGTCGCCGTGCCGGACGCCAGCGCGGAACCGGCGAGCGATCCAACTCCCGCGCCGCCCTCTCTCGCGAGCAAGAAAAAGGCTCATGCGCCACGCTCATTACAAACTGCTGCCGCATCGTGAGCGGGCCCGCCATCGCGTGGCTGCTCATTATCCGGCGGTCCATCTTCAGGAGCGTCGTCGTGGCCGGCTGGCCCGTTCCTTCAGCTCCCCGGCTTCCATCGCGGGCCTGAAGCTGTGGCTGGCGGGCGGCCTGGGCGTCCTCGGGGCGTGGCATACTGCGCCCGCATCAGGCGCTGCATTCGTCGATTACTCGCCGACCTCGGGTTACACCGCCAGCGGCTACGCGCACACCATTCGCATCTACGCTTACAAGACCGTGGGCGGCGCGCGCGCGTATTCCGCCGCGTATCTCGAAGTCCAAACCTTCGATGATTCTTCGGCGCTCAATTACTACCTCAATTGGAGTTGGGACGCCGTGGCCGGCGCGGAAGGTTATCGCATCCTCAAGAGCGATAACTTCAGCGGTTTCAGCTTCGATCATTTCATTGATGTGGCCACGACCAGCTTCGTGGAAACCGGGCCTGGGGTTTTTGGTTCCGCCTCCACCGTCACGCCTTACGAACTCGTCGCCGCCAGCGCTGGTGATGCCGTCGTGCGGTGGATTGATCAAAGCAACTTCGGAAATCACGCCACGCAGGACGCCGCCACCGCGCAAGCGACCCTGCAAGCCAACGTGCTCAACAGTCGTCCGGTGCTGCGCTTTGGCTCGTTGGCCGGCTACAGCACGCCGCTGGTCTTGAACAAGCCCTGCACCGTCTTCGCCGTGTATGCACTGAACGGGGCGGGCGACTTGGCGCGGCGCGCGGTGTCCGGCTCGAACAACTGGCTGATTGGTCCCTACGGCCCGCCGCATGAGTTCTTCAACGGGATCGCCTTCAGCGGTGGACCCGCGCTGACGCGCGGCGTCTTTGTCGCGCAAGCCGCGTGGCAGGATGGCAGCGCGAGCCGCAACTTCGTCAACGGTGCGTTCGTCGGCGCGACGCTCGGTGCGGGCCTCGGCCCCGGCACGGTCACGCTGGGGGCAGGGGGATCGTTTGGTGAACCCCTCGACGGCGACCTCGCCGAAGTCATCGCCTACGACTCGGCCCTCAGCGCCACCCACCGCGCCAACGTGTGGGCCTACCTCGCCGCGAAATACGCGCTCT
>JAYVQC010000280.1:0-3379 GCA_043757045.1 Akkermansia sp. | reverse complement strand
TACGATTGACCCTGATGGGACAGTTTATCCGTGCGTGTTCTCGAAGTTTCATCCTGTGGGACATATTCAGGAAGGATTGGAAGCACTTTTGGAAAAGCAGACTTTACACGAATTCCGAGAGAAAGTCCGTGGCATAGATGAGAGCAGGCCAGTTATCGCAGGATGCGGACCTGATAGGTGCAACCCTTACTGCAAGCCGAACTGCAATCCTTACAGAAATTGCAGCCCGAAATGCCTCCCTTGGTAGTCAGTGACACGTATTTGTTCCAGCCGGTTGAGGCAGTTGCGTTCGAAATGGCATCAAGACATTAAAGATGACTCGCTTCATTCGATAATTGACCGCGCTGCGTTCTACGTCGAGGCGTTCACGGAGGACATTTTCCCAAAAATCGGCGTCACGGACTTCGCGAAAATCGGATGCGGCACAATCGGATTGTTCGTCTACATCAAAGCCTTCGACAATTTTGTTGATTCAAAGTCCGACAAAACTGCCAGCCAGTTTCTCGCCCTGGCAAACCAAATCGAGAAAGCCCGGTTTCAGTTCTGCGGCGTTTGGACACGCGCTTCACAAGCGCGGCTATTTGAAACGCTCTGGCATTCATCCACGTCAACCACGTTTAGCGCCTTGCACGCCCGCCTGCGTGGCGATCTGAAATCCAAGTCAGCTTGGAGGATGAGCGCGTTCGTCGTGGTTTGCCCAGCTTCGCTGTTAGCCGCTCGACAACTTCAACGCGCAGAAAACAAAGGCGAATTCGAGAGGAGCATCCGAGACTGGCGGAAAATTGTTCAGCACGTATTCGCGGCGAAGCAGATGATGGACGATTTACATGATTTCCCGGAAGATTTGGGGAATCACACGCGAACGGAAATTACAGACCAACTTCTTAGCGTCACCGGAACGGAAAAGGCATTCAACGGGCTCGCGCAAATAATGCAAAAGCATCTACGGCAAACAGAGCTCGAACTTTTGGCAGCCAAACAACTGCTCGAATCAAGAGACTCACGTTTTTGGACGAAGGTTTGTGATGGCTGGCGAGAAGAGGTGCTTCGGCATCAACGTTCACGTTGAACTTCGTTCATCGTCAGGTCCAACGAGGCTGCGTTCCAAAGCCCAGAATGCGAGGCACGAGCTGCCCTGGGGCATCGTCCGCAAAACCTTCCCAGCGCAACGCACATTGCGATTGACCGTGTTCATGTTGCCTATGCAACAAAAGGTTGTCATGGGTCAGGCGCGGTGGAACGTGCGCAGTTGCCGGCTGGCGTCCCGGAGCACTTCCACCCGCCGCCGGTCCTTGCGGACGGCAGAATCCTTGTAGCGGCGGTCTGTGCCCGCCGGGCGCGGTTCGTCGCTCACAGAGCGACGCTACAAGGTCACCGCGTCCAGCCACGTCTCGTGCTCCGCCGCCCAGCGCAGCAACGCCTTCGCCCCCCACGATGGTCGGGGGATAAACGGCGTCTTTGCGGTGCGTGATGGCGGTGACGTGGAAGACAGGATACGGCTCGGGCAAGGTGCAATAACCGGTGTGGTCGCCGAACGGGCCTTCGTCGCGGGCGCGTGGGACTTCGAGCGCATCAACCGGCGCCATGCCGGCATCTGAAAGTGCTGGGGGAGCGCCCGGGCGGCGCGCTGCGGAACGACGCGGCGGCGAAGGGGATCGCGACCGTCTCGGTCGCATCGGTTGGCGTCTCGCCAACCGAACGCCGCGAATCACCGAATGGTTTCGGCGGGACGCCGAAACCTGCGACCGAGATGGTCGCGCTGCCCTCTGCGCCAACACCGACCCGCAGCGCGACAGCATGGTGGCCGTCCGCAAGGACTCACCCAAGGCCCGTCCGACGTGCTTGACCACGCGACGAGCGAAATTGCCAGCGGCAGCAAACTCGGCCTCGACGCGACGAAGAAACTCCCCGGCGAAGGCCTCAAACGCCCCTGGCCACCGCTCATCAAGATGGATGCGGCGGTGAAGGCGAAGGTGGATGCACTCTTCCGCCAATAGCCATCGGGCACACACGCCTCGGACGGGTTGGTTTCGGCGGCGCGCCGAAACGCCCGCGTGTTTTTGACGATGTGTCCGGAGCTACGCCGACCATTGCACCCGGCACGGGTGCGCTCTCCTCACCCAAGGCCAGCCGCACGGCATGGAAGCCAGGCCGACGTAGTTTGTGAAAAAATAGCGTTGAATTTGATCCGAATGCCTACAATTTCACTCGGAATAGCCCACTGACGCATGAAGCCAAATGAACTTTTAGCCTGATTGGATGTCTTTGAAAAAGAAATCCAAGCTGTCCAGTCTTGACACCGCTTTGCGCAGTTCGGCAGAGGCGCGCTTGAAAGCAAACCCCACCTCCCGCGAACCGCAGGCGGAAGTGGATGTGCACCGCCTCCAGCACGAACTGGAAGTCCAGCGGATTGAACTGGAGATGCAGAATGAACAACTCCGCAAGACGCAGGCGAAGTTGGAAACCGGACTGGAGCGCTACACCGACCTCTTCGATTTTGCGCCCGTGGGTTACTTCCACCTGAACGCCCAAGGTGACATCCAACTCGTGAATTTGACCGGCGCCACGCTCGTGGGCATCGCACGCCCGCAGTTGATGGGCCGGCATTTCGGGTCGCTCGTGGCCGCGTCGGATCGTAACGCCTTCAATGAGTGTCTCACGCGGGTTTTTGCGACCCAGGTCCGGCAAGCTTGTGAAGTGGCGCTGGCCAGCCAGGAGCGCCCCGCACTCTTCGTCAGCCTGGATGTGACGCTATCCACCGACGGGAAAGAATGCCGCGTGGTGCTGATGGACGTCACCAAGCGCAAACGGGCGGAAGCAACGCTGGCGCAGGCTGAAGGAAACCGCCGCGCTGTCTGGGAGTCCTCGATCGACGCCATCATTACGATGGATGAGTCAGGCAACATTACGGATTTCAATCCGGCGGCCGAAAAGACTTTCGGCTACCGGGCTGCGGACGTCATCGGGCATCCATTGGCCGACAAGATTATTCCGCCGGCCATGCGCGAAGGTCATCGGCGCGGGATGGCGCGATTTCTCGCCACGGGACAGGGGCCGATCATGGGCCGGCGCCTCGAACTTTCCGCGCTGCGTTCCGACGGCACGGAATTTCCCGTGGAACTGACTGTGGTCAATGTGGCCGGAGCTGACCGTCCCACGTTTCTCGGCACGGTGCGCGACATCACCGAGCGCAAACGGGCGGAGGAAGCTTTGCGCGCCAGCGAGGCCAACATGGCCGCCGCGCAGCGCATCTCTCATTTCGGCAGTTGGGAACTGGATCTCTCCAGCAACCTGGATGACGCGAGCGACCTGCCGTTGCGATGGTCCGACGAGATGTTCCGCATCGCGGGTTATGAACCCGGTGGGGTTCAGATCACCC
>JAYVQC010000279.1:0-13435 GCA_043757045.1 Akkermansia sp. | reverse complement strand
TTTCATCGCCTGAACAGCGCTGCCGCGAATGAAAGCCGCCAAAACAGCCCGTCAAATCAAGGGATTTGTGCGTCTTTCTTTTTCAAACAGGCTCTAAGCGAGGTGCGGACGTGGATGAGAGCCTCCGGTTTTCCAACTTGCTGCGGACAGGAAGGTCCGCGCGCCATTCAGTTTCCCCGCAGGATTCCGATTGAGAAGAGGCGGGCCGGACTGATCTGGCCCGGCTTTCTAATGACGGAACAGATGGATGCGATTGCGGTATTAAGTGCGGCCTCGTGGCCCGTGTTGCTCGTGGACCAGTCCGCGAAGATCCGGGAGGCGAATGCGGCGGCGCTGGACTTTTTTGGCGAGAAGGTCGAGGGCGGCGCGGCCCCGCTCGTGGCGCTGTGGACGAACGAGAACGGCGCGGACCCGGCGGGCTTCCTCGACAAGGTCACGGCGGGCAAATCGCTGACGACCCCGCTCAAGCTGCGCGGCAAGGGCATTGCCATCACGCCGTTCAACGCCAGCGTCTGCTCGCTCGATCAGGACGGAGCCAAGTGTTTTCTCTTCCAGCTTTTCCCGAACTCGCCGGTGGCGACGGGGACCCCGCGCCCGGACGGCAAGGGCCAGTCCGTGGAAATTAACCTCGCGCAAAAGCAGAAGCTCGATTGTGCGCTGCAGCTCACGCGCACGGTCGCACTCGATTTCAACAACACGCTCACCGCCATCCTTGGTCACGTCACGCACGTCCTCAGCACCACCGAGCCGCACCATCCCTGGCGCAAGTCGCTGACGGAAATAGAGAAGGCTTCGGAGCGGGCTGCGGAAGTCGCCAACCAACTCGCCGCCTTCAGCTCCGAGCAGAAGGACGCCTTCGCGCAAACTTCCGGCAACATCAACAACCTGATGCGCCGCACCGCCGAGCTGTTTCAGACCCCGCAGTACAACGGCCTCGCCTGGCAATTGCAGCTCGAACAAAGGGTCTTCACCGTCAATTACGACGAGGCCAAGATGCAGCAGGCGTTTGTGAAAATTTTGGAGAATGCCGTGCAGGCCATCACCGCCGACGGACGCATCTCGATCCAGACGCGCAACCTCGAACTCAGCGCGCCCACGCAGGATCGCACCGCGCACCTGCTGCCCGGCGTGTATGTCTGCATCGAGATCAGCGACAACGGCTGCGGCATCGAGCCGGCGGTCCTGCCGCGCATTTTCGAGCCGTTCTTCACGACGAAGTACGGCCATCGCGGCCTCGGTCTCGCGTGGGTCTATGGCATCGTGACGAACCACGGCGGCGGCGTGGCCGTGTCGAGCCAGTTGGGGCAGGGAACCTCGGTGCGCGTTTATCTCCCGGCCCTTAAAAAGTTCGTCGAGGAAAAAGTCATCAAAGACTACGAGCTGGACGGGGAGGAAACGATCCTCGTCGTGGACGACGAGGAGATGGTGCTGACGATGGCGGAGACGGTTTTGAAATCGCGCGGCTACCGCGTGCTCACGGCGAACAGCGGCGAGAAGGCCCTGCAAATAATCCATGAGCCCCAGTCGCTGATCGACCTGCTCATCACCGACATGGTCATGCCGAAGATGAACGGGCGCGAGCTGATCGAAAAGGTGCGAACCGTCTCGCCCTCGACGCGCGTGCTCTGCGCCACGGCCTGCACGCGCTCGGCGGACATCGAGAAGCAGCTTGAATTTCTCTCGAAGCCTTTCACCGCACAGCAACTGCTCCGCAAGACCCGCGAGGCGCTGACAGCGCAGACGGCCTGAAAATCCTGGCGCGGGCGTGAACAGGATGCGGGCAGCCGCCCTGAGTAAATTTTTTTGGCGATGATATGTCGGGCGACGCGGATTAAATCTTCACCTTGAACTGTTCGCCTTTTTTGAGCGACAGCGCGAAGGCGGCCATCAACTGCGGAATCTGTTCCAGGTCTTTCAGGTTCACCACTTCCACCGGCGAGTGCATGTAACGGTTCGGCAGGCTGATCAACCCCGATGGAATGCCGCCGCGCGTCCAGAAAATCGCGTCTGTGTCCGTGCCGCTGCTGTTCGACATGGCCTCGTGTTGGAGTGGGATCTTCAACTGTTTCGCGACCGCTTCAATGCGCGCCATCACCTCCACATGATTGCAACCGCCGTGGGTCACGGCCGGGCCGTGACCCAGCTTGATGTCGCCGTGCGCGGCCTGGTTCACGGTGGGGTAATCCGTCGCGTGCGTCACATCCACGACCAGCGCCACGTCGGGCTGGAGCGAGTAGGCAATCTGTCGCGCGCCGAACAGGCCCACTTCCTCCATGATGTTGGAGACGGCGCAAATCTCCGCGTTCAACTTCTTGCCGCTCTCTTGGATCAAACGCAGCGCCTCGATGACGGAGAAAGTTCCGATGCGGTTGTCGAAGGCACGGGCAATCGCCACGTCGCCGCGCAGGATTTCAAACTGATCCACCAGCGTGATCGGATCGCCGATGCGAACGATCTTGGCCGCCGCCTCCTTGCTGTCCACGCCGATGTCAATGAACAGGTCCTCCATCTTCGGCACCTTGCGCTCGCCCTCCATCTTCGTGAGGTGCGGCGCAACATTGCCGATCACACCGCGCACGTCGCCCTCGCGCGTGTGGATGCTCACGCGCTGCCCGCGCATGATGCCGGGATCGATGCCGCCCACCTTCCGCACATGGATGAAGCCCTTGTCTGTAATGAAGTTCACCGCCATCGCAATCTCGTCCGCATGGCCCGCGAGCATGAGGCGCGGTCCGCCGCCCTTGTTCAAGACCGCGACGCAGTTGCCGTAGGCGTCCCAGTAAGTGTCGTCCGCGAACTGCTTCGCGTAGTCGAGCCACACGCGCTGCCCGCGCAGTTCACTGCCCGAAGGGCTGGGGGTGTTGACGAGTTTTTCCAGGAACTTGAGTGATTCGCTTCGCATGACGAGGACGGTAGGGAAGGGGCCGGGGAGTTGAAAGTTGAGAGTTGGGCGAGCGCGTCCGGGCGTGGCCGGGCGAAGCGCTCCTTCCAAATCAGGAATTTGTTGAGAGACCACCAGGCGCCAAACTTGGGTCGTTAATTTTCCCGCCGCTCCGTGGCCGCCAGATAAATTCCCGCGAGGATAATCATTCCGCCCAGCGCCTTGCCCCACGTCAGTGCCTCGCCGAGCAGCCACCACGCGAGCAGGGAGCCGATGACCGGTTCGCCGAGCAGGCACACCGCGATAAAGCCCGCGCTGAAGTATTTCATCGCCCAGTTGTAACTGCTGTGGCCGAGGTGCTGACTGACTACGGCCATGCCGAGCAGCGCGCCCCACGTCTTGAGATTGAATCCGGAAAAATTCTGTCCCGACGACAGCACGGCCAGCCAGAGCAGCACCGTGGCACTGCCGTAGCAGAGCAGCAGGTAGGCGGGCAGCGAGAGTTCCGCGCGCAGCTTGCGCCCAAGCAGCAAATAAAGCGCGAGCGCAAAACTGCCCGTCAGCGCCAGTGCATCTCCGATCAACGCACGGCGGCCGCCCGCGAAATCGCCGCAGCCGATGATGACCGCGCCCACCACGCTGGCCGCGATGCCCAGCCACGCGCGGCGCGAGACGCGCTCACGAGTGAGCCACGGCGTGAGCAACGCGACCCACACCGGCGCGGTGTTGACCAGCACCACGCTGTTCGCGACCGAGGTGAAACTCAGCGAGGAAATCCAGGTGGCGAAATGCAGTGCGAGAAACAATCCCGCCAACGCGCCGAGTCCGATTTGCCGCGCGTTCAACCGGCGCAGTTCCGCACCCGCCTGCCACAGCGCGAATGGCAGGAGCAGTGCCGTGGCGAAAGTTAGCCGCCACACCGCCGTGACCAGCGGCGGCGACTCCGCGAGCCGCACAAAGATCGCCCCGCTCGACACGGCCATCACGCCCACGAGGAGGATGAGCGTGGGATTGAAGCGCGGGCGTTCGGCGGTTGATGACATCTCGCGACAAAGTTTTGCGGGAAGATGCGCTGGTCGTCACGCGGGAGTTTCCGCCGGTCCCGCGACCAAGCAACGGCGTGCCAAGGACTCTGAGGGACGGGAGGCTGAAAAGCCTCCCGACTTGCCGGCTGGAAAGCCGGCGCTACGTCCGAGGCCACCGGAGCCGCGTAACGCCGACATTCCTCTCGGCAAGTCGCGAGGCTTTTCAGCCTCGCGTTCACAGCACGCTCGTCCCGCCGGGCGGCCCGCGCGGCTCTTGCGATGCGCCGCAAAAGAGTGTGATGGTCGCGGTGTGACGCCGCTGCTGACGCCTGAACTCCTGCGCCGCCTGGAGCAATTCCAAATGCTCGCGGCGCGGCGCGCGAAAAGTTCCGCGAAGGGCGAGCGCCGCAGCCAGGCGCGCGGGCAGTCGGTGGAGTTTGCCGATTACCGGAACTACGTCGCGGGCGACGACCTGCGCTATCTCGACTGGAACCTCTTTGGCCGTCTCGAAAAACTTTTCCTGAAACTCTACGAGGAGGAACGCGAGCTGCCCGTCCGCATCTTTCTCGATTGCAGCGAGTCCATGAATTTTGGCGAGCCGCGCAAGTTCGATTTCGCGCGTCAGATCGCGGCCGCGATGGGTTACGTGGCGCTCTGCGGATTCGACCGCGTGACGGTGGTGCCGTTTCCGAACGAGGGGCCGAACCTCGTCACGGCGGGCGCGCTGCGCAGCGTGCGCGGGCGCAAGACCTCGCTGCAATTTTTCCAGAACATCACCAAGCTCAACTGCGGGGGCAGCGCGAGTTTCAACGAATCGTTGCGACGCGGCGCGCTCGAGGCTCGGCAGGCTGGGGTGGCGATTGTGCTCACGGACTTTCTCGACCCTGCGGGCTACGAGAAAGGGTTGAGCGCGCTGGTCGGTCGCGGCTTTCAAGTCAACGTCGTGCAGATTCTTTCGCCCGATGAAATCGCGCCCGGCACCTACGGCGATTTGAAACTCGTGGACGCCGAGAGCGGGAACATTCAGGAAGTGACCTTCGGCAAGTATCGCCTCAGCGCCTACCAGCAGACGGTGCAAAATTTCATCCAGAAGCTGCGCGAGTTCTGCGCCACGCGCGGCATCAATTTCTTCAGCGTGAGTTCGGCGATGAAATTGGAAGACCTACTGCTCAAACAACTGCGCGCCTCCGAAGTCTGGTCGTAGGGAAACGTCGGCTTGCCGCCTGTCCGCTGAATTGTAAGATGACGCCATGAGCACCGAGGCCATTGAATCCGCTGTGACCAAGCTGCGCGAACTGCCCGAGGATCGGCAGCAACTGGCGCTCTCCTACATTGACTGCCTCAGCGTGACCACCTCACCGGTCGGAGGCGGGAACGGGCTGGCCGCCTTGGCAGGCTCCATTTCCGCAGAGGATGCGGACCTGATGGAGCGGGCCATTGAAGAAGCCTTCGAGCAAATCCACCCGGATGATTGGAAAGACCTGCCTCGACAGTAGCGTCGTGATTGCGCTGCTCCGCGGCGACCTCGACATCAGCGAGAAAATCGAAGGATTGCTCTCGCCGCTTCTGACTTCATTCGCACTGGCCGAGATCATCTTTGGGGTGAAACTCTCGCGGCAGAAAGCAGGGAACCGGCGCGTCATCGATCAATTCACGGCGCGGTGCATCGTACTCTATCCCAATGCCGCCACATTAGAAACCTACGCGGACTTGAAGGTGCAACTACGGGTGCAGGGCACGCCCATTCCCGAGAACGACATTTGGATTGCCGCGCTTTGCTTGCAGCATGATTTGGAACTCGCTTTCCGCGACAAGCATTTCGAGTCCGTGCCGGGCTTGAAAAAGCTGCATTGGAAGAAACCGGCGGCGACATGAAATTTCTCGCGCCCTACGCCTTCGCTTTCGCCGCCGCGATTCCCGTCGTCGTTGTTTTCTATTTGCTCAAGCGCAAGCGCGTGGTGCGGCTCATTTCCTCCACGCTACTCTGGCAGAAATTTCTCGCCGAAACGCAGGCCAACGCGCCGTTCCAAAAACTTCGCCACAACTGGCTGCTGCTCCTGCAAATCCTGATACTGCTCCTCGCGGTCTTCGCGCTGGCGCGGCCCTACTTCACGGGCACGGCCAAAAGCAGCAAGCTGCGCGTGCTGGTGCTCGATGCGTCGGCGTCCATGCAGGCCACCGATGTGACGCCCTCGCGCTTCGAGGTGGCACGCGCCGGGGCGCTCAAGTGGGTGGACAGCTTGAAGGACGGCGACCAGATGGTCGTGCTCGTCGCGGCGGCGAACACCGAGGTGAAACAGTCCGCCACGAGCGACAAGGGCGCGCTGCGCCGCGCCATCGAAGCGGCGCGGGCCACGGACTCCACGACGCGCTTGCGTGAGGCGTTGCAACTCGCGGAGACGCTCGTGAAGAACCAGTCCGACCGCGACAACCCGGAGATTCATCTGTTCAGCGACGGCGCGGTCTCGGGCCTCGCCGAATTTGAGAACAAAAATTTGCCGCTCGTCTATCACCGCATCGGCGAGCGCGCGAACAACCTGGGCATCGCCTCGCTCGACGTACGCGCGAATCCCGACAACCCCGCGCAGCGCGCCATTTTCACCAGCGTGGTGAATCCCAGCACGAATGCGCAGGTCACGGACTTCGAGCTGCGCTTCGGCAACGACGTGGTGGAAACGCGTTCCATCACCGTGCCCGGCACGAACACGCTGCCGCTCGTCTTCGTCGCGAACCAGTCGCGCGACGGCATCTTCACCGTGAAGCTCGGCGGCGCAGATGATCTCGCGGCGGACAATCAGGCGTCGGTCGTCAGCATTCTGCCGCGCCCGGTGAAGGTGCTGCTCGTCACGCGCGGCAATCGTTTTCTGGAGAAGGCCCTTCGCCCCGTGCCGAACGTGCAGTTGACCACGGTGTCCCTGCTCGCGGATGACGCCCCCGCCTACGACATCGTGATCCTCGACGACGTGACGCCCGTGGTCTGGCCGAAGGGCAGCGTGCTCGCCATCCACGTCAACTTCACGAACCTCTTTCCCGACGTGTCGCGCGCCGATGCGCCGACGATTGTGGATTGGAAGAACGCCCATCCGCTGCTGCGTTTCGTGAGCTTCGACAACGTGTTCATCAACGAATCGCTGGCCGTGAAACCACCGCGCTGGGGCGTGCCGATTGTGGATTCCTCCGCCACGCCGCTCATCATTGCCGGCGAGATCGAGCGCAAGCGCGTGGTGTGGATCGGCTTCGACACGATGCAGACGACGTGGCCGTTGCGCATCTCGTTTCCCATCTTCATCCAGAACGCGCTGGAGTGGTTGAACCCCGCCGGTGGCAACTCCAGCGCGCTGAATGTGAAAGTAGGTGAACCCTTCCGCCTGCCGCTGGGCGAACCGATTGAGTCGGCACAAATCACCGCCCCGGATGGTTCCGTGAAAAATCTTTCGCTGACCAAGACCGCGCGCGAACTCGTCTTCGGCGACACGACCGCGCAAGGCATTTACCAGGTGCGCGCCGGCACCAACGCGCTGTCGTTCTGCGTGAACCTGCTGGACGCGGCGGAAAGCGACATCCGCCCGCGCGAGGAACTGCCGCTCGGCAAATTCGGCACCGGCGTGGCCGCGACCAAGATGCAGCGCGCGAACCTGGAACTGTGGCGATGGATCGCGCTGGCCGGCCTGGCTGTGCTGCTCTTCGAGTGGTGGTGGTATCACAAGCGGACGGCCTGATTGCCGGTTGTTTTCGCTGCGCTCCTGTCCTACCGTGCGGCCATGAAATCAGTTTCCGTTCAAGAACTCGGCACGGAACCGTTCGTCCCCGGCGAACGGGAGATGATCGTGACCAAGAACGGGAAACCCGTCGGCGTGCTGCTTTCCGTGACGGAAGATACCCTGCCGCAAACGCTCGCCAACGTCCGCCGCGCCCGCGCCAGCGAGGCCGTCTTGAACATGCAGCAAAACTCGGTTCAGACCGGGCGCGACCAGATGAGCGACGAGGAGATTGAGCAGGAAATCCAGACGGTCCGGGCCGCGCGCCGCCATGAAGGTCGTCGTTGACACCAACATTCTCGTCTCCGGCCTGCTAAAACCCTTGGGCGCGTCGGGACAGATTGTGCGGTGGGTGGCCGAAGGATTTCTGATTCCCTGCCACGACGCCCGCCTGCTCGCCGAGTACGAGGAAGTGCTGCACCGCCCCAAGTTTGATTTTTCTCCCGACGATATCCGCGCCTTGCTCGCGCAAGTGCAAGCCAGTGGACTGGTCGTGCCGGGCCAGCCTTTGGCGGAACGCCTGCCCGACCCGGACGACGAGATGTTTCTGGAAATCGCGCTGGCGTCGCGCTGTGAATTCCTGATCACCGGCAACGCGCGCGACTATCCCGCCGGAACCTACGGAACCACGACCATCATCGCCCCGGCGGTGTTCATGGCGGACCGATTGAAGGAGGGCTTTGGCCGTGGAAACTGATCGCCCATCGCGCGGCTGGCGCAAAGATTACTTCGCGTGGTGCGAGGTGCATTCGCAGTTCTGGTTTGGCGGGGGTTTTCTGATGCTGGTCGCGCTGCTGGTGTTCTGGTTGTTGCCGGCGTTCAATTCCTTCCAGGCGAAATCTCGAAACCAAGTCATCCTCTACACCTCGCAAGATCAGCAGTTCGCCGAGCCGATCCTCGCCGAGTTCACGAAGCAGACTGGAATCAAAGTCCGCCCCGTGTTCGACAGCGAAGCGGTGAAAACCGTGGGGCTCGCGAACCGTCTGCTGGCCGAGGCGAAGCATCCGCAGTGCGATGTGTGGTGGAGCAACGAGGCGCTCCGCACGCGGCAACTGGCGCGGCGCGGCGTGTTGGAAACGAATTCCATCGTCGAGTTTGGTTTTCGCAGCCGCCGCATGGTCATCAACACGAACCAACTCACGCTAGCGTCCGCGCCGAAGTCTTTGCTCGAACTCACCAACACGGCGTGGCGCGGAAAAATTGCGCTGGCCTATCCCATGTTCGGCACCACGTCGGCACAGTTCATCGCGCTGCGTCGGCAGTGGGGCGTGGCCGGCTGGGAGCAATGGTGCCGCGCGCTCGCCGCGAACCGCCCGTTCCTCGTGGACGGCAACTCGGTGGTCGTGAAATTCGTCGGACGCGGCGAGGCGCTGATCGGCCTGACCGACTTCGACGACATCGCCGCCGGTCAGCGCGAGGGACTGCCGCTGGTTTCATTGCCGTTGAGCGAGGAGTCGGTTTTGATTCCGAATTCCGTCGCCCTCGTGCGCGGTGCGCCGCATTCGGCGTCGGCAAAAAAGCTCGCTGCGTTTCTCGCCAGCGACGCGGTGGCGGAGAAACTGATCGCGGCCCTGGCGCTGGAAGGAAAAGCTCCTGAGCCATCGCCGCACCCGCGAGTGAGTTGGGATGCGGCGCTGGAAGACTTGGAGCCAGCGACGGATTTCTTGCGCGTGACTTTTCTTCGCTGACCAAAGCGGCGCTAAAGCGCCGCTTTCCTTTCGCGTTCAACCTTCCGAAGGGTTCGCCTCACCAAACTTTTCCCACATTCGGCGGCTCTTCTTCGTCGGTCGGCCCGACCCTTTGCTCCACTGAAACTGCGGCGCAAGCGCGGCCACGCGGGCCTTCTCGTATTCCTCGGGCGGTGTCAGGTCTTCGAGGAAATCCGGCACGAGTTTCGCAGCCACGCGGCCCGGCGGCACGGCCAGCGCCTTCACGGTGCGCTGCACGCCGTGGGCTTTGGCGGAAATGATTTCGCCGGAATGCACGTCGCGCGCGGGCTTCGCGGGCTGGCTGTTGACCAGCACCTTGCCATCCTTGCACGCGGCGGCGGCGAGTGCGCGCGTCTTGAACAGGCGCACGGCCCAGAGCCATTGATCCAGGCGGGGGGCGTCGCTCATGGGTTTTTGATCAAGGTCTGCACCAGCGCGTCGAGCTGCGCGGCGGTGTGCTCGCTCGAAAGGGCGAAACGAAAATACGGCGTGCCGCCCGCGTAGGAAATGAACGACGGGAAAACACCCGCCCGCAGCAAAGCGCGTTTCAGTTGCGCGGCGTGGCGTGAGTTCCTCGGCACCACCGCGATGATTGGGGCGGGCGTTTCCAGCATCGGTGATGACCAGCCGCTTCGGATCAGCATGGCCTTGCACACAGCAACCTTCGCCACGAGCCGTGTCCGCAGCGAACGATCTGTTTTCAAAATTCTTACTGAAGCCAGCGCCGAGTTGACCAGTGGCAGCGGCGGCGGCGTGTTACCGGTGAACAGCCGGCTGCGCTCCTGCACCGCCTCGATCACGCGCGCCGGTCCCAGCACCGCGCCGCCATAGACGCCGAACGCCTTGCTCAACGTGATGGTCTGAATCATCCGCTCGTCCTGCACGCCGCAGACTTCCGGCGTGCCGCGTCCGCGTGCGCCCAATGTGCCCGCGCCGTGCGTGTCGTCCACGAGCAGGCGACCGGCGCGGGGCAGGGCGGCGAGATACTCTTGCAGCGGCGCGAGCGAGCCGTCGTGCGAGAACATGCCGTCGGTCATCACCAGCGGGCGCGCGTGGGGGCCGAGTTTTTTCAGCGCGCCGGCAAAATCTTTTGCGTCGCGATGACGGAACTCACGGACGGGACAGCCGAGCAGCAAGGCCGCGTCGCGCAACGAGCCGTGCGCTCGTTCGTCCAGCAGCGCGTGGGTGAACTCGCCGGCAAACGACTGCGTAAAGGCGAGGTTCGTGGCGTAGCCGTTCGAGAGCAGCGCGGCGCGCTCGACGCCGAAGAAGGTCGCCAGCTTCTTTTCGAGCTTCTCGAACAGCACATGGTTGCCCGTGGTCTTGCGCGAAGCGGCGACGTTCAGCCCGTATTTCTCCGCGCCCTCGTGCAGCGCGCGCAACACTTCGGGATGGCTCGCCAGCCGGAAATAATCGCAGCCTCCGAAGTAGGCGAGGGTGCGCCGTCCGTGGCGGACACAGGTGCGGTTAACTTGCTGGAGTGGCGCGGCGAGCATTGGAAACTATTTCTCCCACCACACGCGCAGGCGCAGGCGGGCGATGCGCTCGCGGAGCACCTCGGCGATGCGGCGCGTGTCCTCGATCAGTTTTGCATACGTGGCGTCGCCGGTCTGCGCGGGCAACGGTTCCAGCATCTCGCGGCAGAACTCGCAGTCGCTCAAGGCCCAGCGGCATTTCACGATGTTGCCGCAGATGAATTCCTCGTCGTAGCCCAGGCCGTGCCCGCCCGCGAGGTTCGCGCCGATTTTGCCGGCGGAGAGGTAGAGCAGTTCGGCGTTCGGCGGCGGCGGTTCCAGATCAAAGACGGCGCAGGCAAACTCGCGCGCCATTTTGGAAACGGTGTTGAAGTCCGCGTTCACCTCGGGGTCTTCGTCCGGGTCATTATCGTTGTCGGAATTTTCATCGGCGACTGTGGCGGTGGTGGGCGGCGTGGCATCCAATTCGTTGCCGCCGGATTCGGAACTGGGTTTGTCCGCGAGCAGATCGTCCTCGTCGTCATCCGCCCACGGCAATTTTTCCCAGTCGGGATTGTCGCCGAGCACGACCATAAACTTATCCATGAGCTTCTCGTTGCGATGCAACTCCCGCGTCCACCACGCCTCGTCCGGCAGCGGCTCCGCGTCGAATGATTCTTCAGCAGCCATGTGAACTGTTTGGCGGCAATGTGAAGTCACGGAAAGATTTTTGCCAGCGATGTGTCTGGCGATGGTAGGGCGTCGCTGTCCTCAGCGCGCCGGGTTTCAGCTCTGGCAAGTTCCATCCGCTCTTTCGATTCCAGCGCGGCGCGGTGAGGACACCGCGCCCTACCAGCGTGTCACAATTCAGCGATCCAAAGATGCGTTGGCTCCTGCCCCACCATCACAAAACCTTGATCACTATCGCCGTCACGTCATCAAGCTGCGCGCCGGCACCACAGAATTCCCGCGCCGCACGGTAGAGCGCGTCGGCGATTTCGCGCGCAGACTTCTCGCTCTGCTGGCGCACCACGGCCAGCGTGCGCTCAATGCCGAAGAAGGATTCATCCGGTGCCATCGCCTCCTCGATGCCGTCGGTCAGCACGAGCAGAATGTCGCCGGACTGCCACGGCACCGGCACGGCGGGCGGATATTTCGTCTCGGGATTGATGCCGAGCGGAACGGCGGTGCGCTTGAGCAGATTTTTAATTTCGCCGTTCGCGCCGAGCAAGTAGCCGGTCGGATGTCCCGCGCTGGCGTAGGAAAACGCGCGCGTGACCGGTTCAATTTTGCCAAGGAACAAGGTCACATAACGCTCGTCGCCGATGTCCTCGGAAAGAATGCGGTTGGCCGTGGTGAGAATTTCCCCGATGTCCTCGCTGCTCGACGCGAGCGAGCGCAGGTAGGCGCGCGTCTCGGCCATGAGCAGCGCGGGACCGATGCCGTGGCCGGTCACGTCGGCGACGATGATGCCGACCGCGCCGTTCTTCATGGCGAGGTAGTCGAAATAGTCGCCGCCCGTTTCCTCGGCGGGATACGAGACGCCCGCGATGTCGAAGCCCTCGACGGCAGGCGACGATTTGGGGAAGAGCCGTTGCTGAATTTCTCGCGCGACCTGCAACTGCTCCTGATTCTCCCGCAGCGCCCGCTCGGTTTTCTTGCGCGCCGTGATGTCGCGGACGAAGGCCACATGCCGTCGCTCGCCGTGCAAATCCATGTGGCTGAAACTGATTTCGATGACGATCTCGTGGCCGTCCTTGCGCCGCCCGACGGTCTCGACCACGCGGCCCAGGTCGGACTTTTCACCGGTGCGAAGATAACTCTCGATGCCCCGCGCCTCGTTGCTCCGCAATTCCTCCGGCAGCAAAACCGCCAGCGTCCGCCCGACAATTTCCTCCTGCGTGTAGCCGAAGACGGTCTCCACGGCGGGATTGGCGAAGTAAATTTTGCTCTCCGAATCCATGAGCAGCACCGCGTCGGGCGAGGATTCCCAGAGCAGGCGGTAGCGCAGTTCGCTCTCCAGGAGTTTCGCGCGCGCCTCGCGTCGCTCGCGCCGGTTCGATGCCTCGCGAATCTCGCGCTCAATCGCCGGGGCCAGCCGGCTGAGATTGCCCTTCATCAAGTAGTCATGCGCGCCGGCCTTCATCGCCGCCACCGCCGTGGCCTCGCCGATGCCGCCGGAGATGATGATGAACGGCACGTCGAGCTGGCTCGACTGGAGAATCGTGAGCGCCTCGGGTGCGCTGAAGTGCGGGAGGTTGTAGTCGGAAAGAATCACGTCCCACGGTTTCTCGCGCAGGGCGCGGTTCATGCCGTCGCCGGTTTCCACGCGCTCGGACACGACCTCGTAGCCGCCCTTGCGGACGTGACTCGAAATGATCTGGGCGTCGAACTCGGAGTCCTCGACGATCAGGACACGCAGCACGTTTTTCATCGCTCGCGAAACGGTGCCGACGTTAGGGCAAGGCGGAAGGCTGACAAACATTTTTCCCGGCGCGCGGACTTTCCAGTCTCCTTAGAGCCTGTCTGAAAATTCGGTCTGGGTAGCACAGGCCACTGGCCTGTGCCGCCGGGCTACCAGCCCGGCGGAAGGGTGAGGGCGGCGCAA
>JAYVQC010000278.1:0-13441 GCA_043757045.1 Akkermansia sp. | reverse complement strand
CGCGCTCTCACGAGACGCGGCTACGGGCGCGAGCGGCGACACGCTCAGGCGCAAGTTGCCGAGGACATTCGTCTTCAACGACACCGTCAGCACATCGCCATCCGCGATGACCACCGGAGGATCGAACAGCCACACGCCCGTTTGCTTTTCCTTCGCGTGATCACGGTTCACTTTCCAACTCTCCTGGATGCCAATGATTTCAAAGCCGTTCGCGTAGCGCGGCTCTTTGTGGTCAGCATCGGCGTGATAGAACGCCAGCTTCGTTTCCTTCTTTTCACCCGAGCGTCGGAGCGTGGCCGAGAGTTGAATAGTGGCGCTGGTCGTCTTGCCCCGGAAGATCGTGTTGCTGTGCCGGGCGTGCGGAATGAGTTCGAGACGAAGCGCGGCGAGCGAACCTGACTCCAGCCGCAGCGGAATCGGATGGCCGTCCGCCTTGCTGCCGAACAGCAGCGAGCCATCCGCCTGCGCGATGAAGTTCGTGCTGACCGTGCTGTTCGTTTTGAACGACGTCTTCGTCGTCACATTGGTCGCGGCGGGTTTGCTCTCCGTGGCCGCGACGAGGTTGGTGAGTTTCAATTTGTTGGTCAGCACCACCACGTTCGTCACCAGCGGAAACGCCGCCGGCACGAGCCAGCCGTCGGGATGATTCTTCAACACGGCCTTCGTAGATTTTTCCCATGCGTCGCGCTGTTTCTGGTCCGCGCGCTCCGCCGCAATTTTCGCCACGGCCTGAATCTCCGCGTGCAGCTTCTCGATGCGCCGTTGCAAGTAAGGACTCTCCACCACTTCCTCCGGCGGGAACGGATGGTCGTTGCTCCAGTTCTTCAAGTCGGGGTTCGGCGTATATTTGTAATCGCTGTACACACCCCACTGCCGCACGTCGGCGAAGAAAGCCTTGAGCGAATAAAAATCCTTCGCGGTGACCGGATCAAACTTGTGATCGTGACATTCGGCGCAGCCCACGGTCAGGCCCATCCACGCCATGCCCACGGTGCGCGCGCGGTCCGCGCCGTATTTCGCGAGATACTCCTTCGGCTGCGCGCCGCCTTCGCGCGTCATCATGTTCAGGCGGTTGAACCCCGTCGCCACGCGCTGCTCGACGGTGTTGTTCGGGAGCAAGTCCCCCGCGAGTTGCTCGATGGTGAATTGATCGAATGGCTTGTTCCGGTTGAACGCATTGATCACGTAGTCGCGATACGGAAACACATTTACGTTCTGGTCGCCGTGATAACCCACCGTGTCGGCGAAGCGCACGATGTCCAGCCACGGCACCGCCATGCGCTCGCCAAAATGCGGCGAGGCGAGCAACCGATCCACCTGCTTCTCGTAGGCGTCCTTCGACTTGTCCTTCACAAACGCGGCGACTTCCTCGGACGTGGGCGGCAGCCCGGTGAGATCGAGACTCACGCGGCGGAGCAGGGTGGGGCGGTCGGCTTCGGGCGAGGGCTGGATGTTCTTGGCAGCCAGCGGCGCGAGGATGAAGGCATCAATGGGGTTGGGGAGAGTAATCAGTGAGTCAGTGATCAGTGAATCAGTCTTCGGTGCGCGGCCCGACTGATTAATGATTACTGATTTACTGATCACTGACTTACTGACCTTCGGCACCACCGGCCGCTGCGGCGCGATGAATGACCAGTGCGGTTCATACACCGCGCCTTCCGCCACCCAGCGTTTCAGAATCTCCCGCTGCTCCCGCGTGATCTTCTTGTGCGAATCCGTCGGCGGCATCACGTCGTCTTCGTTCGTGGTGAACAGGCGTTTCACCAGTTCGCTCTCGTCCGGTTTGCCGGGGACGAACGCCTCCTTCGCCAGCGCGTCCGCGCGGATGTCGAGGCGCATCTTCGCCTTGCGGTGGCCCTTGTCCGGCCCGTGGCAGGCGAAGCAGTTGTCGGAGAGGATGGGCCGCACGTCGCGGTTGTAACCGAGCGGCGCGGCGGCGCGCGTACCGAACTCGAGCAGCAGGGTCAGGGCAAAAAAGATGTTGAGTCGCAAGCGCATTGGAATGCTCTGACGCTGGCGAAGCGCGGATTATTTCGCAAGCCTTCCGCCCATGATAGCCGTGTCGTGACCGCACGGCCTGTGGCCAAAAGCGGGACTGAAAATTCGGCATGGGTAGCACAGGCTACCAGCCTGTGCCGCCGGGCTACCAGCCCGGCGGAAGAGTGAGGGCAACGCGGGCAACACCGGCCTGACTTTAGCCCAGGGTGCTCACTCTCATTCCGCTGGGCAGTTTGCCCAGCGGAACGGGCTGGTAGCCCGTTCCACCCTTTTCATACCGGCTCCGGTCGCCGCTGCCACCAGAGCATCAGTTCCAGGCCGGTGCGGTTGGAGTACGAGCGCGGCACCCAGCCTTGCTGGAGCGTGAAGTGGGGCAGAAATCTTTCCATCAGTTCCTGCTGGGTGCAGCCGTGGGGCGGGCCATCCGGCTGGTCGCGCAGCATGTAATGGACGGCGAGAAATTGTCCGCCGGGCTTCAGCCAGCGCAGGATCGCGCGTACGTAATCATCCCGGCGCGCGGGCTGGATCGCGCAGAACAGCGTGTGCTCAAAAATCCAGTCGAAGGGCGTCGCCGGTGCTGACTCCAGAAAATTGGTGAGTTGAAATTCGGCGTTCAGTCCCGCCGCCTGGGTGCGTTCTCGCGCGAGTTGGATCGCGGAAGGAGCCAGGTCCAGGCCGGTCGCCGTCCAGCCGGCGGCCGCCCAGGCCCGCACGTCGTGGCCGGTGCCGCAGCCGGGGACGAGCACGCGCGCGCGTGGCCGGTGCGCGGAGGTCGCGAGAAAATCCACGAGTCCGGGCGACGGCTCGCCCTTGTCCCAGTGCGTGTCGCCGGTTTGGTAAAGTTGCTCCCAGTCGGTCTCGCTCGTCGCTTCGTGCATGGCGGGAGATTCGGCGCTGGTGAAGTCACAGGCGAGGCAAAGGTGGAGGCCGGCGGGACGCCCGCCGCCACCTGACCGTCACTTCCAATCGCACGTTTCTGCGCCTTCCAACTCGCGCCCATCCGCATCCTCTGGCACGGTGCCGCCGTTCGCGTGAAGAAATCTTTTTTCCTTTGTCTCGGCCTGACCTGGACGCTGCTGCTCGGCGGCGCGGAGCCGGGACATGATCTGTTCCGCGTTCGCACCGCGCGCGACACGACGGGGCGGGCGCATCAACTCGGCTTGGCCGGCGGCACACGCGCCGTGGTCTTCGTCTTCCTCGGACCGGAGTGTCCGATCACGCAGCGTTACGTGCCGGAGTTGAACCGGCTCGCGGCGGGGCAGAGCACAAACGGCGTGGAATTCTTCGGCGTCGTCGCCGGTCAGACCATGACGCGCACGCAGGCGGTGGCGTTTGTGAAAGAGTACGCGATTCAATTCCCCGTGCTGTTCGACGAGGGGCTGGCGCTCGCGCGCTGGCTGCGGCCCACGCACATGCCCGAGGCGTTCGTGCTCAAGCCCGACGGCGACCGCCTCTATCGCGGGCGCATTGACGACTGGTACCAATCCCCCGGCAAGCCGCGCTCCGTGGTCGAGCATCGTGAGTTGCGCGACGCGATGGACGCGGCGCGCGCGGGGAAGCTGCCGCGCAAATTCTACGCCCCGCCCGTGGGCTGCTACTTCGAGGACTGGCCGGCAAAGGAGTGAACAGTGAAGCCGCCAATTGCATCTGATGCCGATTTTGGCAGGGTGTGGAGTTTGAGTTAGGTGGTCTTCCAATCCTGAAAGGATTGTATCACCAAAGCCCAGGGTTGGTGCGCCGGGCACCTACCCTGGGTGAAATGTTCCAAAAAAATTCCTCAACCCTGAAGGGGTTGAAGCGTGGCGCGTGAAAGATTCAACCCCTTCAGGGTTGGAGAAATTTGCGACCCGTGACCCAGGGTAGCGCCTCGGCAGCGCAACCCTGGGCTTTGGTGATGGAATCCTTTCAGGATTCTACTTCTGCGCCCGATACGCGCTGCCGTCGCTCATGCCGTAGTTGCCGCAGACAGAGCAGGACGTGAGGGGGACTTGTGGGCTCTTCTCGTTTCCACTTGGATTGAGCAGTTGATAGCTGATGGTTTTCGGATCCAGTTCCTCCCAGTTTGCACCTGGAACGACGCCGGAAGCGGCGGAACAAAAAAGAATCTTCGGCGTCACCAGTTCCTTTTTCAGGCTGACCAAATCCGGTGGAAACACACCGCCGTGTTCGTTGGCGTAAAGGCGGCACGCCAGTCCAATCTGTTTAACATTGTTGATGCACCGAATGAAACTGGCTTGCCGCTTGGCTTGGGCGATTTGCTCCGGCGTCATGTTGGCTAGGGCGTTGGCCTCCTGATTTTTCTCCGCCAGATTTTGTTCGGTGGTGCCGAGCTTGGCGCGCAACTGCGCCAGCTCTCGCTCGGTCTTGGCGCGTTCAGATTCGGCTTCCGTGGTTTTCTTCCGAAGCTGGCTCACGTCATTCCGCAGTCGGGCCAGTTCGCGCGCGTCCGCGTCGGTTGCAGAGGGCTTGGTGGCTCTCTTGGTCATCAGAGCTTCATTCTCCGCGCGCAAGGCGTCCGCTTCCGCCGTGTTCACCAGCACGGCCTTCACCTCCGCGCGTTCCACCTCACGCTGACGCCAGAGAAAAACATTCAGTCCCACGCTCGCGACGAGGGCCACGATTGCCAGAATTTTCATTGTCTTCATTGCTTTGCTCTTTCTCCTCCCGCTCCGCGGAATGGTAGTTGCCCTCTGACGAGGAATGGAACCGCATAGCCACGGATGAAACACAGATGAAACACGGATTGGGAAATCTCAGTCATTCGTGTTCAATCCGTGTTCAATCCGTGGCTAAAAATCCTCAGTGTCCCGGCCCCGCCTGATGTTCCTGGATGTATTCCTGTTTCAACCCAAGTTGCTCCGGCGCGTGCAGTACGAGCATTTTCATCCGGCTGTCGCTGGGGATGGTGTGCGCGGTCAGCTTGGAGACGACGATCATCAGGATGATGGCCAGCGGCACGGCCCAGATGGCGGGTTGCTCGCAGAGAATTCTCAGCAACGGATGCGCGGCCCAGAAATCATTCAGCGGCGCGAAGCCGGAGAAGAGTTTGCCCATCGGCCCCTTGTCGAGCGCGAGGTTGCTGAAGTTCGTCAGCGCCGCGGCGACGAGCGCGCACACGCCGCCGACCAGCATTCCGACCGCCGCGCCCTTCATCGTCAGCTTGCGCCACCAGACGGCCATGAAGAGCAGGGGGAAATAACTCGCCGCCGCGATGGCGAAGGCCTGCCCGACCATGAAGTTGATCTCTAATGGTTCCACGAACGAGCCGAGCAAAATCGCCACGCCACCGATCAGCACCGCGCCGATTTTGAACATCCTCATGCGCTGCTCGGGCGTGGATTTCGGGCGGAGGATGCGGCCATAGACATCGTGCGCCAGCGCGCCGGTCATGGAGACGAGCAATCCCGAGAACGTGGACATGAAGGCGGCGAACGCACCGGCGCAGGTGATGCCGGAGAGAATCGAGCCGAGCGGCGGATACTTCTCGTTTAGCAGGCGCGGCAGTTCGAGGACGATCTTGTCCGTCCCTTTCGCGCCGAGTCCGTTGTAGAGGTCGGGCAACAGATTGCGCCCGATGACGCCGAACACCGGCGGGAAGACGTAGAACACGCCGATCAGAATCATCACCCACATGGTGGTGCGCTTGGCGGCGACGCCGTCCGGGTTCGTGTAGAAGCGCACGAGGATGTGCGGCAACCCCGCCGTGCCGCAGACGATGGCGATGATGAGCGAGTAGGTGTAGAGCAGGGCGAGCGGTTTCTCATGCTTGGCGAGCCAGGCGCGTTCGGCGCGCTGTGCCGCGTCCGGGGTGGAACGGGCTACCAGCCCGTCCCGCTGGGCAACCTGCCCAGCGGAATGGGGAGGCGCGTTCTGGGCGAGAGCAGCGTTCGTTGGTGCAAGTGGCGTCCCTCCCGTTCCGCCGGGCAGGTTGCCCGGCGGCACAGGCTGGTAGCCTGTGCTACCCACGACGTTCGTGGCTTTCTTACCGATGGCGGTGGCGGCGGTCTTGGCGGCCTTGGTCGTGAGCGGGCCGAAGGGGTTGAGCCAGGTGGAGTCGGGCGGGGCTTTGGCGGGGAGAGGGGCACGGGCAGGTGGTTGGATTGCAACCATGTCGGGAGTTACTGCTGTGATTCCCAGTGGTCCTTCAACAAGGACGACACCATTGCTCGTTAAAATACTTTGAATCAACTGCGCTCGTATTCTGTGCGGATACCCATTAGTTACTGGCAGGAGAATTGAATGGTCATCAAGTTTCCACGCCATAGCAACTGACTGGTCGGTAATGTTGGCGAAGTCAGAAAGTAGCCGTGAAACTTCCACTGCGGCGATTCCGTTCGTGAAGTATCGGGCGTCGTAGTTAAATCCCGCGCCAGTCGCGGTGTTCTTTCGCTTTGTATTCCAACGTCGATAGCGTTCCTGCCAATCGCTCCATTTCAACAAGCCTGGCTTACGATAGAGTTGTTTGAAGTCTTGCTTGAGAGCTGCGGGCGTCAGCATTGCAGCCGTCTGAAGTTGAACGGCATTCACCCCCACCTGTTTCCCATAATGCCCATACACCGCCATGAGCACGAAGATGGGCGTGGCGATGGCGAACATCTTGATCCAATACTGAAACGCCTGCACCAGCGTGATGCCTTTCATGCCGCCTAGCGCCACGTTGAGCGTGATGACCGCGCCGACCAGCACCACGCCCACCCAATACGGCAGCCCGGGGAAGATGTAGGCCAGGGTCACGCCCGCGCCCTTCATCTGCGGCATGGTGTAGAAGAACCCGATGAACAGGACGAAGACCACGGCGATCTTGCGGAACACCGGCGAGTCGAACCTTCCCTCGGCGAAATCAGGAATCGTGTACGCCCCGAACCTTCGCAGCGGTCCCGCGATGAACAGCAGCAGGAACAAATACCCGCACGCGTAACAGACCGGATACCACAGCGCGTCGTAGCCGCTGCTCATCACCATGCCCGCGATGCCCATGAAGCTGGCGGCGGAAAGGTATTCGCCGGAGATGGCGCTGGCATTCATGCCCACGCCCACCGAACGCCCCGCGACGAAGAAGTCGCTAGCCGTCTTGGAAGTCTTGGCCGAGCGAAAGCCCATCCAGACCGTGACGGCCACGGTGACGAGGGAGAAGGCGAGGATGTAGGGGTCTATGGCGGCGAGGAGCATGGTGGGTGAGTGGGTGGGTGGGTAAGTGAGTCAGTGGGTGAGTGGGATGGGGGGCTGCGATTTTTTCAGCACCCACGCTTCGGGGTTGTTGCCCATGGTAACGAGCTTGCCGAGGATGCGGTCGCAGAGACGGTGAAGTTCGCGGGCCTTGGGAGCCGGGATGTAGCCGCATTGTACGGCGTGTTCGAGCCAGGTTTGAGTTTCGGCAGCTTCGCCTTCCGCTTCGTTCAGCTTGTTGACGAAAACGGCTTCGTACTTGCGGCGTCGCCAAGCCTCGGCGAGTTGCGCAGAGACGGAGCGTGAGGAGCGACGAATCTGGTCCGTGAGCGAATAGGTCTCTTCCTTGGGAAATGATTTAGAGAGTTGAAACACTTCGCCCGCCATCTCCATCGCGAGTTTGTAAACGTCCAACTCCCAGTGGTGCTTTATGAGTTTCATACGCTTCTTCTCCCACTCACTCACTCACCCACAGACCCACTCACGGTCTTCTTGACCTCCTCCACTTCCGAATTTTCCAAGGCAATCGAACGGCGGATGAACACCCACGCAATCACCCACACGAACGGAAAGAACAGCACGCCGAGGACGAGCCAGGTGAGCGTGAAGCCGAAGAGGCGCGTGGCCATGAGTTCGGGCGCGTAGTAGTTCGCCAGTGGCAGGCCGAGCAGCGCGACGAGGAAGGTGAGCGCGCAGGCGATGGAGAGTTTGAGCTGCCGGGCCATGAGCGAATGGAGAAAGGACTCGCTGTGGATGTCCGTTGGCTCGGGCGCTGGGTGCTTCATGCGTGGTGGTGTAGCAGAGAGTTTTGGCGCGAGGCAATTTTTGTGTGCGCGAGACGCGAGCGCTCCGGTGCGGTTGGGAGAGCCTGTTGGCCTGAAACTTTCTCGCGGATTGTCATCATGGGGCGGCGTGCTAGACTCCCGCCCTGTGGTGAAAAACTTTTTGTGGTTGTTGGCTGTCGCGGTTCTGGCCGGAGTTTCCTCCGGGCGCGCGCAGGAGGTCGTGAACACGAATCACACCGTCGTGCGGTTTGAGATTTCCACCGGCGGCCTGCTGTTCGGCAGTCTGGACATCGAGCTGTTCGATCAGGAGAAGCCGGAGACGGTGAAGAACTTCCTGCGCTATGTGTATCGCGGCGTGTACTCGAACCTCGTCATTCATCGGCTAACTAACAACTTCGTGCTGCAAGCGGGGCATGTGACGATCCCGAATCCGGCCAGCTCGGCGGCCTTCAGCGATTACGTCGCTGGCGCTAACTTCGGCCCCATCAATAACGAATACAGTGTGGGGCCGGAACTGAGCAACGCCTTCGGCACCATCGCGATGGCGCGCGTAGGCGGGCAAATTAACTCCGCGTCGGCGAACTGGTTTTTCAACCTCGCAAACAACTCCTTTCTGGACACGGTGGACGGCGGCTTCACGGTCTTTGGCCGGGTGGTGAACACGACGGGCGCCCTGACGGGGACCAACTTGTTGAACTACTTCAACACCGTGCCGAGGGGCAGCGCGACTATCCCCAGGACGTTTGAAACTTACAGCGAACTGGCCGTGAGCGGGCTGCCCGCCGGACTGCCTCGTTACGCCGACCTCTTCACGGTGAACGCCAGGATCATCCAGGGACCGCAATTGCCCGCGCCGCAACATTCCGTGGTGCGGTTTGACATCAGCACCGGGGGAGGCTTTTACGGGAATCTCGATCTTGAACTGTTCGATCAGGAAAAGCCCGACACGGTGAAGAACTTCCTGCTCTACGTGTACAGCGGGGTGTACTCAAATCTGGTGCTCAGCACCCTGTTTCCCCACTTCGCGCTCCAGGCCGGCAGCGTCCGGGTGCGGGACCCGAACAGCGCCAGCGCGTTCAGCACCTATCTCCAGGGCGTGAACTGGGGTTACATCACGAACGAGTACGGCGTCGGCCCGGAGCTGGCCAATGTGTTTGGCACTCTCGGCATGGCGCGGAAGCGCGGGGTGACGAATTCCGCCTCGGGAGACTTTTTCATCAACCTCACCAACAAC
This sequence comes from Akkermansia sp., assembly GCA_043757045.1. Classification (GTDB taxonomy): domain Bacteria; phylum Verrucomicrobiota; class Verrucomicrobiia; order Limisphaerales; family SIBH01; genus JANNGC01. Next base: position 4,258 of record JAYVQC010000278.1, on the reverse strand, counting down.
AGCTCGACGCTGGACACGGATGAAGGCGGCTACACGGTCTTCGCGCGGGTCATCAATTCCTACGACGTCCGCAGCGGCACTAATTTGCTCAATTACTTCAACACCTTCACCGAGGGTAACGGGCTGACCACGGCAATCACGACCGACACCTTTGAGTTGCTGCAAAACCTGCCCGTGAGCGTGAACCGCGTCACGCCGCTGATTTCCGATCTGTTCACCGTGCGGTCGTATGTCACCCAGGGCGTGACCACGCGTGACACGATTATCCCCGTCGCGACCATCACGTCTCCAGCGGCGCTGCCCGCGCCGGAGGTGTATGTCACCACGAACGCGACGTATGAGTTGTCCGGCACGGCGGGGGACAATGACGGACTCTCGCGGGTGCTGGCCGACAACCAGTTTTTTACCCGCACGCTGGCCGATGGCAAAACAAACTGGACGATGACGGTGGCGCTGGTCCCCGGGACGAACACGATTCTGGTCCGCAGCCTGGATGCGTTCGGCAATCTCTCCACCGGCGAGGTGCGCCGGATTTTCTATCGCGTGCGGATGCCGGTCACGTTGCAACGCGAGGGACTGGGGACCGTCACCGGCATTACCAATGGCGAGTTGCTGGACCTGGGCGTCACTTATCCGCTCACGGCCACGCCGGGCCGGGGCCAGTACTTTTTGAAGTGGGCCGGAGGCGTGCTGGATTCGTCCTCGCGTGCGGTGTCTTTCACCATGCAGTCGAACGCGGTGGTGCTGGCCCGCTTCACGCCGAGCCTCTTTGGACAGGCCCCGGGCCGTTACGAAGGTTTTTTTACGCCGGGCACGAACGGCCTGCGGAAAAGCCAGGGCCAGATCTCGCTGACCTTTCGCAAAAACGGTTTTTACTCCGGGCGGCTGCGACCGCACGGGGCGAACTACGGGATTCGCGGCGAGTTCGACGAGTCGGGGCAGACCCGGATCGAAGGGCAGCTCGGCCTGTTCCGCCTGCTCCTGGTCATGGGACTTTATGGGGAAGGCGTGGAGGCGATCACCGGCGTTTACTCGGACAATTCTTTCATCTCCTCCTTCAACCTGTTTCGGCAGCAGGAGTATGGTAAGACCAACCCATCGCCCTACGCCGGGAATTACACCTTCGTCCTCACGCCGCCGGTGGCGACGAACAACGGCGCGACCGACGGCTCGGGCTTCGGCACCGTGACCGTGGACGCGAAGGGCCGCATCAAGTGGACGGCCACGCTGGCGAACCAGGTGAACGTCGCGCGTGACGGCACGCTGCTCGATGCCAAATCGATCAAAGGCAAGGCGGTCATCCTCAAGGACGGGCGCTGGTCCTTTTATTACCCGTCGAAAACCGGCGAGGCGCTGGGTGGAGAAATGCAGTTCGCGACCAACGGCACCTTGAAGGGCGAGTTGAAATGGTTCTCGCCGCTCTTTCCGGCCCAGACGGATCCGACGAACCAGACCGTGAAAGTTTATGGTTCCCGTTACGCCCCGCCGACGGGTCGCCCGTTCGCGTGGACCAACGGCGTGTTGACGATTTCCGGCGGCGGACTGGCGAACCCCATCGTCACGCCCGTGGAGTTGCAATCGAACGGCGCGTTCCTGATCAGCTCCAATCCGCTGAACATCCAGATCGTGGTGACCAACGCGACGGGACGGGTGGGCGGGACGTTTAATTATCCCGGGTCCAACACGCTCACGCGATTGAGCGGAACGGTGGTGCAGAGCAGCAACAGTGCGGCGGGTTTTGCGCCGCACCTGCCGAGGTCTGCGGGCTTTGAGTTGAAGCGCGCACCGTAGAGCCGGTTGGAGAAATGGGCCGGTCTTCTGAGCTGGTTCTCCACGGGCCGAGCCGGTCGCCCGTTCCACCTTTTTATTTACCGGCGTGCGGGCGTGCGGGCGTGCTCGGGCGCAGCGGCGCGTGCAACTTTTTGTAGAGCCACGCCTCCACCGGACGCAGCGGCGGACTCAGCCAGCGGTAGAGCGGCGAGTGAATGAGCCGCAGCCGAAGCACGGAGAGAAACATGACCAGCGAACTGCGGAGCAAGCTCTGCGTGACCTTCGAGCCGACCTTGTCCGTCCATTCAATCGGCAGTTCCACCACGCTCAGGCCCGCGCGCTTGAGCGAGTAGAGCAGGTTCACGTCGAAGGCGAGATCGGCGATGAGCAGTTGCGAGTGAATCTTCAGCGCCGCGTCCCGCCGCAACAGTTTCGCCGGGCATTGCGTGTCCTTGATGCCCATGTGCAGCAGCGACTCGACGATGGTGTGAAACCCCCGGCTAATGAACCGCCGCAACGGCGTCTGGCTCTGGTGCAGCACAGATTCGGGCAGCCAGCGCGAGCCGATGGCGCAATCCGCGCCCGTGTCATCCAGCTTGCGGACGAGCGCATGAAATGCCTGCGGCGAAGTCGCGCCGTCGGCGTCCACGTAGCCAATCAGGTCGGCGATGGAGGCGAGTTTCAACCCTTCGATCAGCGCGCCGCCTTTGCCGATCGGGTCGGGGAAATTGAGATGACGGATGATGGGGAATTCTTTGGCCAGCCGTTGCACGACGCCGAGCGTGTTGTCGCGGCAGCCGTTCAAGACCACGAAGATTTCGCAGCGCCCGGGCAACTCGCGCCCGTAGTACTCGGCGAACTCGCGCAGCACAGGCGCGATGCGCTCCTCCTCGTTATACGCGGGGATGAGGATGAGCAGGTTGTGTCCGGGTGAATTCACGTTCGGCGTTTTGTAGCAGCGGGCCGGGCGGCGCTCACGAAATTTTTTTTCGGCCATGTGCCGCCAGCGTCCCGCTGGCCGGTCTGAGGCAGTTTCGCCAGCGAGACGCTGGCGGCACGCTGTCAAATCGGCTCGCCGGTCGAGTTCACCACCGCGCGATATTTCTCGATCAACTGGCGCGTGACGGGGCCGGGCTTGCCCGTGCCGATGACGCGGCCATCCACTTTGATCACAGGAATCAACTCCGCGCCGGTGCCGGTGAGGAAACATTCGTCCGCGTTGAACACATCGTAGCGCGTCAGGTTCGGCTCGCTCACGGGCATTCCATCCGCGCGGGCCAGGTTCATGACCGTGCCGCGCGTGATGCCGTAGAGCGCGCCCGCTGAGAGCGGCGGCGTGAGCAACTGATTGGCCTTCACGAGGAAAATATTATCCGCCGTGCACTCGGCCACGAAGCCCTCGGAGTTCAACATGATGGCTTCTTCCACGCCGGCGTTGTTCGCCTCGATCTTGGCGAGAATGTTGTTCAGATAGTTGAGCGACTTGATCGCGGGGTTGAGCGCGCTGTGGAGGTTGCGCGTCGTCGCCACGGTCACGATGGCCATGCCGTTCTCGTACATCTCCGGCGGATAGACCTGGATTTTGTCGGCGATGATGATGACCGAGCCGCGTTTGCACTTGTTCGGGTTGAGTCCGAGCGTGCCGATGCCGCGCGTGACCACGAGGCGGATGTAGCCGTCGAGCAAATTGTTCTGCCGGCAAGACTCGACGGTGGCCTGCATCAATTCCGCGTGCGACATGGGGATGTCGAGCAGGATGGCCTTGGCGGAATAGAACAGCCGGTCAATGTGCTCGCGCAGTTTGAAGACGCGCCCGTTGTAGGCGCGAATGCCCTCGAACACGCCGTCACCATAAAGCAGACCGTGGTCGAACACGGACACCTTCGCGTCCTGCTCCTCGCAATACTTCCCATCAATAAACACTTTCATCCGGGCGCGGAAGCTAGGGAAAGGTCGGCAGGGGCGCAAACATCAAAATCCAATTGCGGACGAATGCCGTGCCTCTTGCCACCGTTACGGGGCAGTGGGATCGGTGCCCTCGCCTGTCGAACGGCGGGCGGGACACCCGAGCCCCGTGTCGCATCGGGTTACTCCTTTTCTCTGGCAAAGTTTTTCCGGGCGGCGCAGTTTCCGCGCGTAACCGCAGTGAAAGAAACAATGTAGAACATCATACCAAAAACTTTTGCGAGCATTTGGCTCCGGTCTTACTCGAAACCGCGAATTTCAAACCAAGGACCGCCAAGGCACGCGCCACATCGGCGCGGCTTGGCGTACTTCTTGGAAGGCGCTTCGCGGTGCCTGAGTAAGGGTGCGTTAAGTTCGCGCCCTTTAATTTCTGGAACCGGCTCGCGTGATTTCATGAACGCATCCCTTCCATCAAAAATTCTGTTTTACTTTTTCTGTCTGGTGTCGGCCGTCGGTCTTCTGTCCGCCTCTGCCGCTTCGAACGAGCTGCGGATCACCTCCATCGTCCGCAGTGGGGACTGCA
>JAYVQC010000277.1:0-3439 GCA_043757045.1 Akkermansia sp. | reverse complement strand
TCGACGTTCGTTTTCAACGCGCCCAAGCTGAGGGAAATTGATGTCTTGATCGAACAGGGCATCGCCGACCACCGCATGCCCGGCGCGGTCTTCTGGATCGAGCACGACGGCGTAGCGCATCACAAGGCGCTCGGCCAACGCGCGCTGGAACCAAACGAGGAGCCGATGACGGAGGGCACGATCTTCGACGCCGCCTCTTTGACCAAGGTGATGGCGACGACACCGGCCATCCTGTTACTCGCCGAGCGCGGTGCGCTCGACCTCGAAGCGCCGGTGCAGAAATACATCCCCGAGTTCCGGCGCGACGGGAAGGATGACATCACGCTGCGGCACTTGCTCACGCACACCTCGGGCCTGCGCTCCGGCCTGGGCCGCAAGGTGGACGGCCAGCGTTCCGCCATCGCCTACGCCTGTCAGGAGAAAGTCACGAACGCGCCGGGCACGTCGTTCACTTACAGCGACATCAATTTCATTTTGCTCGGCGAAGTGGTGGAGCGCGTGAGCGGAGAGCCGCTGGATGAATTCGTGGCGAAGGAAATTTACCGCCCGTTGAAAATGAAAGACACGCGCTACCGTCCGTGGGCGCGGGACTCGGCACGCATCGCGCCCACGCAGCGCGACGGCACGAACGGCGTGCTGCGCGGCGAGGTGCATGACCCGACGGCGCGCGGCATGGGCGGTGTGGCGGGTCACGCCGGCTTGTTCACGACGGCGGCGGATTTGTCCCGCTACGCGCGGATGATGTTGAACGGAGGCGAACTGGACGGCGTGCGCCTCTTCCGCCCACAAACGGTGAGCGCGATGACGAGCGTCCAATCGCCCGCCACCGTGGCGGCGAAGCGCGGCTTCGGCTGGGACATTGACTCGGGCTACAGCCGGCGCGGTGAAATTTTTTCACCCGGCTCTTATGGCCACACAGGGTTCACCGGCACGGCGCTGTGGATCGATCCGTACTCGAAGACGTTTTGGATTCTGTTGAGCAACCGCGTGCATCCCGACGGCACGGGCAACATTCTCGCGCTGCAAAAAACTTTTTCCACCCTGGCCGCTGAAGCTTCGGGGCTGACACACCCGCTTTCGTCCGCGACCAATGCCCCGGTCTCCGCAAAATAATTTCCCGGAACACCTGTCGCGAAATACGGCAACGGCGTGACTCAAGCCGGGACACCAAGCAGGACACTCCCGCCGCAGGCTGAGACATTCCCTCACAACTCGCCGCCCGCTTTCCGTGGCACCATCAGTGCTAGGTGAAGGCGCGGTTCGGTGGTGGCAATTTAGTGAACGACTATTTTTATCCGCCCCACCAGTTCACGCCGCACAACAGATGAAAGCGAATCGTATGCAAACAAAACTTGGCCGCCGCGGATTCACGCTGGTGGAAATCATGATCGTGGTGGCCATCATCGGCCTGCTCGCGGCCATCGCCATTCCCAATTTCGTCAAGGCTCGCGCGCTCAGCCAGAAAAGCGCCTGCATCGAGAACATGCGCCAGATGTTCGGCGCGAAAGCCACCTGGGCTTTGGAATATCGCCACGACGTGGGCGAAACACCGACCGACACCGACCTGTTTGGCCCGACTACTTACATCCGCCAGAAGCCTGAATGCCCGAGCGGCGGCGACTATTTAATCATGCCCGTGGACACCAAGCCCACTTGCAGCTTTGCCATCAGTGACGGTCACACGCTCTGAGCGGCGATAGTGATCGAGCAAACCCGGGAGCAATCCCGGGTTTCCTTTTTGAGGCAGCCGATCTCTTGCGCGAGAACTGAAGATGCGCATGCCACCCTCGGCTTCCGACCAGCCACCATTCCAGTTCTGAAATTTGCATTTACCGGCTTGCCGGAAAATTTCCCCGTCCCCATCCTCACGCGCAATGGCTGACCGCGTGATCTCCGATGTGCTGACGAAACCCGACGCCGCGCTCGAAATGACGCTGCGCCCTTCCCTCTTCGCGGACTTCACCGGCCAGGCCAAGGTCAAAGAGCGCATCGAAATCGCCGTGCAAGCCGCGCAACAGCGCAAGGAAGCCCTCGACCACGTCCTCCTTAGCGGCCCGCCCGGACTCGGCAAGACCACCCTCGCGCACATCATTGCCACCGCGATGGGCAGCAATCTCAAGGCGACGAGCGGACCCACGATTGAAAAAGCCGGCGACCTCGCGGGCCTGCTCACGAATTTGGAAGAAGGCGACGTGCTCTTCATTGATGAAATCCACCGTCTGCAAAAAACCATCGAGGAATATCTCTATCCCGCGATGGAGGATTTCAAACTCGACATCATCATTGACCAGGGGCCGAACGCGCGCAGCGTGCGGCTGAACCTGCCCCGCTTCACACTCATCGGCGCGACCACGCGCAGCGGACTGCTCACCGCGCCCCTGCTCACGCGCTTTCCCGTGCGCGAGCGGCTTGACTATTACGACGCAGAGCAGTTGCGGAAAATTGTCATCCGCTCGGCGCATCTCTTAAAAATCGAGATTGACGAGCACGGCGCGAAACAAATCGCCCGGCGCAGCCGCGGCACGCCGCGCATCGCGAACAACCTGCTCCGCCGCGTGCGCGATTACGCCCAAGTCCGCGCCGACGGACACATCACCTCGGACATCGCCGACCGCGCGCTGGCCATGCTGGAGATTGATGAGAACGGCTTGGACGAAATGGACAAGCGCATCTTGGAAGCCATCATCGTGAAATTTGGCGGCGGACCCGTGGGCGTCAGTTCGCTGGCCGTGGCGGTGGGCGAGGAACCGGACACGATTGAGGAAGTGTATGAGCCTTATTTGATAATGGAGGGCTTCCTCAAGCGCACGCCACAGGGGCGCGTGGCCACGGAGTTGAGTTACAAAAAACTCGGGTTGAAATTTGTCAGCACCGAACAGACACGGCTACTGTGAAAGATGTGTGATCCGCGGATCATGGCAGCAGTTTCCGAAAGGCCACCTGAAACAAGAATTCTCAGAAAACCTTTTGACACGATTTGCATGCTTCCATAATTTCCGCGCTCAGTCGTTGGGCCGTGAGAGGGCGAAATGCGCCGCAACCCTGAATTTTTTCAGAAAAAAAGGTACAGGTTGCGGGTTTTTTGTCGTTACAGGGCAACAGGCAAACGGAAGCAGACAAACTGAATTTGGTTGCCCATGTAGCTCAGTTGGCAGAGCACGTCCTTGGTAAGGACGAGGTCATCGGTTCGATCCCGATCATGGGCTCCAGACGATTTTAGAAAATTAGTTAACCGAAAAAACTCAAGCAGGAGATTAGCAATGGCAAAAGAACAGTTTCAAAGAACGAAGCCGCACGTGAACGTCGGAACCATCGGCCACGTTGACCACGGCAAGTCCACTCTCACCGCCGCCATCGTCGAAGTGCAGCACCGCAAGGGGCTCGCACCGGCCATCAGCTACGCGGACATCACCAAGGGCGGCACGGTTCGTGACGACAC
>JAYVQC010000276.1:0-3474 GCA_043757045.1 Akkermansia sp. | reverse complement strand
CGAACGCCTGGCCGAGACCCTCGCGGGCTACCACTGGCTGGCCTTTGCCCTCCTCATGCTCAAAGCCGTCCTCGCCAAAAGTGCATGACAGGCTCTAGGCCAAACCCACGTTTGGCTGAATACATATTAGGCCGCTCGTATGCCCATCGCGCGCAATGGTGAATTCCTGGTGATGAACGATTTCGCAGTCGCACCGTCACTCGGCATTGAGAGCGGGAACATTGAGGGTTGCGTGGCAGAAGTGAATCGATTGGGGATAAAGAGCATCTTCGCATGTTCAGCGTACGGATTTCGCGAAGACAATTTGGACTTTCTCGTCCAGATGCCCCAACTGACACAAATCTGGTTCTGGGAAGTTTCGCTCAAACATGTAGCAGGGATTTATGCTCTCACCGACTTGCGGTTCTTCAACCTGCACAATCGAACCATGGGCATCGATTTCTCGAGACTCTCAAGATTGAAACACGTCATTTGGCATCACAACGCGAAGGACACAAACCTTGACCAGTTACCCGAGATCGAGCAGTTGGACCTTTGGCGCTTTAATCCGAAGGTCAAAACCTTCGAGGATTGCACTATCCCGGATCGCCTGAAGCGGTTAGAGATCAACTGGGCGAATCCAGCCACGCTTGATGGCCTGCCAGTACTCCCAAAGTGCCAGGAACTCCAGTTGCATTACTGCCGCAATCTTCGGACTCTCGAAGGAATAGAACGTATCGCTCCAAACCTTCAGCGGCTTGTCATTACGGCCAGCAATAAATGCAAGGAGACCTCGGCAGTCAGTCGTCTCACCAAGCTGAATCATGTCTTCATTAACAAGCCAACAGAGAACGCCTAAACACCAAGAGTAGCTTTGAGCGGAGCGCGGCGGGGTGTGAGGTTGGAACGAGGGGGGCATCGCGCGGAGCCTCAAAGCTACTGGTGGTTGAACGAAGCCCGGTGAAGTCGCCGGGCCTTTTCTTTGCCGCTCCCTTGTAATTTGCTTTTGGCCCCGCTCACGTCCGGCGCGGCGCGCAGCGGGCCGGCTTCTGACTCCGCAGCTTTTCCTCCTCTTGCGCCAACACCGCCGGGGCGAACGTCTCCGGGCCGTTCAGCCACGCCACCGGCGGCGGCGCGTCATTCCTCCACGCTCATCTCGAACTTCGGAATCCGCGTCAGCACCTTGCGCCCGTTTTCATCCAGGCCGATGTAGCTGCCCTCGGCCACGGCCGTGGTGGTGTCGTTCAGGTGGAAGCTGTGGTAGGAAAAACTTTCGCCGGGCACGAGGCGGGGGCATTTGCCAACCACGCCGTCGCCCTCGACGGCGGTGATTTCGCCGCGCTCATTTTTCACCACCCACTTGCGGCCCTTGATGGTCACGGTCACGTCGCTGTCGTTGTGAATGGTGATGTGGTAGGCGAAGCAGTGCGGGCGGTCGGGCGGCGTCTGCGCCTCGGCATGGTGGATGACTTGGTCCACGGTCACACGCAGGCCGGGCAGTTCGAGAAATTCAGTTTTCGCACGCACGGGCGGAGTGTAGCTGCGACGTGGTAAAGTGCCGCCATTTTTTTCGGAGCGCGGGTTTTCAAGGGTGCATCCGAACACCGTTCTTAAAAACATGGGCGTGGTAGGACGCGTCGCTCCGCGCGCGCCGGGCCTGGCAGCGGAGAAGCCGAGCGGAACTTGCTGAAGCCCCACCCCGGCGCGCGCGGAGCGACGACGCCCTACCAAGAACAGTGTTCGGATGCACCCGGTTTTCAACCCGCCGCAACGTGGAATGGAGAGCGGGGTCCGCAAGTTCTTGCGCACTCGTGCGGGCGGGCGTTGCTGCGGACTGGAAAGTCCGCGCTCCGAAAACTCACCGCAGGCTTGCGCCCGGCGCGTTCCTTCCGTCTTGTATGGGCCATGCGAATCCAATTCCTCGGTGCCACGCGCACGACCACCGGTTCGATGTACCTCATCGAAGTGAACGGCCAACAGATTCTCCTGGAGTGCGGGCTGTATCAGGGCGCGCGCGAGCAATCCATCGAGCGCAATCGCAACTTCACCTTCGATCCCTCGAAACTGTCCGCCGCCATTCTGAGCCACGCGCACATTGATCACGTCGGGAATTTCCCGAACCTGTGCCGGAACGGTTTCGTGGGGAACATTTATTGCACCTTCGCCACGCGGGACCTCGCGGCCATCATGCTCGAAGACTCGGCGGAGATTCAGCGCGCGGACGCGGCGTTCGTCTCGAAACAGCGCGCGAAGAAGGGGCTGCCGCCCGTCGATCCGCTCTACAGCGCGGAGGACGCGGCGCGCGCCATCCAGCAGTTCGTGACCTTCAATTACGACCGCCCCATGCCCATCGCGCCCGGCGTCACGCTCACCTTTCGCGACGCGGGCCACATCCTCGGCTCCGCGCAAGTGGTGCTGGACGTGGTCGAAGGCGCGCGGAAATTCCGCTACCTCTTCAGCGGCGACGTGGGGCGCGGCGATGACGAAATCCTGCGCGACCCCGAGCCGGTGGAGAACGTGGACTTCCTGCAAATTGAATCCACCTACGGCGCGCGCGACCACGCCATGAAGACCGACTCCATCGCGGAGTTCGCGAAGCTGATCAATGAAACTCATGCGCGGCGTGGAAAGATCATCATCCCCGCCTTTTCCGTGGGGCGCACGCAGTCCGTGGTCTATGTGCTGCACAAGCTGACGCTGGCCGGGAAAATTCCGCAGTTGCCGATCTTCGTGGACAGCCCCTTGAGCGTGAATGCGACCGAGGTTTTTCGCCTGCATCCCGAGTGTTTCAATGAGGAGACGTATCGCTTCCTGCGCGAGAAGGCGAACCCCTTCGGCATGGAGAGCCTGACCTACATTCGCCAACTGTCGCAGTCCATGAAGCTGAATGACCTGACCGATCCCGCGATCATCATCAGCGCATCGGGCATGGCCGAGGCGGGACGCATTCGGCATCATTTGAAGAACAACATTGGCGACGCGAAAAACCTCGTGCTCTTCGTTGGCTTCTGCGCGGAACACACGTTGGGCGCGCAGATTCGCGCGGGCCGTTCGCCCGTGAACATCTTCGGCGAACCGTACGAAGTGCGCGCGCAAGTCGCCGCCATTGACGCCTTCTCCGGCCACGCCGACCGCCACGAGCTGCGCCGCTACGTTGAACGCCTCACCGGCGACATCAAAAAGATTGCCGTTGTCCACGGCGAAGAATCCCAGGCGCTCGCGTTCGTCGAGACGTTGAAGCAGATGAAGCCGAAGGCGGAGGTCTTCGCGCCGGTTTACCGGCAGATGGCAGAGTTTTAAGCCCGAACTCCGAAGTGGCGGCGGCGCAGCCGCCGGGGTAGCACAGGCAACCTGCCTGTGCCGCGCGGCTACCAGCCGCGCGGAACGGGGGAGGACGCAGGAAAGTTTTGCTGCGCCCATTTCCCATCCACGCTCCCTCCCATTCCGCCCGGCTGGTCGCCGGGCGGGACGGGCTGGTAGCCCGTTCCACCCGTT
>JAYVQC010000275.1:0-42907 GCA_043757045.1 Akkermansia sp. | reverse complement strand
GACTGCAAGCGGGGGCGCTTGCAGGACTAGCGACAGGCGGGGGCGCCTGTACCACTACTGCAGCTTGCGCTGCCGCAGGCGCGAGTTGCTTCCGGGCCAGCGCGGCCACTTCCTTCGGCAAGGCGGACCAGTATTGCCCTTCGTATTTCTGCTTCGCGTAATCGAGGAACTCCGCGTAGCGCGCGATGGGATACGACTGCCCCGGCTCGCCCGGCCCGTGGACATCCATGTAATCGGGATGCACGTCGAGCATGGCCATGCCGCCGTGCTCGGCGATCCAGTCGAGCTTCTTTTTCCAAATCTCGATGCCCTCCTCCTGCAAGAGCAGGAAGAGCGTGAAGTCCTGCGCCAGCGTGTACGGCAGTTCGACGTAGCCGGGCCGACCCGGCGCGGAAACCCAGAACGGGAAAATCGTGTCCACACCGTCGGGCTGCGGCTCGAACGGATCGGTGTCGAAGGTGGAACAATCGTAATCGGCCTCGAGGTCGTGCAACCATTCGAGGTTGTGGTGCATGAAGCCGGAGCGGAAACCGGTCGCCTGCCACTCGCGCAGGTAGCGGTTGATGCTCGCAGCGTTGCGGCGGAATTCGTCGCGCGACCAGTAGAGCTTGCCGTCGTGATGCAGATCGTGGACGCCGACTTCAAAACCGTTCTGGGTCAGGAACGCGCGAAACTCCGGCGGAACGCGATAGTCGCCTTCCGGCACGAAGTTGAACGCGGAGCGAAAGCCGCGCGACATCTCCAGTTCGACCAGCGCGCGACAGCGTTCCAGACCGCCCGCGCGCTCGACATCGTGGGTGAGGACAAGCGCGAATTTTTTCCCGTCCGGCCAGCCTTGCCAGCCGGCGGGCGGATTCTCCGTGCCGGGCTTGATGGGCCACTCGTGCGCGAAGGCGCGCATCCGCCGTCCCGCGCGCCAGCGCCGGAACGCGAGGCGCAGTCCATGCGGCATGAACGGCTTCAGACGGTAATAAGTGCGAAGGAGGAACATCAGCGGGAAAATGACGAAGGAAGATTATCAACTGCCAAGCTCAACGCTTCGATTGCGTGTCGAGCCGAGATTCTATTCATGACCAAGCAGAAGTTTTCTGACTGCTTTGCCGTCTGGACGCTCCTCTGCCAAACCAATCGCACTCACCGGTCCTTTGAGAGTTTGCCACTCCCATTCTCCCACTCTGTTGTTTCGTGTGAGTGAAACTTCCTTGTGAGGAACAGCACCAGCACGCCAAAGACGATTTGCAATTTCAGCCTCGTCATGCAGGACAGCCAGCATGAGCGGTGTGATGCCAGTGGGTTTTCCGCCCCGTTGTTCGTTCACGTCTGCGCCTGCTTCCAGAAGCAGATCAATTATTGCCAGCCGATCATCGGGATTTGAATCGTCCGAGATTACAGCGTTGTAATCGACAGCCACGAAAAGCGGGGTGTCATGCTTCCGTATTTCCATACAGCCCGAATACCTGGGCCAGTCGAATCGCTTGTTCACATCCAGTTTTTGAGCGAGCAGCAGCTTAACAAGCTCCAAGTGACGCGCGAGAATTGGGTGGTGGAGATCAAGTCCGTCCACTGGACATCCGTTAGCCAAGAAGAAGCGAACCATGCTCAAGTCGGCCCTTTTCCCATTCTCCAATAGCCAAGATAAGGCTGACCTGCCTCGCTTCGTTTTGGCATCCATGCGCGCGCCGCACTGCAAAAGCTTTTCAACAATATCGCGCTTCTGCCTCATGGCGGCAGTCATCAGCGGCGTTTCCCCAGGATCACTATCATCACTGACTGGACACTTGATGTTCACGTCTGCCCCAGCCTGCAGCAGCAAATCCACCATTTCTTGATTACCGGCGTCACACGCTTGCTGAAGCGGTGTTGCCTCTCCGGGCAAACGCCCGTTTACATCTGCCCCAAGCTCAATCAACTGCCGAGCAACTGCTAGTTGGTGAGCTTCGACGGCGGCGGCAAGAAGTAGAAAACCACCGGGCTGCAAAGCGAGAACAAGGGGACGATTTGGGTCCCACTTACCCTCTGCCAGACATTGCTGAATGGCTTCCCAGTTTTTATTGCTACAGAGTTGCCACATCTCACGATTGACATCATCTGCCACCCCTTTCAAGCGACGAGTTTTCATCGGGAACTGCTAACAAAAAACCCAAGCATTAACCCTTCCGTCATTCGGATTTCGAGTTTCTCCCAAGCAGACTTCGTCCCCGTCAATTCGCAGTCACGCGATTGCCTGGCGTTCATTTCAATTTTTTTGGGAGGCACAAACAGGGCGGGCCGCGCGGCGTCAATCGCCGCGCGGACTGTCCCACTTGATTTCTCGCCCCATCTCACCGGGGCGGCCATTCGTTGTCAGGTTTCCGCCTGAAAACAAAGCTTCCATCGTCCAACTCTGGAAATTTTTCGGGGCCGCGAACAGCGCGGCGATTCGGGCGGGCGGGCGCGGTCACGCACGGGAGAAGGCGTGTTCACACGCCCTGCTGCAACCACTTGGGCACCGGGTCGCGCACCTTGTTCAGCACGGCGCTGACCGGCGCCTTCGAGCGCGCGAGCAGACGCGCGGCCTGCTTCACCGACTCCTGCGTGTCCTTCTCCGACTCCACCACCAGAATCACCAGATCCATCATACCGGCCAGTCGCGCCGTCATCGTCGTAGGTGTTGTCGGCGGCAAATCGAAAACAATGTAGTCGTAATCGCACACGCGCAGCTTCGGCACGATGCGCGCGAGCTGCTTGGGCAGGCTCTGCGTGGCGGGATCGTTCGGGTTCCCGGCGGTGGCGACGTAGAGGTTCTGCAAAACTTTTCCGTTCGACCGCTTGTCGAGTTCGAGCGCGTCGGCCAGGCCGCAGGCGAGTTCGCCGCGATAGAACGGATGCGCCGCCTCGGCTTCGTAATTCAAATTGAGCAGCAGCACGTTGCCATCGCCCGTCTCGGAGAGCGCGCCCGCGAGTCCGGCGGCGATGGAGGTGACGCCCGCCTTGCCGCCGCAACTGGTGATGCCGATGAGCTTGGGCTTGTGTGGGTCGCCGCCGAAGTGCGTGAGCGTGGCGTCGCGCACGCCGTCAATGTAGCGGCGGAGCGGATGCTCGGCGTCCCACGTCTGGTGCAAGTTCGTGGCGACGGCGGGCACGCCGGTTTTCTCGTCCGCATCGTCTGCTTCCTCCTTCGGTCCGGGGAACGGCAGCAGCTTCGCGTGGCCGTTCAGACCGAGCTTCGGGATGGAGAGGAACAGCGGCATCTTCAGCTTCGTTTCGATCTCGGAAGCCTTGCGGATGGTGTGGTCCACAAACATTTCGATGAAGAACGCCAGGCCGAGACCGGCGAGCAGAAAGCTCACGAAGGTTCCGATGACGAATTTGAGCCGTTGCGAGACATTCGGCGCGGGCGGCGAAGGCGTCTGCGCCGATTGGATGTTCGACATCTTGGCTTCGGCCATCTTGTCGTCGAACTGCGAGTTCAGCAGGCCGTTGGCGACGTAGTCGTAATTTTTCCTGTTCAGGTCGAGCTTGCGCTGCACGTCGGCGATGGCCGTTTCCAGTTCGTCAATCTTGGCCAGGTCGCGCGTGACCTCGAACATCTGGTTGCTGATGACGGTGAGCTTCGATTGCAGCGCGACGAGGCGGCGCGGGTCCGGGCGCGTCTCCAGCGGACTGTTGGGCAGGAGGGGCGCGGCGGACGGCAGGGCCGACAGTTTTGGAAATTCCTTTTCCAGCGCGGCCTTCTTTTTTTCCTGCTCCTCGATCTGGCGGCGCAGGGTGACGACCTGCGGATTTTCATCCGTGAACTTCGTGGTCAGGTCGAACTCGTTGGCGCGCATGGACTCAATCCGCCCGAGCACGACGCGATACTCGTTGAGCTTCACGGCGGGCACGGCTCCGTCCACGGTGTTCGTCTCGGACGTCGGCGTGGCCGCAGTGCCGAGCAAGGCGCGTAAATCGGCGAGGTCCGCTTCGGCGTCGTTGTGCTTCTGGCGCAGACGGGCCAGTTCGGCGGCGAGGTTGTTCTTCGACTCGACCACGGAGACGACGCCGGCCTTGCGGTTGAGCTTCTGCAACTCGCCCTCGTTCTGGTGAATGCGGTTCACGAGATCGTTGGCCTCCTCGGAGAGGATGCCCTCGTAGTTGCGCCCGGTGTGGTGGATTTTTTTGTGTCGGCGGAAATACTCCTCGATGATCTCGGTCAGCACGTTCTGGCAGATGGTCGGATCACTGTGCGAGAAGCGCACCTTGATGGCGTTGCTGCGGTGCGGGTTGTTCAGCTCCAGCCCTTTGTACACCACCTCGGCGGCGGCGGTGACGTTGCTGCCCCGGCCTTTGCCGAGCAATTTTTCCGGGCCGACCCGCCGCGCCACTTCCTCGAAGAGATCGTGGCTGGTGAGAATTTCGAGTTCGGTGTTGATGACGTTCTCGCCGCCAAAGTCCGGCGACTTGGTCTGCGAACCGGCAGCCTCGACCGAGCGCGTGGAGGTGACGTAACGGACAATCAGCTTCGCCTCCGACCAGTAGAGCGTCGTCTGGGTGAAGTACACGAGGAGACCGACCAGCAGGCCCGCCGCGAGACAGCAGAGGATGACCCACTTCTGCCGGAAGAGGACGTAGTAGATGTCCGTGAGCTTCAAGCCCAAGGGCGGCATCTCGAGGGCTTCTTTTTTATTGTGCTTCGCTTCCATGTTTAAACGCCTCAACTCAGGTGCGGATAAATCGCACGGCCAAGGCAGCGGGAAACCGCCACTGGCATTAGAGCAAACAACCGGGCCTGAATACCAGCCGCCAGATCGCTTGTTTTGACAAACTGCCGCCGGGCGAAATCGTAGCGGGCATAGCGGATGACCCGCTCGTCCGCGCCCCACTGGCGCTTGAACCGCCGCAAGCCTTCGTTGGCTTGCGAGGTCTTGCCGAAATCCAGTTCCATCACGCCCGCGTCCATCAGCCGGCGAATACTCTGCCAGATCACCAGGTTGGGACCGCGCAAGTCCTGAAAGCGTTCATCCGAGGCGCTGAACTTGTAGATGGCCGTGCGCGCGAAACGGAAGAAGACCGCGCCCGCGATGGGCCGGCCCTGATGCCGGGCGAGCGCGATGAAGCCGTGACCTTTCTCCAAGATGTGCTCCCCGAGTTTCTGAAAAAACCGGAACGGCTGCGGCGGTGCGCCATTCTTGGTGCGCGTGCGACAGTGCAGTTCGTAGTAGGCGCGCACGGCGGCGGCGTCCGTGCCGAACTCGACGGTCACGCCTGCGCGCTCGGCCTTGCGGATGTTGCGCTGCACGGAGTGGTCGAACTTCGCGAACGCGTCCTCGGCCTTCTGGTTCAACGCGAGAACATGGCCGTGGAACGAAACGGACTCCGGCAGATGGTGAAACAGTTCATGGCCGCCGCGCAGTTCGAGATATTTCCAGCCACGCGCGAGTCCCTCGTGCGTGGCGACATCGAGCAGTGATTCGGCGGTCACGCCGGGCGTGAGCAGTGGGGCGCATTCGTCGGTGAACGGCAGCGACACGCCACGTTTTCCACGCAGCCAGCTTCGCGCCTCCATCAACGGGAGCAGCCCGCGCAATTCATCGCCGCTCGTCGCGACCACGTAACGCGGCTCGAAGCCGTAGGATTCCGCCAGCGTCTTCGCCCACGTCGCGCTGTGGAAAAAAGTCGCGTGCGGATGCGTCCAGAGCAGCGCGTCCCAAGTCGTGTCCTCACTGGGGTTCACGATCCGCAAATCCATCGAGGCTCCGGCGCAGGAAAGCGCGGGCGGCACGAGGGAAATGGCGGGCGCGGCAATCATGCAGTCACCAATGATTTTTCCACCCAGGCGCGGACGGTACCGGCGACGTATTCCACCTGTTCCGCCGTGAGTTCGGGGAACATGGGCAGCGAGACAAATTCATCCGCGCAGCGTTCCGCCACGGGGAACGAGCCGCGTCCCAGACCGAGCGAGCGATACGCCTCCTGCAAATGCACCGGCACGGGATAATGAATGCCGCTGCCAATGCCGTGCGCGGTGAGCGACTTCATCAACTCATCACGCTTCGGCGCGCGGATGGCGTAGATGTGGAAGACGTGCGTGCGGCCCGGCGCGGTCGTCGGCAAAATAATTTCATCGAGACCGGACAACAGTTCGGTGTAGTGCGCGGCGTGCTGGCGGCGGCGTTCGTTGCCATCGGCGAGGCGCTTGAGCTTGATCGAAAGCGCGGCGGCCTGGATGCCGTCCATGCGCCCGTTCCAGCCAATCATCGAGTGATGATACTTCTTCGCCTGGCCGTGGTCGCGCAGCGTGTCCATCGCTTTTTTCAAGTCCGCGCGCTTCGTCACCGCCGCGCCGGCCTCGCCGAGCGCGCCGAGATTTTTGCCGGGATAAAAACTGAACGCGCCCGCGTCGCCCATCGTGCCGGCCTGACGGCCCTGGTATTCCGCGCCGTGCGCCTGGCAGGCGTCCTCGACGACGGGCAGCTGGTGGCGGCGCGCGATTTCCAGAATCGGATCCATGTCCGCCGTCTGGCCGAAAAGCTGGACGGGAACAATCGCTTTGGTGCGTGGCGTGATGGCGCGCTCCAACTGCGTCGCGTCCATCGTGTAAGTCTCCTCGTCAATGTCCACGAACACGGGCTTCGCGCCGCAAAAACTGATCGCTTCCGCCGTGGCCATGAAGGTGCCGGGCACGGTCACGACTTCGTCGCCCGGCCCGACGCCGAGGGCGAGCAGCGCGAACCAGAGCGCGTCCGTGCCGTTGCCGACGGCGCAGGTGTGCGGCGCGGTGGAGAACGCTGAGAACTCGCGCTCAAATTTTTCGACGAAGCTGCCGCCCGCGAAGGCGCTGGCGTCAATGACCGCCTCGATGGCGGCGCGCAACTCGTCACGAATCGGCTCGTGCTGGAGCCGGAGATTAAGAAACGGAACCTGCATGAGAATTTTTTGAGCCGGAGACTTTGTTTAGTGGGGCAGCCGTCCCGGCTGCCGCTAGTCCACTGGCCCTCCGGGCTGGTGTTTCTGTTTTTCCTTCAGCCGGGACGGCCAAAGGACTGGTGGCAGGCGGGACGCCTGCCCCACTAGCCTTGGAAATTTTCCGCAGCACACGCGCGGGGTTGCCGGCGACAATCGCGCCGGCGGGAACGTCCTTTGTCACCACGCTGCCCGCGCCGATGATGGCGCGCTCGCCGATGGTCAGGCCGCAGAGAATCGTGGCGTTCGAGCCGATGGACGCGCCGCGTTTGACCACGGTTTTTTCACACGCCCATTCGTTGTCGGTCTTCGGCAGACCTTCGTCATTGGTGGCGCGCGGGAAACGGTCATTGGTGAACATCACGCCGTGGCCGACGAACACTTCGTCTTCGAGAGTGACGCCTTCGCAGAGGAACGAGTGGCTTTGAATCTTGCAGTTGTTGCCCACGACCGCGCCTTTCTGGATTTCCACGAACGTCCCGATGCGCGTGTCGTCGCCGATGGTGCAGCCGTAAAGATTGACGAAGCCGGGGAGCCGGACGTTCCGGCCCAACTTCACATCCGGGGCGATGCGACAGAGGGGATTGGCTTCGCTGCTCATGGTTTGACCAATTCTGGAGCCGCGTGGGCCGCGCCGTTTCTTGCGGCCGGTGAAACCGTTTTCGCGGCATCGAACTTCACCGCCGCGCCGTGCTGCTGGAGCGAGCGGGTGGAGGCTTCGAGCACGCGCACGACATTCGCGCCGTGAACACCGTCCGTCAGGGGCCGGCCGCCGGTGCGGATGCAGTCGAGGAAGTGCGAGCACTCCACTTTGAGCGGCTCCTCCTGCTTGATGTAGGGGATGTAGCTGTCGCCGTAGTGATAGGCGAAATGGAATTCACCGAACGTGTCGTAGTGCGGCGGCACGGCGTCCACGCGCATGTCGTAGATGCGGACTTTTTCCATCTGCTGCACGTCATCGTACACGATCATTTTGCGCGAGCCGACGATGGTCATCTCGCGGACCTTGCGCGGGTCGAGCCAACTGTTCTGGAGATTGGCGAAGACACCCTTGTCGAAGTTCATGGACATGTTGGTCACGTCCTCGACGCCCTTGGTGACGTGGGAATTGCCCTGGCAGTTGACCGAGTTCGGCAACATGCCGGTGAGGTAAAAAATGATCGCGATGTCGTGCGGCGCGAGATCCCAAGTGACGTTGATGGTGCGCTGGAAAAGGCCGAGGTTCAGGCGGCGGGCGTTGATGTAGCGGATGTCGCCAATGTCTCCGGAATCAATGATTTCTTTGATGCGCCGGACGGGCGCGGAGTAGAGGTAAGTGTGGCCCACCATCAGCGTGAGACCAAGCGATGCGGCAAGTTCCACGAGTTCATCGCACTCGGCGGAGGACGTCGCCATCGGCTTCTCGATGAAGACGTGTTTGCCCGCGAGCAGGCTTTTCTTCGCCATCGCGTAGTGGGTGTGGGCGGAGGTGGCAATGACCACCGCCTGCAACTCCGGGCGCGCGAGGAATTCCTGAAAGTCCGTGTCCAGCTCGACCTGCGGATAAAGAGCCTTGAGATGGTTCAGCCGCTTGAGGTCGAGATCGCAAATCGCGAGCAGCCGGCAGTCCGGCAGGTTGCTGAAGTTGCGGATGAGGTTCGGCCCCCAGTAACCGCAGCCGACGACTCCGACATTGACGCACGCTTTCATAATCAAAGAGTGGTGGCAGGACGGTTTTCCGGCTGGCGCGACACGGGCGGACGCGCGACCGGCGGACGGGATTTCGGGCCGGAACGCTTGCGCTCCAGCACCTCACGGCTCTGGCGCAACACCACTGGGAACGTGCGGAACAAAATCGAAAGGTCCTGACCGAGTGAAAGCGTCTTGGCGTAGCGCACATCGAACGCGACCATCTCGGGAAACGTCGTGCGGTTCTTGCCATTGACCTGCCAGAGACCGGTCAGACCGGGCACGGCGGCGAGGCGCTGGCGATGCTCGGGCAGGTATTGCTCGAACTCGTAGCGGATGCAGGGGCGCGGACCGACGAGGCTCATTTCGCCGCGCAGGATGTTGAAGACTTGCGGGAGTTCATCCAGACCGCTGGCGCGCAGCATCGCGCCGAACTTGGAAACGCGCTGGTCGTTCGCGTCCATTTTCTCCATCGGCACATCCGAGTGGATGAGCGTGGAGAGGTATTCCTGATGGGATTTGGTTTCCGCGCACTGCTCCATGGTGCGGAATTTGAAAAGGGTGAAGGGCTGGCCGCGCAGTCCGATGCGTTCCTGCCGGAAGAGAATGTGGCCCCGGGAAGAGAACCGGATAACCACGGCGATCAAAACCATGACCGGCACCAGCGCGGGCGCGAGAAAGACCAGGCAGGCGATGTCGAGCGCGCGTTTCCAAAACGGCAAAGGATTGGGCGCCGAAGCCCACTCGTTGGATTCCGCCGTTCCCGGCCGGCTTGCTGCGTTAATGTGCGTTCCCATCTTTTTGGTGCGGCGGTCGGTCCAGATTTGCGCGACCCGTTGAACCCATCTGGTGCGACAGCGAACACGCTAAGTTGTAGCCGCCGCCCTTCTCACCCGTCAATGCGTCGGGGCATGTATACCACACGCTACGCCCTACAGTATTTACCCTTACGCTGTTCGACGCCCGGAGATTGTGGACCGGAACTTTCTGCCGACTGACCGCGTTGGTATACTGCCTTTTGTCCCCCCGTGGCTCAAGGCAAATGTAGGAGTTTTGTAGGAGTCTATCACCCCACGCTGTAGGCACTTAAGAAGCGTGGACACGGCATGTCTTTTGCAAAACGGCCTTCGTGATTTGGCTCTTCCTCAACCTGTGCCGCCGGCTCCGCGCCGCGCTCCTCGTCCTGATTATTTTCTTTTCCTCGAGTTTTGCGGATGCAGTGACGCTGCTGTGGGACCGCAACCCCGAAGCCAACGTCGTCGGCTACCGAATTTATGTGGGCAAGGTGTCCCGGACGTACGACTCGGTTTTAGACATCGGCAATTCGACCTTCACCACGGTTCCTACAAGCGCCGGGATGAACTATTTCGCCGTCACCGCTTATGACCAGGAAGGGCTGGAAAGCGGTTACTCGGCGGAAGTCACTTACATGGACGGCGTCGCGAACCTCTCGCCCGTGACCGGCGCGGACAGCTACACCACGCCGCGCGACACCACGCTGAACATCTCCGCGCCCGGCCTGCTGGCGAATGATTTCGACCCCGAGGGCCAGCCGTTGAACGCGGTGCTCGTCAGTGCCCCGGCTCACGGCACGTTAGTCTTGGGTGCGAATGGCAGCTTCAACTACACGCCGACGGTGAATTACACCGGGGCCGACAGCTTCGCCTACCATGCGAGCGACGGTGTCACCATTTCGTCCGCCACCACCGTGTCCCTCAACGTCACCACGCCACCGCCGAACAACAACACGCCGCTCGCCTGGCCCGACGCCTACACGATGGCGAAGAACACCAGCCTCAGCGTTAGCGACTTCGGCGTGCTCGGCAATGACACCGATGCCGACGGCCAGACACTCACCGCCTTACTCGTCTCCGCTCCGACGCGCGGCTCGTTGAGTCTGAACGCCAGCGGCGGTTTCACCTACACGCCGACCACGGGGTTCAGCGGTAGCGACAGCTTTCAATACCGAGCCAGCGATGGCTTCACCTCCAGTGTCGCCACCGTCACCATCACCATCATCGGCAGCACCACGACCAATTCACCGCCCGTCGCCCAGACCGACAGCTACATCGTCGCCCAAGACAAGACCCTCATCATCACCCCGGCGGCGGGCGTGCTGGCCAACGACTTCGATGTGGACGGACAGATCCTCACCGTGGTGCAGCAAGGCAATGCCGCGCACGGCGACGTGGCGCTCTTCAGTGATGGCGGCTTTTACTACACGCCCGTGGCCGGTTACACCGGCCCCGACAGCTTCGGCTACCGCGCCCACGACGGCTTCATCTACTCCGCCAGCGTCACCGTCAGCCTCGTTGTCACCGGCGCCGCAACGGTCAATACCGCGCCTGTCGCCCTCCCGGACAATTTCGCACTCGCGAAAAATCTCCCACTCACCATCGCCGCGCCTGGCGTGCTGGCGAATGATTCGGATGTGGACGGACAGGCACTCGCCGCCTTCGTCGTCGGCAGCGCCACGGGCGGCGCAGTTTCATTGAACGCGAACGGCGGTTTCACCTTCACGCCCTCGGCAGGTTTCACCGGCATCGCGAGCTTCACCTATCGCGCCAACGACGGCTCATTGAACGCCACCAACACCGTCACGCTCAACGTCACCAACACGCCGCCCGTCGCCAACAGCGACAGCTACGCCACCGTGAAAAACATCGGGTTGAACATCGCGGCGGTCGCGGGCGTGCTGGCGAACGACAGCGACGCCAACGGCGACACCCTCACTGCGTCCGTGATCACGGCCCCGGCGAATGGCGCGCTCACGTTGAATGCAAACGGCAGTTTCACCTTCACACCCACGGCGAACTACACCGGCGCGGACTCGTTCACCTACCGCGTCAGCGATGGCGCGCTGTTCTCTGCCAGCGCCACCGTCTCGCTGACCATCAACAACTCCAACGGCGCTCCCGTCGCCGTCGCCGAAAACTATTCGCTCGCGAAAAACACCCCGCTGAACATCCCCGCCGAGGGCGTGCTGGCGAATGATTCCGACCCCGAGGGCAACACCCTCTTCGCCACGCTCGTGACCGCGCCCGCCAGCGGCTTGCTCACGTTGAGCGCCAGCGGCGGCTTCAGCTACACGCCCGCCGCAGGTTTCACGGGCAACGCCAGCTTCGTCTATCGCGCCAGCGACGGCACCGCGAACTCGGCCAACACCACCGTCACGCTCAGCGTCACCAACACCCCGCCCGTCGCCACCGCCGACAGTTTTGCCACCTTGAAGAACATCGGCCTGACCATCGCGGCGGGCGCGGGCCTGCTCATCAATGATGCGGACGCGAACGGCGACGCGCTTACCGCGTCCATCGTCACCGCGCCTGCGCGTGGCACCTTGATCCTCAATGCGAATGGCGGGTTCACCTTCAGCCCCACCGCGAATTACGTCGGCGCGGACTCGTTCACCTACCGCGTGAGCGACGGCTCTTTGTTCTCCGCGAACGCCACCGTCACTCTCACCATCAATAACTCGAACGCCGCGCCTGTGGCCTTGGCGAACAGTTATGCGCTGGCGAAAAATGTCCCGCTCGCCGTCGCCGCGCCGGGCGTGCTCGCGAATGACTCGGACGTGGACGGCACCTCATTGACCGCCGTGCTCATCACCAGCCCGTCCAGCGGCACGCTGGCGCTCGAGGGCGACGGCAGTTTCCTCTACACCCCGGCGCAAGGTTTCACCGGCGCGGCCAGCTTCACCTACCGCGCCAGCGACGGCGTGACGAACTCCGCCAGCACCACCGTCACGCTCAACATCACCAACACGCCACCCGTCGCGGCGGCGGACAGTTTCGTGACGCTTAAAAACATCGGCCTGACGGTCGCCGCCAACGCAGGTGTGCTCGCCAATGACGCCGACGCGAACAACGACGCGCTCACCGCCTCGGTGGTCAGCGCGCCGACGCGCGGCACGTTGGCGCTCAACGCCAATGGCAGCTTCACCTTCTCGCCGAATGCCAATTACGTCGGCACCGACTCCTTCACCTACCGCGCCCACGACGGCACCACGAACTCGGCCAGCACCACCGTCACCATTTCCATCAACAACTCCAACGGCGCTCCGGTCGCGGCGTCGGAAAATTTCGCGGGTGCAAAAAACACCACGCTGAACATCCCGGCGGCGGGCGTGCTCGCAAATGATTCGGACCCCGACGGCAACGTGCTGACCGCCGTGCTCGTCAGCAGTCCCGCGAACGGCACACTCGTCTTGAACGGCAATGGCGGCTTCAGCTACACGCCGGCTTTTGGATTCATGGGCGGCGACAGTTTCAACTACCGGGCCACGGACGGCTCTTTGAACTCCGCCAGCACCACCGTCACGCTCAACATCACCAACACGCCGCCCGTGGCGAGCGCCGACAGTTTTGCCACGGTGAAAAACATCGGACTTTCCATCACCGGCGCGGGCGTGCTGGCGAATGACTCGGATGCCAATGGCGATGCACTCACCGCGTCCGTCGTGACACCGCCCGCCAACGGCGCGCTCACATTGAACGCGAACGGCACGTTCACTTTTAATCCCGCCGCGAACTTCGTCGGCACGGACAGCTTCACTTATCGTGCCAGCGACGGGGCCACGAACTCCGCGAGCGCGACCGTGACCGTCTCGATCAATAACTCCAACGCCGCCCCGGTCGCGTTGGTCGAAAGTTATTCGCTCGCAAAGAATGTTCCGCTCACCGTCGCCGCGCCCGGCGTGTTGGCGAATGATTCGGACCCGGACGGCCAGGCGCTCACCGCGGCGGTGGTGGGCAGCGCCACGGGGGGCGCGGTTTCATTGAGCGCGAACGGCGGCTTCACGTTCACGCCCACGGCCGGTTTCACCGGCGCGGCGAGCTTCACGTATCGCGCCAGCGACGGGGCCACGAACTCCGCGAACACCACGGTCACGCTCATCATCACGAACACGCCGCCGGTCGCGAACAACGACAGCTATGCCACCAGCAAAAACATCGGACTCAACGTCATCGCCGCGAATGGCGTGCTCGCGGACGACACAGACTTCAACGGCGACCCGTTGACCGCCTCGATCGTCGCCGCGCCCGCGCAGGGCACGCTCACTTTCAATGCGAACGGCAGTTTCAACTTCACGCCCTCGGCGAATTACACTGGCACAGATTCCTTCACCTACCGCGTCACCGACGGCGCACTGTTCTCCGCGAACGCCACCGTTTCGCTCACGATCAACAACTCGAACGGAGCGCCCGTGGCCGTCGCCGACAGTTACGCGCTAGCGAAATCCACCACGCTCACCGTGCCGTCGGCGGGCGTGCTGGCGAATGATTCCGACCCCGACGCCGACACGCTCTCGGCCACGCTGGTCAGCGGCCCGGCCCACGGCACGTTGAGCCTGAATCCCAACGGCGGGTTCACGTTCACAGCGGCGGCGAATTACGTAGGTGCAGACAGCTTCATCTATCGCGCCAGTGATGGCTCGGCGAACTCGGCCAGCATCACGGTCACGCTTTCCATCACGAACACCGCGCCGGTCGCGAACCCGGAGAGCTATGTCACGGCGAAAAATCTTCCACTCGTCATCGCTGCGAACGGCGTGCTCGCGAATGACACGGACGCGGAAGGCAACGCGCTCACTGCCGCTGTGGTCGGCATCGCCACGGGCGGCTCGGTCTCGTTGAATGCCAATGGTGGTTTCACTTTCACGCCGTCAGCGAACTTCACGGGCGCGGCCACTTTCACCTACCGCGCGAATGACGGCACGGTGAACTCGGCGAACGCCCTCGTGACCATCAACGTCACGAACACCCCGCCCGTCGCGAATAACGACAACTACGTCACGAGCAAAAACATCGGCCTGACGGTGAACGCCGCGAGCGGCCTGCTCGCCGATGACTCGGATCCGAACAGCGATGCCCTGACAGCCTCGGTCGTGACCGCGCCCGCGTTCGGCACGCTGAACTTGAGCGCGAACGGCAGCTTCACCTTCACGCCGGCCGCGAATTACGTCGGCGGGGATTCGTTCACGTATCGCGTCAGCGACGGCGCGCTGTTCTCCGCGCCCGCCACGGTGTCGCTCACGATCAACAGTTCGAACGGCGCTCCGGTGGCGGTGGCGGAAAGCTATTCCTTCGCGAAGAACACGCCGCGCGCCATTGCCACAGCGGCGGGCGTGCTGGCGAATGACAGCGACCCGGACGGCGACGATCTCACCGTCACGCTGATCACGGCCCCGGCGAGCGGCGCGCTCGCGCTGAACGCGGACGGCAGTTTCAATTACTCCCCGGCGGCGAATTTCACAGGCAACGCCACGTTTGTTTATCGCGCCACCGACGGCGAGACGAACTCCCCCAGCACCACCGTCACGCTCAGCGTCACCAACAATCCGCCGGTCGCGGCCCCGGACAGTTTCAGCACCAGGAAGAACATCGGCCTGAATGTCCCGGCGCTTCTGGGCCTGCTGGCGAATGACGCGGATGCGAACGGCGACGCGCTCACGGCCTCCGTGGTCACAGCGCCCGCGCACGGCGCGCTCACGTTGAGTGCGAATGGCAGCTTCATCTTCACGCCCGCGGCCAATTATTTCGGCTTGGACAGTTTTACGTATCGCGTCAACGACGGTTCGACTTTCTCACCCGCGGCGACGGTGACGATTTCCATCAACAACTCCAACGGAGCGCCCGTCGCGGTCGGGGAAAATTATTCGCTCGGGAAAAATTCCACGCTCAACGTCCCCGCGCTCGGCCTGCTGGCGAATGACTTGGATCCCGATGGCGACATCCTCACTTCCTCACTGGTCAGCGGCCCGGCCCACGGTTCGATCACGCTGAATGCGAACGGCAATTTCATCTTCACGCCCACGCCGGGTTACGCGGGCGCGGACAGCTTCACGTATCGTGCGAGCGACGGCGCGTTGAACTCGGCGAACGCGACGGTGAATCTTTTCATCACGAACACCGCGCCGGTCGCGAACGGCGACAGCTACACCACGTTGAAGAACATCGGGCTGAACATTTCCATCTGGACCGGCCTGCTCGCCGACGACACGGATGCGAACGGCGACGACCTCACCGCGTCGCTCGTCACCGCGCCCACCCACGGCACGCTGGACTTGAACGCGGACGGAAGTTTCACCTTCACGCCGAATGCGAATTTCACCGGCTCCGGCAGCTTCACCTATCGCGTGAGCGACGGCACGGCCTTCTCCGCCAGCGCGACCGTGACGATCACGGTGCAGAACTCGAACGCCGCGCCCGTGGCCGTGGCGGACACTTTCTCCACGCGGCGCAACACCGCGCTGACCCTGGGCGCCGCGTCCGGCGTGCTCGCGAACGACACCGACGCGGACGGCGACACCCTGACCGCGATGCTCGTCAGCCCGCCCGCGCGCGGCACGCTGACGTTGAATGCGGACGGCAGCCTGAACTACACGCCCACGAATCTCTTTGTCGGCGCGGACAGCTTCGCCTACCGCGCGAACGACGGCGTGACGAACTCGGGCATCTCCACCGTGACCATCAATGTGCTGCCGCCGTCGAACGTCGCGCCGGTCGCGCGCAACGAAAATTATTCCGTCACGCGCAACACCTTGCTCACCATCGCGCCATCCGGCGTGCTCGCGAACGACACGGACGCGGACGGCAACGCGCTGTTCGCCGCGCTCGTCACCGGCCCGGCGCACGGCACGGTGGCGCTGAACACGAACGGCGGCTTCAGCTACACGCCGGTGGCGAATTACACGGGCGCGGACAGCTTCACGTATCGCGCGCTCGACGGCCTGACGAACTCGGGCGTGGCCACGGTTTTCATCACCGTGCAACTGCCCGCGAACACGCCGCCGGTCGCGACGGGCGAATCGTATTCCACCGTACGGGGTGTGGCTTTGAGCGTGGGGACGCAGTCCGGCGTGCTGGCCAATGACACGGACGTGGACGGCAACACGCTGACTGTATCGGTCGCCGTGCCAGTCGCCAACGGCACGCTGGTGCTCGCGCCGGGCGGCAGTTTTCTCTACACGCCGCGCGCCGGTTTCACGGGCGTGGATGGCTTCAGCTATCGTGTGAGCGACGGCATTGCGAGCACGACGGCGGTGGCGACAATTCGGGTCAACGAACCGCCCGCCGCGAACGTCCCGCCGGTCGCCGCGCTGGATCATTACGACGGACTCATCAATCAAACGCTCGTCATCGAGGCGCACTCCGGCGTGCTGGTGAACGACACGGACGCGAACGGCGACGTGCTGACCGCAGTGCTCGTGAGCGCCACGACGCACGGCGCGCTGACCTTCAACGGCGACGGCAGCTTCACGTACGTTCCCGGGGTGGACTTCCTCGGCCTTGATTCGTTCAGCTATTACGCCAGCGACGGCTCGAACAGCTCGGCGACCATCACCGCGACCATTTCCGTGAACCCGCCGCCGCCGGAGAACATCGCGCCGGTCGCGACGGCGGACACGTTTGCCGCGTTGAAGAACACGCCGCTTTACATGTCCTGGCTGAACGGCGTGTTGAAGAACGACTCGGACGCGGACGGCGACACCATGATGGTCTCGCTGGTCACGCCACCGAACCACGGCACGGTCACGTTGAACTGGAACGGCGGATTTGTGTTCACGCCGCCGGCGGATTTCCTCGGCACGGTGCAGTTCAGCTACGAGGCGGACGACGGCCTGGACAGTTCGGAGACGACGCTCGTGACGATCACGGTGACGGAGCCGGTGCAGACGAACGCGATTCCGGTCGCGGTCTCGGACACGTTTTTCACCACGCGCAACACGGCGCTGGAAATCCCTGCGACCTCGGGCGTGCTGATCAACGACAACGACGCGGACGCCGATCCGTTGTTTGCCGGGCTGGTGCTGCCGCCCGCGCACGGCACGGTGGTGCTGAATCTCGACGGCAGTTTCAGCTACACGCCGGAAGCGGAATTTGTCGGCAACGACACGTTCGCCTACGAGGTGAGCGACACGCTGGATGTCTCCACGCCCACGCTGGTGACGATCACGGTGAGCGACAACACGACGACGATCGGCGGCTGCCAGAACTGCTTCGCGGAACTTGACGAGGTGATGGCGGCGCGCAGCGCGGTCTTCGCTGCGGCAATTCGCGCGCGCCAGGCCGTGCCGACGAACGCGACCTGCTCGCAGTACGGTGTGCTGCTCTTCCGCACCATGACGCCGCAACTCGGGCCGCTGCATGATTCCGCCGCGAACAAGGCGCTGGGCGAGGCGGGCAACTGCGTGGCGGAATTGTTGGGGACGGATTTGGCCACGCACTACACGCGCGCCGCGTCGCTCGCGCCGTCGAAGTACACGAAGAGCGCGAGTAATTATCTGGACGGCATCGTGACCACGCTGGCGAGCATGACCACGACGAGCAACAACTCCGGCCGCTCCAAGCTGCTGGCCGCCGCCGCGAACGCCTTCGTGCGCGCAGACAAATCACTCACCTCCGGGAACCTCGCGCTCGCCGCGCTGGAAGGCCGCGTGCTGACCTGCACCTTCACCCGCGCGGGCCAGACCTCGCGCGGCACCTTCGTCTTCGAGGCGGACACCTTCGTGGTCGAGGATTCGAACGGCGTGCCGATCAAGACCGGCCGCTACAACTACACGCGCACCGCGTGGAACGGAGGCGTGCTGCAAGTCTCCTTCGACCAGCCGACGCTGGGCTACCAGACCGGCGAAGTGGCGACGTGGACGTTCAAATTCGCCCGCACCAAGCACAAGCTGACCGCCCCGGGATTGCGCGGCTATTTCACGTCGCTCTAAGCCAGTCTAAAAAAATAGGGCGGCTAGCATCTCTGCTGGCCGCCACATTCTCAGACACCTCTGGCAAGCTGGGCGCGCGGGCTTACTTCTCCGCCAGCAGCTTCTCCACCTTGCCCACGAGGCCGCTGCCCGCGTTGAGTTCGCGCAGGTTCCCCTTCTTGTCCACGAGCCACACGGTGGGAATGCTGCTGATCTCGAACTTCTGCCCCAGCTTATTTTCCCAGCCGAGGCCGTCGAAGTATTGCGGCCAGGTCATCTTTTCCTCGGCGATGAATTTCGTGAGGTCGCTCTTCTCCTTGTCGAAGCTGATGGCGATGATCTCGAAGCCTTTGGCGCGATACTTGGCGTAAGTCTCCTTCACCTCGGGCAGCACGGCACGGCACGGGCCGCACCAGGTCGCCCAGAAATCCACGAGCACGACTTTGCCGGCGTAATCTTTCAGGCTCACCAGCTTGCCGTTCACATCGGTGAAGCTGAGTTCGAGCGGCTTGCCCACGCGATCCAGTTTCCGTAACTGCGTTTGCGCGGATTCCTTCGCGTCGTCGGACGCCTTCTTCGCGATCTCCTCCAACATGGCCCGGGCCTTCGTGAGATCGCCCGCGTCGAGGTGGCCTTGCGCGATCATGGTGAACAGCTCGAACACTTCGTCGCGTTTCGGAAAGTCCGACTGCAAATCGCGCGTGGCCTTCTCCGCCTTCGCGAGCGCGGCGGCGGGCTTCGTCGCGTCCGCCTCGGAGAGAGTGCGGAGAATGCGCTGCGTGCGGAGATCAAACTTCTCCGCCTCCGGCACCGTGGGATCGCTCAGGCGCTTCTCCTGCAAGCCCTCGAAGCGCGCGTTCAGATTCGTCTGGCCCAGTTGCACGGCCGCGCCGAGCAGTTCGACCTCGCGTCGGCGCGCGTCGGACGCTTTCGCGTGCGCGGGATACTTCGTGTAGAAATTTTTCATCAGGTCGGCGGCACCGGCGGCGAGAGCGCCGTTCTTCTTCTCCCACGCCTCGACTTCCGACTGGCTCGGCTCCTTCGTGCGCCACTCGGGGGGCGTCGGCGGCGGGCGCAGGGCTTTCACCGCCTCCTGCCACGCGGTGTCGGCGGCGTCGTCCTTCTTCGGCTCATTGTCCGCCGCCCAGGACAGGGCGAGCACACAAGCCACGGCCACGATGGCCACACGTTTGAACAAGTTTGTTTTCATCAATTTACTTTCGACACCGAGGAGGACTGGGTTTTTTCCAGCCGCCACTGTTGGAAGCGCGGATTCAAGGGGGACGAAAAATCTCCCTCGCGCACTTCGGCTCCCCCGGCTTGGTCGGACGGCGCGGCGGAACCTGACACTGAGACTGCTTCGCCGCCTTTTTGTTCGATTCGTATCACGGCACGGGCGAACTCCATCAACACCGCGCACGGCTCCAGGCAGGCGAGTTCAGATTTCTCTACCACGCTTTCCGATGCCAAACCTTCCACCGTCCACAGCCGGCGTTTCAGGCAAAAGTTCCGGTGACAGCCCGCGCGCGCGACCAACGCGGCTTGCCCGTCGTCCAGCATCGCGGTGATGCGATACATGCCGGTCTGGCGAGCGGTGAAGGCGCGGTAGCTGATGGCGGGCGGCGGCTCCTGACGCGCCGCAAACCAGTCCGCCACGCCGCCGGGGTAGAGGTGACGCAGCGCTGCATCGAGTTCCGCCTCGTCTCGCGCCATGCACTGCCACCCGCGCCGCAAGGTGGGTGCGCTCTTGAGCGGACGAAACGCTCCGCGCTCGGTGAACTGCGCGAGTTCACGAAGCTCTGATACTGAGATGGCGCGCAAATTCTCCGCGTCCCGATCTGCCTCGTGCTGCAAAATAAATTCTTCCCCGCGGCGTTGCAGCCAGACCTGCCCGAACACGAAAGCCGGCGCGACACACGCGACCAGGGCTTCGAGCGCAGGATTGCCAACCACAGAAATCATCGCGCGCGAACGTAAAGGAGCCGATGAATTTGGGAAGATGATTTCCCGGCCCGAACGGAGCGCGGACCGCCGAGTCCGCGTGTTCATAAATCCTCGGTGGTGGGCAAATGTTCGACGGAGGATGATCGCGCGGACTCGGCGGTCCGCGCTCCGTCACGCCGGGGTCAAGCCGCGCCCGCTTGCTGCCGCTGAACAGGGAGCTTATCTACTGTTATGAAATTCATCGTTCCGGGCCTTGCGCTCCTGGCTTGCGCCGCCGTCACGTTCGCGGCGACGCCCAGCACTCTCGACAAAGTTCAATTTCAAGGCGGCAAAGTTCTCACCTGGCCCGGCGCGAAAGAACTGCTTGCGCCGAATGAGGCTACCCTGCCCTTCGAGGTCATCGTGAAGACCAACGGCACCTTCACCGTGCAAGGCGGCACGCTGCGCATGCTGCGCGAAGGCGAATCCATCACCAAGGAAGGCACCCTGAACCGTCCCGACGGCACCGTCCAGCCCATCGTCAACCACGTCACACTCACCCGCGGACGGGTGATTCTCGTGCAGGACGGCGAGGCCGCGCCCGCCCGCGAGCCGGTGAAAATCAGCGACGGCACCCTTGTTTATCCTGATGGCAAAGTGACTCCGGCGACCGGCTCCCCGCGCCGGATGCTTGATGGCGAAATCTTTCAACTCAAAGGCGGCGCGCTGCCCGCCCGCGACACCATCACGCTGCAAGATGGCAAAGTGAAAGTGCAGAAGGACGGCTCGCTGCTCACGGTCAAACCGGGTCGCACCATTATGATGAACGACGGCACGAAAGTTTTCAGCGACGGCAAAATCATCAAACGCGACGGTGCGACGACGCAACTGGCCGAAGGGCAAGTCATCGTGATCGAAGGCGTCGTCACCCGCGAGCGCTGAGGCTACACCTCGTCGCGGTCGATCCACTTGTGAACCGTCGGTGGCTCGAACTGTTTCATCCGTTCCAACAATCGCTCCAAAGAATCATCCACCAGCACCAGTTCGCGATGCGCCGGGCGGATGAAACCTTCCGCGACCGCGTGATCGATCAGTTGCAACAGCGGCGTGAAGAAGCCCGCGACGTTCAACACGCCACAAGGCTTCGCATGCAAACCGAGTTGCGACCACGTCAGCACTTCAAAAAATTCCTCGAAGGTGCCGAAGCCGCCGGGCAGTGCAATGAAGCCGTCGCTGAGTTCGGCCATCAACGCCTTGCGTTCGTGCATGGTTTTCACGACGCGCAAATCCGGCAGGCCGCGATGGCCGACTTCCTTTGCCAGCAACGATTCGGGAATCACGCCGATGACATGGCCGCCCGCCGCGAGCGCCGCATCCGCCAGCGCGCCCATCAAGCCGATGTTGCCGCCGCCATAGACGAGGCCGACACCGCGCTGCGCGAGCGTGCGTCCCACGTCCTGCGCGGCGGCGAGGTAGGCGGGATTGTCACCCCGGCTGGAGCCGCAGAAGACGCAGAGGCGGCGGAGTGGGATAATTTCTTGTTCAGAAGTGGGCACGGAAGAATTTTTTGGCGCAACCGGGTTCAACTCATTTGCCGGCGAATGGCCTCGGGCAAGGCGGGCAGAAATTCAGGAAATTTTTCCGCGATGCGAATGAGATCAAGTTCATCCTTCTTGCGCTTGGAGAGCCGGCGTTGCGGGTCGGACCACGCCCAGGTTTTGGCCTGCACGAGATCGGGCAGCGAGGCCACGCGCAGGCGGACGCCGAGCGTCTCTCGCATTTCGGCGCGAGCCGGGAAGCCGGCGTAGCGATCATCTTTCGTGAATTGGATGCTCAACTGGCTGCCAGCCCGCAGCGCGTTGAGCGAGTGCGGATGGTCTTCGATCCTGAAGCCCAATGGGGCGAGCCGTTGCTTCACGGCGTCAAGGTGCGCGGCCGCCAGCGCGAAATCCGCGTCCATGGTGTACACCGGCTCGACGTAGCAGTTGATGGCGAGGCCGCCGATCAAACAGTAGTCGTGCAACGATTCGCACAGCGCGACGACTTGCTGAAAGTCATCGCCGCTGCCGGAGATGGAATCGAATGCATCGGCGGACGTCATGCGAGGGAGTTAAGCAGTTCGCACAAAGGGAGCAAGGCGACGGTTGAGAACAAGCCAATTGTTTCGGATTGAACTCAATCCTGGCGCAGCACGCGGAAAAAAGCCGGGGGGCCGCTCAGACCGTTCGTGAAACGATGACGGCAGTCGCCAGCCGTGTTGGTGGCAAGGCGTTGCCAGTTCGTGAGGTTGGTTGATTGTTGAAGCACATACGGCACACCCGGCACGGAACTGAATTCGAGCGCCACCTGATTCGGGCCGAGCATCGTGGGCTGGAACATTTGGATCGCCGGATCACCGAGCAACCGGTGCGGCGACATACTGCCGCCAAAGAAGCCTAAGTAATCAGTCACCAACAAGCGCCCGCTGCCGAGGACTGTGACCGAGCGCGCGTCGTCGAATTGACCTTCCGTGTTGAAGGTTGCGTCAACCGTCCCGTTGTGGCGCAGCCGAACCACGCCGCTTCGAGCAACGCCATTGAATGAAGTAAAACCGCCCGCCAGAAGAATTTTGCCGTTGGACTGCAAGGCGAGCTGGATTCCGGGACGCCACCCCCCGACCGCGCCGCTGCCCGCATCAAAATCCATGTCGCGCGAACCATTGCTGTTCAAGCGCACCACGGAGTGACACGACGCACCGTTCACAACACTGAATGGACCCGCGACGAGAATCTTGCCGTCCGGTTGCAAAACAAGGGCCGCCGGCGGATGTGGGTCGCGATCCGCAAACCAATCGTCGAAGTGAACTGGCAAAAAATTTATGTCAAAGGACCCATCCGGCATCAGCCGATGCAACTTGCCGGCATCTAGAACCAAGAGTTTGCCGTCCGCCTGCACCGCCAGTCCGATGACAAAGCTGAAATTGGTGGCTGGAACAAAGGTTGCGTCGAGAGTTCCGTCCCCGTTGAGTCGTGCTAGCCCTCCGGCCATTCCCTCGTGAAATGGAGTGTAATTGCCGCCAATCACCACTCGCCCCTCGGCATCCCAAGCGATGGCGCGCACCAGCGTGCTATGGTCGGCGGATGTTTGCGTGGAAAAAATTCTGATGCCATCGCTGCGTGACACATGGAAGTGCCCGTTAAAGAAACCTTCGGTTCCAAAGCCCCATGTCGCCACGGCCAGCAGTCCATTGCTTGACACCGCAAAGACATGAACGGCATTGAAATCGCCATCGCCGAAGTTGAACGAAAGGTCAGGAGTTCCATCGGAGTTCAATCGCACCAACAGGCTGCGCTCCACAGGGTCGGGCAGTCCGCCCACGTAAGTTCCAAACAGTGCGACCATGATCTGTCCCGTCGCAAGCTCCACTGTGCTCAACGAGGCACCCACGAAAGTGTGGGGTTCAGGCGGACGATAGAACGTCGGATCTTTCGTGCCGGCTGAATCCACACAGTTGCTCGGATAGCTCGCGGCTTGGAGCAGTCCGGGTGAAGAAACCGCCCAGCAGATGATCAGCACCAATACTCTACAGGAACGGCGCAGTGGGGCCGTGATTCGCCGGATATTCTCAACGCTGGCGGAGTCCATTGACGCTCATCCTAAACCATTCAGATGGCCGGAACAACGCGCCAGTTTAGAGCAAGCCCGCCGTCTCCGGCCAGCCGCACATCACATTCAGGCTCTGCACCGCCTGGCCGCTCGCGCCCTTCACGATGTTGTCCTCGGCGCTCATCACGATCAGACGCCCGGTGCGCGGGTCGAGTCGCCACGCGAATTCAATCATGTTCGTGCCGACGACGTTCTTGGTGTCGGGCAGCGCCTTGCCTTCGAGCAGGCGCACGAACGGTTCGTGCGCATACGCGGCGCGATACGCTTCCTCGATCTGCTTCGCCAGCGCGGCCATCTCGGCGGGGGTGGAGAAATGTTTCGCGGGCGCGGCGTAGATGGTGGTGAGGATGCCACGGTTCACGGGAATCAAATGCGGCGTGAACTGGATTTTGATCTGCTCGCCCGCCGCGAACGAAAGCTCCTGCTCGATCTCGGAAAGGTGCCGGTGCTTCGGCACGCCGTAAGGCCGCACGCTCTCGTTGCACTCCACGAAGAGGTAATCCAGTTCCGCCTTCCGTCCTGCACCACTCACGCCGCTCAACGAATCCGCGATGATGGACTCCGGCTTAATCAACTTCGCCCGCAGCAACGGCGCGAGCGGCACGATGATGCTCGTGGGGTAACACCCCGGCGACGCGATGAGCAGCGCATCCTTGATCTGGTCGCGGTAAATTTCCGGCAGGCCATACACCGACTTCGCCAGCAGCTCCGGCGCGGGATGATCGTGCGCGTAAAATTCCTTGTACACCTCCGCGCTCTTGAGCCGGAAGTCCGCGCTCAGGTCAATGACCCGCACGCCCGCGTTGACCAGCGGCACGGCGAACTCGGCCGCCACGCCGTGCG
Organism: Akkermansia sp.; assembly: GCA_043757045.1. Taxonomy (GTDB): domain Bacteria; phylum Verrucomicrobiota; class Verrucomicrobiia; order Limisphaerales; family SIBH01; genus JANNGC01. The sequence goes on along the minus strand of JAYVQC010000275.1, from coordinate 18,207 downwards.
GCAGCGCGAGGAACACCACATCACACTGCGTCGCCAGCAGTCCGGTGTTCGGATCGCTGAAGCGCAATTCCTTCGCGCGCGCGTATTGCGAGAATTTCGGGAAGACCTGCGCCACCGTCTGCCCCGCGTGCTGCCGCGAAGTCACGGCCACGAGTTGCGCGTGCGGATGCGTGAGCATCCGATAGACGAGTTCCTCGCCCGAATACCCCGACGCGCCGACGATGCCGATTTTTTTGATGCTCATTGAATTCTCAACTTTGCTGCGTCAGTTCGTATTGGCTTTTCATTAGCACGGCAAGTTCGCGCTCGGTTTGATTCTCCGACTGGCTCAACGCCGCCACCGCACCGGCGATGTCCTCGGGCTTCCGGTTCTGGCTCAACTTGAATTTCGTCTCCTCCTGCTCGGTGAAGTGTGCGGGCAGTTACAGGGTTCGATGCTTCGTTTGAATTTTGTGCGACCAAAAGAAAAAACCCCACCGGCTCGCGCCAGCGGGGTTTGTAAATCGGTCTGCGGATTAACGCTTCGAGAACTGGAAGCGGCGGCGCGCACCGGGCTGGCCGTACTTCTTACGCTCGCGCATACGGGAATCGCGCGTGAGGTAACCCTCGGCCTTGAGCGCGGGACGGAGATTCGCGTCCACTTCGAGCAGCGCGCGAGAGATGCCGTGGCGCACCGCGCCAGCCTGGCCTTGGGGCCCACCGCCGATGACGTTCACGGCCACGTCATACTTGGTCGTGGTGTCCGTGCGGAGCATCGGGGAGTTGACCACACCGCGCAAAGATTCGGTGGGGAAATAAACTTCAAAGGCACGGCCATTGACCGTGATCTTGCCCGCGCCAGCCGAGAGGCGGACGCGCGCCACGGCGGTCTTGCGACGTCCGGTGCCGAGGAATTCCTGAGTCTGGGTAGCCATAGAAAATTGGATTACTTAATCTTGAGGGGAGCGGGCATCTGGGCCGCGTGCGGATGTTCCGGCCCTTTGTAAACTTTCAGCTTGGTGACGAGTTGCTTGCCGAGGCGGTTCTTGGGAATCATGCCCCAGACGGCCTTGTGGATGATTTCTTCCGGGTTCTTGGCGCGGAGTTGTTGGACGGAGACGTATTTCTCGCCGCCCCGCCAACCGGAGTAGCTCATGTAGAACTTCTCGGTTTCCTTCTTGCCCGTGACCTTGATCTTCTCGGCATTGATCACGACGACGAAATCGCCGGCGTCCCACATGGGGGTGAAGATGGGTTTATGTTTGCCGCGCAACAAGTCGGCCGCTTTTTCAGCGAGCTTGCCCAACACCACGCCATCGGCGTCAATGATGTGCCACTTGCGCTGCTCCAAATAGTCTTTCGGCAAATACGTTTTCATCCAATTTCCTGATTTAAGGAGCGGGGAAAGTATCAAAGCGCATTTTGGAGTCAACCATCCATTTCGGCTTTGGTGGTGTTCGTGAATAACTTTTCCAGCGACGGTTGAAATTGCGGGCAAATGCTCATCACGCCAAGTCCTCGAAGGGCGAAAAGATGAGAAATTTTTCCGGCCTTTGCGTTCTTCGAGGACTCGGCGTGAGGTGTTCGAAAATCCCGCCTTGAACCCTGCTCAACCCGGCCTGACGCACCCATCACCGTGCGGCCTGCTTCGCAGCACTCTCGCGCAGTCGCGCAATGTTCGCCTCAATGCAGTCGAGGTAATAGTTCGGCCCGTCGGGAAACGGATCGGCGAGATAGCGGTGCAACCCGCCGAAGTCGCCGTTGATTTTCGGCCAGACGTATTTTTCCCAGAAGGCGGGCGTCTTCCGCATCATTTCTTCGGCACTGGAGAACTGGATGGATTTCGTGGCGTTCGGGCCATTGAAACGCGCAGCCTCGGCGAACTCCGCGTAGAGCACCGGCAACTTCTCCACGTAATCCGGCGCGGCCATCTGCCCGAGCAAATCCGCCGTGCCGAGCGCGTAGCCGACTACACGCTCCAACTCGCTGGCAAAGGGAATGGCGCTCAGGTTCGCGTTCACGCCCGTGCAACGAATCATGCTTTGCACCGCGCTGATGTCGCCCGCGCTGTAGCCCTGCGCGGCGTAAAATTTCGCGGCGAACTCTCCGCTGCGGCGTACATGCGTGAGCGTATATTTCGCGCCCGTGCCTTCGGTATCGTCGGTGCGCTTCAAGTATCCGGTGTCGTGCGCGAGAATGGCGAGCAGCCCGAGTTCAAACATCACCGGCGTGAGCACCGGGTTCGTGCCGGAGAAATGCCGTCCGCGCAACAACCGCGCGAGGCAAAGCGTGCCTTGCAGCGTGTGTTCGAGATCGTGATAGCGCGCGTCAACCGCCTGATAGCCGTGGTAATTTCCCTTGAACCAGTCGTCCGCCCAGCCGAACGCGCGCGGGATGAAGGCGGCTTCCGCCTCGGGAAACAGCGCCGCAAAAATGCCCGCGACCTCGCCCTTTACTGCGGGCAAATCGCGCGTGTCCACCGCTGGAAACATGTCGAAACAATGTGTCATTCGCTCGAAATTGAAATTCTTTTTTGCTCCGGGTGGCCGTATCAGCAAAGCTCACTCCAATTGCAGGAATGAAAATCCAACACCCCTGAACGATGGCGCACGCGGCACTTTCTCCACGGCCCGACCCCACGATTGCCGCACGCAAACGCGGCAACTGGGAAATTATTCGCCGGGTTACGACGTACCTGCGGCCCTATCCGTGGATGGCCGCCGGCACCATTGGCTGCGCGCTGCTCATGCTGGCGTGCTCGCTGTGCTACCCGAAGCTGACGCAGTTCGTGATTGATGACGTCATCGGCGGACGGCGTTCCGACCAGTTAACGTGGGCGATGCTGGCCATCCTTGGGGCGTTTTTCCTGCGCGAAGTGTTCAACAGTCTGCGAATCCGGCTGAACAACACCTTCGAGCAGAACGTGATCTACGACATGCGCCGCGAGGTGTATGGGAAACTCCAGCGCCTGCCGGTGAATTACTTCGATCAACGATCCTCGGGCGACTTGATGACGCGCGTGCTGGAAGACGTGAACTCCGTCGAGCGCCTGCTCATTGACGGCATAGAGCAAGGCACGATTGCCATCCTCCAACTGTTCGGCGTGATGGCGTTTCTCCTGCACATGAATCCCACGCTCACCGCGTTCGCGCTGATGCCGATGCCGATTTTGGCGGGCGGCGTGTATTGGTACACGAGCACGGCGCACCGCCGTTACCGCGCGCAGCGCGAAGCCGCCAGCGCCATGAACGCGCTGCTCATGGACAACCTCCAAGGCGTACGACAAATCAAATCTTTCGGACGCGAGCAGCATGAGGACGGACGCTTCGCTGAGCGCGCGAACGGCCTGCGCCAGGGCACGCTGCTCGTCATGCGCGCGTGGGCGAACTACTCGCCCGCGATGGCCTTCGCCGCCACGCTGGGCACGGGACTGGTGCTGTGGTTTGGCGCGAAAGCGGTCATCGCGGGTGGGATGAAGATTGGTGAACTTAGCGCCTTCCTCCTTTTTCTCGGCATGTTCTACGAGCCAATCACACGGCTGCACGGGCTGAATCAAATGCTGCAATCCGCGCGCGCGGCGGGCGAGCGCGTTTTCGACATTCTCGATTTTGAAACGGAGACGAGCAACGTGCGACGGACGCAACGTGCCGCCAGCGTCCCGCTGGCGGAACCGCCTGACATCAACAGTCACACGAAAAACTCAGGAAACACTCGCCAGCGAGACGCTGGCGGCACTTTGGCGCGCGGCGACGTGCTTTTCGAAAACGTCTCCTTCGCTTACTCGCCGGACCGCGTGGTGTTGAAGAACATTTCCCTTCACGCGCGTCCCGGTGAAATGATCGCGCTCGTCGGCCCGACCGGGGCTGGCAAATCCACGCTGGTGAACCTGCTCCCCGCCTTCTACGAAGCCACCGGCGGACGCATCCTGCTCGACGGCCAGGACACCAGCGTTCTCACGCTCGATTCACTCCGCGCGCAAATCAGCGTGGTGAGCCAGGAGCCATTTCTGTTCAACGGCACCGTGCGGGAAAACATTCTCTACGGGAGACTCGACGCAACCGAAGCGGAACTCTTCGCCGCCGCCCGCGCCGCGAACTGCCACGAGTTCATCACGCGCCTGACGGAGGGCTACGACTCACGCGTGGGCGAACGCGGCGTGAAATTGAGCGTGGGCGAAAAGCAGCGCGTGAGCATCGCCCGCGCGCTGCTCAAGAACACACCCATCATCATCCTCGACGAAGCGACAGCGAGCGTGGACACCGCGACCGAGAAGCTGATTCAGGAGGCGCTGGAACGTCTGATGGCCCACCGCACCAGCTTCGTCATCGCGCATCGCCTCAGCACCATTCGACGCGCGGATCAGATTCTCGTCCTGCGCGCCGGGGAAATCATCGAGCGCGGCACGCACGATGAATTGTTCGCCGCGAACGGTCTCTACGCGAAGCTGGCGCGCATTCAGAACACGACGTTCATCGAGGAGAGTTTCGAGAAGCTGGCTTAGTGGGACAGCCGCCCCCGGCTGTCATAGTCCTGCAAGCGCCCCCGCTTGCAGTTCGACAGGCGGGGGCGCCTGTCGGACTAGCAACCGGCGAAGGCGCCGGTTCCACTACAGCGAGAGGAACCGGTGCGAGATTTTTCCCTGCTGAATTTCCATCACCGCCACGCTGCGCGGGAGATCGAAGCGCTGCCGTCCCGCGTAGCCGGGATTGAAAAACAAAATGTTCCCGACCTGTTCCGCAAACGGCTTGTGCGTGTGGCCGAACATCACCACGTCCGGCGCATCATCGCGCAACCGGCGATCAATTCGCGGTGAACCCACGCCCGGCGTGACGATGTGGTGGATGAGAAATTTCTTCCCGCCGAGCGTGACCAGTTCCGTCTCGCGCAGCGTGAGTCCTTCATCCGTGTTGCCGGTAACAGCCGTGACCGGCGCAATTTGTTCCAACTCAACGATGATGAGCGACCGGCCCACGTCGCCCGCGTGCAGGATGTGATCCACGCCCGCGAACAGTTCCGGGATGCGCGGATCGAGGTAGTCGTGTGTGTCCGAGATGAGGCCGAGTTTCATGAGGCGAGTGGCGTGTGAGAAATGCCGGGCGCGTCAGGCTTTGGATTCTTCGGGCTGCGATTCGTTGTCTGTCGCTTCAGAATCGGCGGTGGCATTCGCGGCCTTTTTCTCGGCGGCGGACTCCATGCGCTCGGAGACTTTCATCGCGGCGGCAAAGAGCGCGGTGAAGAGGCCGGAACTCAGCAGCGTGTTGCGGAAGAACATCCAGGTGCCGGGCCAACTGCCCGTGCCCAACGTCATGGCCAGCACCCAACTGTCCCAGGTGTGTTGATACTCGCCGTTGCCAAACGGGTTGAAGAACCACGCCGCCGTGTTGGTGATGACGTAGAACAAAATCGCGCTCACCAGTCCGCCGCCGACCATCGAAAGAAAATTCGCCTGCGGTTTGAACCGGCGACCGAGCAGAAAAATCGCCGCGTAGGCTGCGTAGTTCATCAGTTGGTAAATCTGAAACCCATCCCAGCCGCGCGGACGGTAGTAGAAATAATTCAGCGCGATGTCGGTGAGCGCCATAATCACGAGCGGCACCCACCAGCCCAGCCGGTTGCGGAAGAAAACACCCGCGCAGAAGACCAGTGCGTAGGCGGCGCTGAAGTTCGGCGGCATGAGTCCGGGCCAGCGCGTGATCGCGAAAACGATCATCAGCACCACCGGCAGCCACACATTGCGCTTCTCAGGCATCGGGGCCGGATGCTACGCCAGCGCGGCGGGCTGACAAGTGATTCAAACATAGGAGCGTGGACCGCCGAGTCCGCGTGTTCATGCTGTCGGCTAAGCGGTAATCGTTTGGTAGAAAACGATCGCGCGGACTCGGCGGTCCGCGCTCCGACAAACTGTGAACGATCTTTTTGAAGTCATCCACGAGGACGCCGACCTGCTGGTGGTGAACAAGCCGGCGGGTCTCGTCTGTCATCCGACGAAGACGGACGAACGCTCCAGCCTCATCGGGCGCGTGCGGCTGCACTTGGGCAGCGGCGAGGGACGGCTCGTGAACCGTCTGGACCGCGAGACGAGCGGGTTGGTGCTGATCGCGAAGTCCGGTTCCGTGGCCGGTGAGCTGGGCAAATTGATCGAGCGCAACGCGGTGCGGAAAGAATATGTCGCCATCGTTCACGGCTCGGTGGCCGGCGAGGAACTCACCATCGAAGCGCCGCTGGGTAAGGACGATTACAGCGTGGTGGCCGTGAAAGACTGCGTGCGCGCCGACGGCGCGGCCTCGCAGACGCACGCGCGGGTCGAACGACGATTCACACGCCAGGGTGGCGAGTTCACGCAGTTGCACGTTGAGCCGCGCACGGGCCGCAAACATCAAATTCGCATTCACCTCGCGCACGCCGGCCATCCAATCGTGGGCGACAAGATTTACGGCGGAGACGAGGAGATTTATCTGCGCCTCGTGCGGGGCGAAATGACCGAGGCGGATCGCACGCGGATGATTTTGAGCAATCATGCGTTGCACGCGGCGCGGCTCAGTTTCCGATGGCGGGAGCGCGACTGGAGTTTTGCCGCCGCGCCCACGGAAGAGTTCCAAAAGTTCCTGCGGCCGTGACCGAAGGTGGCCTGCCCGGCGAGCCGCACCGTTGACGTTCACGCCGCGCGCTTTTAATTTCCTCCCGTTCGCCGTTCGCGGCCAACTTCATGAATCTTTTTTCGCGCGTCTGGAACTCAACGCTCGGCAAGAAATACATCATGGCCCTCACCGGGGCCGCGCTGTTTCTCTTCGTCGTCGGGCATCTCGTCGGCAATCTGCAAGTCTTCGGCCCGCCGGAGATGATCAACGCCTACGCCCACTTCCTAAAATCCACGCCCGAACTGCTCTGGGGCGCGCGCCTCGGGCTGCTCGTGATGGTGGCGCTGCACATCGCGGCGGCGGTCACGCTCTCGGCGCAGAACAAGGCGGCGCGACCTGAACCTTACGCGGGCCAGGCAGCCTACGGTTCTACCGCCGCATCGCGTTACATGTTGGTCAGCGGTTTGGTCATCGCGGCCTTCGTGGTTTATCACCTCGCGCACTTCACCGCGCTGCTGCCGGGCATCAATGGCGTCGGCGACTTCCGCAAACTCACCACGGTCCTGCACGGCGAGACGGTGCCGGACGTGTATGCGACGATGGTGCTGGGCTTCCAGGTTTGGTGGGTCGTGCTGTTCTACCTCGTCGCGCAGGCGCTGCTCTTCATGCACCTCGGTCACGGCGTGGCCTCGATGTTTCAGTCGCTCGGCTTCCGCAATCACGTCTGGTGGCCGCGCATTCAACTGCTCGCCAAGGTGGCCAGCCTCGCAATTTTTATCGGCTACGCGGCGATTGCCGTCGGACTGTTTATGAAAGTGGGCATTGATTCGGATTACGTGGAGAACAAAAAGCGCGAGGCGCAATCCACCGTTGCGACCGCGACGGCGGGAAAGGAGGCGAAGTAACATGGCCACGCTGAATTCCAACATCCCGCCCGGCCCGCTCGCCTCGAAGTGGGAGAAGCACAAGTTCTCGACGAAGCTCATCAACCCGGCCAACAAGCGGAAATACAAAATCATCGTTGTGGGCGCGGGACTCGCGGGCGCGTCGGCTTCGGCCACGCTCGCGGAACTGGGCTTCGAGGTGCACAACTTCGTCTTCCACGATTCGCCGCGGCGTGCGCACTCGGTCGCGGCCCAGGGTGGCATCAACGCCGCGAAGAATTACCAGAACGACGGCGACTCGGTGCATCGCCTCTTCTACGACACGATCAAGGGCGGCGATTTCCGCGCGCGCGAGGCGAACGTGCATCGCCTGGCGGAAGTGTCGGTCAACATCATTGATCAGTGCGCGGCGCAGGGGGTTCCGTTCGCGCGCGAGTATGGCGGCTTGCTCGACAATCGCTCGTTCGGCGGCGCGCAGGTGTCGCGCACGTTTTATGCGCGTGGTCAGACGGGCCAGCAACTCCTGCTCGGCGCGTATTCCGCGCTCTGCAAGATGATCGGCAACGGCGGGGTGAAGTCGTACACGCACGCCGAGATGCTCGACCTCGTGGTCGTGGACGGACATGCGAAGGGCATCATCGTCCGCAATCTTCAGACCGGCGAAATCACCCGCCACAATGGCGACGCCGTGGTGCTGGCGACCGGCGGTTACGGCAATGTCTATAACCTCTCGACCTACGCGCGCGGCTCGAACGTCACGGCGAGTTGGCGCGCCTACAAGCGGGGCGCGTGCTTTGCCAATCCGTGTTACACGCAGATTCATCCGACGTGCATTCCGGTCAGCGGGGATTACCAGTCGAAGCTCACGCTGATGAGCGAGTCGCTGCGCAACGATGGCCGCGTCTGGGTGCCGAAGCGCAAAGAGGATTGCGGCAAGAAGCCGGCAGACATCGCCGAGGGCGACCGCGACTACTACTTGGAGCGGATGTATTCCGCGTTCGGCAATCTCGCCCCGCGCGACATCGCCTCGCGCGCGGCCAAGACGGTTTGTGACGAGGGCCGTGGCATCGGCGAGACAGGCCTTGGTGTCTATCTCGATTTTTCCGCTGCCATCAACCGTCTCGGCGAGACCAAAGTGCGCGAGCGCTACGGCAACCTGTTCGCGATGTATCACGAGATCACGAACGAGAGCGCCTACCAGACGCCGATGCGCATTTATCCTGCGGTGCATTACACGATGGGCGGCCTCTGGGTGGACTACAACCTGATGAGCAACGTCCCCGGCCTATTTGTGCTGGGCGAGGCGAACTTCTCCGACCACGGCGCGAATCGTCTCGGCGCGAGCGCGCTGATGCAGGGTTTGAGCGATGGCTACTTCGTTTTGCCCGCGACCATCTCCGGCTATCTCGCCGGTCAAAATCCCGGCAAGCGTCCCGCGACCGACAACGCCGCGTTCACCCAAGCCGAGGAAAATGTTCAGACGATGACCAGGCGTTTGCTCGGCAACAAAGGCCAACGCACGCCCGACAGTTTCCACAAGGAACTCGGCAAGCTGATGTGGGATCACTGCGGCATGGCGCGCACCAAGGCCGGACTGGAGAAGGGCATCGCGTCCATCAGCGCGCTGCGCGAGGAGTATTGGAAGAACGTCAGCGTGCTCGGCGAATCGGCGGACTGGAACCAGTCACTCGAACGCGCGGGGCGCATCGCGGACTTTATTGAACTCGGCGAACTCATGTGCCGCGACGCGCTGATGCGCGAGGAAAGCTGCGGTGGTCATTTCCGCGAGGAGTACCAATACACCAACGACGATCCCGAAACCAAACAGGGCCTCGTGAATCCCGGCGACGTGAAACGCCGCGACGATCAGTTCGCCTTCGTGGCTGGCTGGGAATATGCCGGTGCGCCCGACAAAGCGCCGATCTTGAACAAGGAACCCCTCGTGTACGAGGAAGTCCACATGAGCACGCGGAGCTACAAATGACGACGAAAGGTACAGATCACAATTTGTGATCCGTACCCGGAGGCCAACACTCACGAAACCATTGAAAATAAAGGCGAAATGGAAAGGAGCCAAAGTACAGATCACAAATTGTGATCTGTACCCGCGCGCGTGAGCACCCGAAAAACAACCGGCCCACTGACGCGGGTGGCGATTCCCGAGGCGCGCGTCACGCGCATGATTGTGTTCGTGCGCGGCCAGAAGGTTCTGCTCGACCGCGATCTCGCCGTGCTCTACGGCGTGGACACCCGGACACTGAACCAGGCGGTCAAGCGCCACCGCAGCCGCTTCCCGGAAGATTTCATGATGGAACTCAGCCGGAAGGAGATTCACGGAATGGCTGAACTGACCTGCGACGTGCAGTTGAAGAAAGTGCGCGCGGTGAACGCTTTCACCGAGCAGGGCGTGGCCATGCTTTCCGGCGTGCTCAACAGTCCGCGCGCCGTGCAGGTCCACATCGCCATCATGCGCGCCTTCGTGCAGCTCCGGCAGTTGCTCAACACGCACGCCGACCTGGCGCGCAAGCTGGCCGCGCTTGAAAATAAATACGACAAGCAGTTCAAGGCGGTCTTCGAGGCCATCCGCGAATTGATGGCCGCGCCCGTGCCGCTGACCGGCGGCGAGATGGGCTTTCACACCCTGATGCCGCGCAAAATTGCGACGCACAGCTCACGCAAACGATTGTCATGAAAGTTACACTCAAAGTCTGGCGGCAGAAAAACCGCAACACGCCCGGCGGATTCAAGACCTACACCTCGCCCGGGCTGAACGAGAACATGTCGTTCCTCGAAATGCTCGACGTGGTGAACGAGGAACTCGCGAACCAGGGCGAGGAGCCGATTGCCTTCGATCACGATTGCCGCGAAGGCATCTGCGGCACCTGCTCGCTCGTCATTGATGGCAAGCCGCACGGGCCGCACAAGGGCATCGCCACCTGCCAGACCTACATGCGCTCGTTCAAGGATGGCGATGAGATCGTGGTCGAACCATTCCGCGCCAAGGCATTTCCGCTCATTAAGGATTTGGTCGTGGATCGTTCGGCGTTTGACCGCATCCAGCACGCGGGCGGGTTCATCTCCGTCCGCACCGGGGCCGCGCCGGACGCGAACTCGATTCCCGTGCCGAAGGAAAATGCCGACCTCGCGATGGACGCCGCGCAGTGCATCGGCTGCGGCGCGTGCGTGGCCGCGTGCAAGAACGCGAGCGCCATGCTCTTCGTGGCCGCGAAAGTTTCGCACCTCGGCCTCATGCCGCAGGGGCAGCCCGAACGCTACAAGCGCGTGAAGGCAATGGTGGATCAGATGGACGCCGAAGGTTTCGGTGGTTGCACCATCACGGGCAGTTGCGAGGCGGTGTGCCCGAAGGAAATCTCTCTCGACTTCATCGCGCGCATGAACCGCGACTACGCGGTGGCGCTGCTCAAGGGCGATCCGAAGGCCGGGAAGTCTGGGGGCGCGGGCTGATTTCTTCACGCGGAGGAAATCAGAATTCCCCATCGGGCCAGCTTTGCGTAAGTTGGGGGCATGAATTCGGAACCCGGACCAGGCGGATCGCCCCCCGTTCCCGTGCGACTCCGCCGCTACGAAGAGCCGCCAGTTCTGCCGCGCCGTAAATTCTGGCTGCACCCCGCGAGCGGACTGTTGATTCTCGGCGTGGACTGGCTGTTCTTCGCGCCCGAAGCCATGACCGGCGGGGCCGCCGCGCTCATCACGACACCGCTGGCTTTCCTGATTGTCACGCCCGGCGTGTTTCTGATTCAACGCCGCCGCAACCATGATTCTTTCCGCGCCGCGCTGTTGAAAGCGCTACTCGGCGGTTTCGTGGCGGCCATTCCCACGAGCATCGGCGGGACGATACTCGGCACGCTCGTGCTAACGCTGTCCGGGTTGTCCGCGTGGAACCGGCGACGTACCGGCGGCTGAATCAGCCGTAAGTGCGCAAATTCCACTCGTCGATCAACTCTGGCGAAATCTCCTTCAGGAAACGCGAGGGCATTTGCATGGCATCACCACCGTAAGCCTGCATGGCGCGGATGAGCGGGTAGCTGAGATACAGTTCGTCACGCGCGCGGGTGATGGCCACGTAAAACAGGCGGCGCTCCTCCTCCTCGCCTTCGACGGATTCGCTGGAGCGCGACGACGGAAACAGCCCGTCGCAGAGCATGATCACGAACACGACGTCGAACTCCAGCCCCTTGGCCTGATGAATGGTGGAGAGGCGAAGCTGCTCGTCGTCGTTGGTCTTCTTGTTCTGGTCGTCGGCCTCGATGTTCGTGAGCAGCGAGAGCTGGGTGAGAAATTCTTCGGTGGACTTGAACGTGCGCGCGAAGCTGGCGAGCTGCTCCAGGTCTTCGAGACGGTTGCGGTAGTTGGCGAAATTCTCCTGCAAGTAATCCTCGTAGCCCGCCTCGACCACGATGCGAATCATCTCCCACGGCTGCGCGCGCACCGGCTCGACTTCGAGTTGCGAAAGCGTGATGGCGAACTGCGCCCACGCCTTCTCGGCCTTCTTCGGCGCGGCGCTGGAGGATTTCTGGAGGGCGGTGGCGATGGATTGTTTCGTGGCCGACTTGATTGAGTCACGGCCTCCCTCACCCCGGCCCTCTCCCGCTGGGAGAGGGAGAATGGCATCCAGCGCTGGAACTTTGGAGGCGGCATCGCCAGCACGAGACGCGGGCTGACTGTCTCCCTCTCCCAGCGTGAGAGGGCCGGGGTGAGGGAGAACCGTGCTCAATGCCAACCACGCGCTAGAAAATTTCGCCCACAGTTTCCCCGCCCCCTTCCCGCCAATCCCCGGCAGCATCATGGCCAGCCGTTTGAAGGAAAGCTCGTCCGTCGGATTCGTCACGAGCTTAAGATACGCGGCCACGTCCTTAATGTGCGCCTGCTCGAAGAAGCGGATGCCGCTCGTGATGCTGAACGGGATGTTGCGCCGCGTGAGTTCGAGCTGCAGTTCGAGCGCGTGAAAATGCGAGCGGTAGAGCACGGCCATTTCGTTCATACTGCGCCCTTCCTCACGCAATTCCAGCACGCGCTGCGCGATGAAAGACGCCTGCTGGTTCCCGTCGCCACACACCACCAGCACGGGCTTTTGGCCGGACTTTTTTGCGGCGGTGAGCTGCTTGCTGAACTGTTCGGTGTTGGCGGCGATGGCGGCATTCGCCACGGAAAGAATCTCCGGCGTGCTGCGGTAATTGATCTCGACCTTGTAAGTTTTCGTGCCCGGATAACGCTTCGGGAATTCGAGGATGTTGCGGAAGTTCGCGCCGCGCCACGCGTAGATGCTCTGCGAATCGTCGCCCACCACCATCACGTTCCGGTGCTTCGCGCCGAGCAGATCGATGAGGTCGCTCTGGAGCTTGTTCGTGTCCTGATATTCGTCCACGAGGATGAACTGGAAGCGGCGCTGGTAGCCTTCGCAAATTTCCGTCTGCTCGCGCAGGAGCTTGAGCCAGAGCGCGAGCAGATCGTCGAAGTCCATGACGTTCGCGGTGAGCTTGCGCTTGCGGTAGCGGTCGGCGATGTCGGCAATCTGCGGCGCGAGCGCGGCGAAGTAATCGTAATCTTGCGCGACCACTTCGGCGACGGAGCGATGCGTGTTCAACGCCATCGAGATGATGTTGTTCACCACGTCGGCCTTCGGGAAACGTGTGGCCTTCACGTCAATTTCCGCCTCGCCGATGCAGGCTTTCAGCAAGTCCGCTGAATCTTCGCGATCCAGAATCGTGAAGTCAGGACGGAAGCCGAGCCGTTCCGCATGTCGCCGCAGCACGCGCGCGCCGATGGAGTGAAACGTGCCGCCCCACAGTTCCGGCAGGTCGCGCCCGAGCAGTTCCGCGACGCGCCGCATCATTTCCTTCGCGGCCTTGTTCGTGAACGTCAGAAGCAAAATGCGATCGGGCGGAATTCCCTGCTCCAGCAGATACGCGACACGGTAGGTGAGCGTGCGAGTCTTGCCCGAACCCGCGCCGGCGATGACCAGCGCCGGGCCGGGCAGCGCGGTCACGGCCGCGTGCTGTTGCCCGTTGAGTTCGCGCGCGTAGTCGATTTGCAGTTCGACCGGCGCGTGAAACGGTTGCAGCACATACTCGCGAGACACATTCGCTAAATTCCGAAATCCAAATCCCAAACGCCAAACAAATCCCAAATGACGTAAGGTGTTTCAGCAGGGGCGCGGGGAAAAGCGGCGCTAAAGCGACCGCACTCCAAACGCTGGCACGCAGCATCCAGCGACTCGTCATTCGCGGAGCGTTTGGAGCGCGGTCGCTTTAGCGCCGCTTTTGGAGTGCGATGGAACTCAACGACTTACCTGCGGAAAAAGCAGCTTCCTCAGATCCTCCACCGTCGCCGTGCCGGTGGTGCCGAGTTGATGGATGACGACGGAGGCCGCAGCCATCGCAAGTTCGAGCGCCTCGCGCAAGGTCCCACCTGCGGCCAGCGCGGCGGTGAGGTTCGCCGTCACCGCGTCGCCCGCGCCCACGATGTCGATCTCGCCGCGCATGGAAAACGCAGGGACATGTTCCGCGTGACCGTCCGCGTCCGCGCCGACGATGCCGCGCTCGGCGAGAGTGACAAAGACGGGCCGCGCTTGCTGTCGCGCCAGTGCAGAAGTCGCAGCCAGAACCGCCGACAGCTCAGAAAATGTTTTTCCAGTGAGCGCGGCGAGTTCGCGTTCGTTCATTTTGAACCCCACGGGCGGCCAGTTTTTTAACGAGCGGCGGCTGTCGGCGAGCATGGGCAATTCCGGTCGCGCTTCCGCCCGGAGTTTCACCGCTGCCAACAAATCTGCCGTGACCACGCCGGTCTCCGCGACATCCACTTGATCCATTAGAATCAAGGCATGGGCGCGTGCCGCGACCATCTCGAAAGCGTCGTTCAAAGCGCAGCGAACCGACGCAGGCGTAGGCGACCAGTTCTTGCTGTCGAGGCGGCTGAGTTCACGCGGCGGCTGTCCGGGCGCGAGCATCAGCGGCTTGCAGTAGGTGAAGGTGCGGCGCTCGCGCGTTTGCAGGAAGTGGCCGGTCTGGACGTCGCGCATCGCTTTCAGGGCGGCGAGCAGTTCGTAGCCTTCGCCGTCCGTCCCGCAAAAACCGACCGGCAGAATCTCGCCGACCCCGAGCGCGACGAGGTTGTTGAGAATGGTCCCCGCCGCGCCGGGTTGGCTGCGGACGCGGACGACGTTGTGAACCGGCAGGCCGGTCTCGATGGAGATTTCCGACTTCGCGGGATCAATTTCGAGATAACGGTCGAGGCAGAAATCACCGACGACCGCGAGGCGCAGCCGCTCGAACTCGCGGGTGATCTGGTCAAAGCGGGCGGGCGTCATGCGACGGAGTTCTCCAGTGCGTGAAACAGGTTGTGGATGAAGGCGAGGTTGTCGCATTGCGCGTAGTGCATCGCGCCGCCCATGCGCGAGAAACTTTTGCAGAAACGCAGGTAGTAGGCGGGGTTGTCCTTCGGCGGCTCGCCCTGGCTCCAGTCCCAGTTGCCACCGTCTTGCAGGTCCACGACGAAGATGTCGAAGTCGCGTACGGGCGGACGGCCTTCCTGGAAGCGGAGATTGTGAACGCAGCTCAACGACTTCTCGAAAACTTGCGGAGCCATGATCGCGGAACCGACCGAGAGCACCACGCCGCCATCGAGGTTCTCCACCGCGCCGGCGAAGAGTTTGAAATCCAGTTCCGCCGCGCGCCCGATGACCGCGCCGTTGAACATCGGGTGGCAGGAAATGATGTCATAGCCGATGCCGGGGTGAACGGTGGCGGGAACGCCGTGCATGAAAGCGGAAGCCAGAATCGAGGCGTGTTTCCAGCGGTGCGCAAGTTCGATACGTCCATCGGGAAGCTCGTGATCAATCATCGCGCGGAGCAGATCGACACACGCAGGCGCACGCGCGTCGCCAGGAAACTGGCGGATGAGCTGTTCTAGTTGTGCGGTGGAGGGGAGTTCCGCGCCGTCCTCGTGAATGTATCGCCCGAGGGAAGCGCCGTAGCCTTCGCCGCGAATTCCACCGGCCAGCAAGGCGAGGTGAATGTTGCGCCCGGTCTCATCCCAGGTTCCAAAGTTACCGGCGGCGACATTCTCCTCGACGCTCTCGGTGGAGCGGCCGAGCCAGGAGTATTCCCAGTCGTGAATCGTGCCCGCGCCATTGGTGGCGACGTGCGTCAGCCAGCCGCGCTGCATCATTTCGTGGAGAATCAGCGCAGCCCCGTTGCGCAGGAGGTGCGCGCCATACATGAGAATGACGGCGGCGTTTCGCTCCCGCGCGCGCCGAATGGCTTGCACGCATTGCCGAATCGAATCGGCGGCGGCGGCACTTGTGGGCGGGGGAAGTTGATCGGGCGAAATCAGAATGTCCTCGACCCGCGTGAGACTGCGACGCTGTTCAAGGGGCAGCACTTTCAGTCCGCGCAGGTTCAATGGCACGGTGTGGTTCACGCGAAGAAGGTATCCAGAATCCAGCGCGTGTCTCGATAATCGGGAATGATCGCGTCTGCGCCCGCACGCAACAGATGCTCGCGCTTGTCCGGGTCAATGACGCCCGAGCCATTCGTCTCCTCGTCGCTGGCCACGCCGACCGCGCGCCCGCCCACAGCTTTGGTGAATTCGATTTCCACCGGACCATCGCCAAAGGAGAGAAGTTGCGAGCCGGTGATTCCTTCCTCGGCCATGATGCGGTCAATGACATCTTTCTTGGAGAATTCTTGCCCGAGTGTGGAGCCGTAGATGCGTGTTCCGAAGAACGGCTTGAGTTGAAGCAACTCGGTCTCGCGCTGCACGTCTGGCTCGGCAGTGCCACTGAGGATGAAAAGTTTCAGACCGCGCCGATGCAATTCCTCCAGCAAAGGCCGCGCTCCTGCGATAACGAACGTATCGGGCGGAGCCTCGCGCCGGGCGATGGCGTCCAGCCGTCCTCGCAAGACAGCGTTCAGCCGGGCGAAGTAAAGTTGCAGGAGCGGCTCCGGCGCGGGTGGAACGGCCTTGAATTGCTCAGCCATCTGCGCGAAGCGGCGCACCTGGTAGATGGAGGGCTTGCCATTCAGCGCGAGAATTTCGCGCCGCAGATGATGTAAGACGGCGGGAGAATTCCCTTCGGCTAGAGGGATAAATTCGGCGAACAGCTGGGCCATGACATCCGGCCAGCCGCTGCGGAGCCATGAAAGCGTGCCGTCAAAGTCGAATATGATGTGGGTAATTTCCGAGCGAAACGGGTCGGCTGCTGTTGTGTTGGCAGTTTTGGTCACGGGGGCGGTCACATGCCTAAGTTAAACGCGCAGTTCCGTGGATCAAAGCGGCAAAAATCTCAAAAACGTGCTTGCAAAGAAAACGATTCCGTCACAGAAACGAGCAAATCCCCCCACAAACGGGGGACAACCTTACCGGAAAAAACAAAACTATGAAGAAGTTCATCCTCATCCTCACTGTTGCCGCCCTGGCCATATCCAGCACATTGCCGCTCATCGCGGCTGATCCTAAACCTGCGGACAAGAAGGAAGCTCCCGCAAAAGAGGCGACCCCACGCGCCCTGCCTTTCCGCGGAAAAATTGGAGCTGTGGACAAACAGGCCAAAACCATCAAGGTCGGTGAACGCACGTTCCAAGTGACCGCCGACACCAAAATCAACAAAGCCGGCAAGGCCGCGACCTTGGATGACGCCAACATTGATGAAGAAGTTGGCGGATCGTATCGCGAGAGCACGGACAAGAAGTTGAATCTTGTCTCGCTCCGCATCGGAGCCAGGCCGGATGCGGCTCCCAAAAAAGAAAAAGAAGCTCCGGCCAAATGATTCGTCGGCGGCAGTTTCTGACCACGGCAGGCTCCATTGCGGGCCTGCCGTTTTTCTTATCTATCACTACCCTGCTGGCGGCGGCAGAAAAACCACCCGCCAAAGTTCCAACTGTCTTCGAGGAGTTCACGTCGAGTTGCATTGATTTGGGTAGTTACGCTCCTCAAGCCAAAGA
Organism: Akkermansia sp.; assembly: GCA_043757045.1. Lineage (GTDB taxonomy): Bacteria > Verrucomicrobiota > Verrucomicrobiia > Limisphaerales > SIBH01 > JANNGC01. The sequence goes on along the minus strand of JAYVQC010000275.1, from coordinate 804 downwards.
ATTGACAGTTCGGTTCATAGGCCGGAAACCAGATCGGTTTTATCGCTACTCAAACGTGCCGCCGGAAATTTGGGAGAACCTTCGCACCCTGGAAAAATCTGGAGGTGTGGGCAGTTACCTCAATGAGACAATTGTCCATCATCCAAAATTGTTTCCGTTCGAAGTGTTGAAGATTCAAGGGTTCAAGGTCAGCAAGCCATCTCAAACCAAGAATGCAAAAAACGAAAAAGCCGAAGACTCGAAATGAATCTCCGGCTTTTTCTGAAAAATTGGCGGTAACCTACTCTCGCGGAATCTATAAAACCACTACCATTGGCAAGACTGTGTTTGACGGCCGTGTTCGGAATGGGAACGGGTCGGGCCACAGCTTTATGACCACCAAAGTGTCGGTGGACGACCTCTGCTGCTTTCACAATCAGGGCTGCGGTTTTGACCGCAGACTCGTCCAACACTTAAATTTGAAAGAACGATCCGATTTTTTCGGGATGTTCACTGAAAACTACACACAGGCTTTCGGAAAATTAGAACTTCTACAATTCGCGAGTTAAAATCACTTATTCAACAACCGAAGTTGAAGAAAAAAGCGATCAAGCCGCACGACCGATTAGTATCAGTCCGCTAAACGCCTCACAGCGCTTGCACGCCTGACCTATCAACCAGCTAGTCTCGCTGGGGTCTTTAGGGAGCTTGCGCCCCGGGAAACAATATCTTGGGATGAGCTTGGCACTTAGATGCTTTCAGCGCTTATCTCTTCCGCACATGGCTACGCAACGATGCCCCTGACGGAACAATTGCCACACCAGA
>JAYVQC010000274.1:0-13769 GCA_043757045.1 Akkermansia sp. | reverse complement strand
GCGTGACATCAACCTCTCCATCGAGAAGGGCGAGTTCGTCGCCATCGTCGGCTACTCCGGTGCGGGCAAGACCACGCTGATGTCGCTGCTCGCGGGCTTGCTCAAGCCGGACACCGGCACCGTGACGCTCGATGGAAAAGAGATGGGCGGGCCGGGGCCGGATCGCGGCATCGTGTTTCAGAATTATTCGCTGCTGCCGTGGCTGACCGTGTTCGAGAACATCAAACTCGCCGTGGACCAGGTCTTCGCGGAGAAGTCGGACGCGGAACGCGTGGCGCACACGGAAAAGTTCATCGAGATGGTCAACCTCACGCCCGCGCGCGAGAAACGGCCCAGTGAACTTTCCGGCGGCATGAGGCAGCGCGTGAGCGTGGCCCGCGCGCTGGCCATGTTGCCGAAGGTGTTGCTCTGCGACGAGCCGCTCAGCGCGCTCGATGCCCTGACGCGCGCGAACTTGCAGGATGAGATCGCGCGCATCCGTTCTTTGCACGACCAGACCATCGTGCTGATCACCAACGATCCGGACGAGGCCATCCTGCTCGCCGACCGTGTAATTCCGCTCGCGCCGGGACCGAACGCCACGCTCGGGCCGTCGTTCCATGTGGACATCCCGCGCCCGCGCGACCGCAAGGGACTGAACCACGACGACCATTTCAAACTGCTGCGCCGTGACATCACTGACTGGCTGCTCGCCTCGAAGGGCGAACGCAAGGTGGCGGTGACGAGGAAGTTGATCTTGCCCGACATCGAGCCGGAGGATTTGTCGGTGCCGCGCGGTGCCTTCAACCGGCGCAAGACGGCGCTGCGCCGCAGCGAAGTGAAAAGCGAAAGGGTGGAGGTCGAATGATGACGCCTCACGCCAAGTCCACGAAGGACGCAAAGGTGGAAGCGGTCGCGCTGCGACCGCAGGTAGCACAGGCAACCTGCCTGTGCCGCCGGGCTACCAGCCCGGCGGAAGATGGGGGGCTGCGTCGGCGAGACAGTCGCGAGCGGTTCCAAGGATGCTCCCTCCCATTCCGCTGGGCTGGTAGCCCAGCGGGACGGGCTGGTAGCCCGTGCCACCCTTTGCGTGAGGTCATTTTCCCATGAGCGCCTACGTCGAACTTTCCAACATCGCAAAGATTTACCCGACGCCGAAAGGCCCGGCGATCATCGTCAAGAACTTCAACCTCTCGATCAAGAAGGGCGAGTTCATCACGCTCATCGGCCACTCGGGCTGCGGCAAGTCCACGGTGCTTTCGATGCTCGCGGGACTCAGCGACGTGACCGAGGGCGGTATCATTCTCGCGGGCAAGGAACTCGTCGGCGCGGGGCCGGATCGCGGCGTGGTCTTCCAGTCACCGTGTTTGCTGCCGTGGTACACGGCGTTTGAAAACGTGATGCTCGGCGTGGACCAAGTTTTCTTCACGGCCACGAAACAGGAGCGGAAGCAGATCGTGGAATACTATCTCACGGTCGTGGGCCTGGCCGATGCGATGCACAAGAAGCCGGGTGAGCTTTCGCAAGGGATGCGGCAGCGCGTCGGCATCGCGCGCGCGTTCGCGCTCTCGCCGAAGATGCTGCTGCTCGACGAGCCGTTCGGGATGCTGGATTCGCTCACGCGCTTCGAGTTGCAGCAGGTGCTCATCGAACTCTGGCGCAAGGACAAGAAGACCGCCCTCATGGTCACGCACGACGTGGACGAGGCGCTGTTCCTCTCGGATCGCATCGTGATGATGACCAACGGTCCCGAGGCCGAAGTGGGCGACGTGCTGGAAGTGAATTTTCCACGCCCGCGCGAGCGCAAGGCGGTGATGGAGCACCCTGATTACTACAAGCTGCGCGAGCACTTGATTGAATTTCTCGAAGTCCATGCCTACCGGGGCAAGGGCGGCAAGGCGCACGGCGGACACGAACCGGCTACGCCCGCCGCACCGAAACCGCCGGCCGCGCCCGAGGCCGAAGTGGAGCCGGAGCCAGCGGGCGCTCCGTCGTGAGGCGCGGACGAAACTGAAGGCGTTCCGTTTCGCCCGAGAAAAATTTCCGAAGGCAAAAATAAAGACGTGGTAAACCGCCACGGAGAGAATTTCTTTGTCCAAAAACAACCTGAACAACCTGAACTCAACGCACAACAAAATGATCCGAACCAAAACCTTCAGCAAAATTCTCACCGGTGGCGCGCTCGTCCTCGCTTGCGCGGCCTCCGTGTATGCCCAGGAAAAACCCTTCACGCAGCCCGGCCTCGCCGCGCCCGTGCCGCCGCCTGCGCCCAAGCCTCCCGTGACGACGGCGGATGCCAAGCCCATCACACCAGTTTCCGCGCCGGAGCCGAACGCGGTGGAAAAATTCTTCCACGGCAAAATCCCGGAGGCGTTCACGAAAGGAAAATTCAGCCTCAACTCGCGCCTGCGTTACGAGTTCGTGGACCAGAGCACCTTCGATGAAAAGGCCAACGCCCTGACCGTGCGGACGCGCTTCGGTTTCACCACCGCGCCGCTCTACGGTTTTCAGGGGATGATCGAGGGTGAGAACATCACCGCGCTCGCGCCGGAACATAATTACAACGCAGGCGGCGCGAACGGCATCACCGACCGCCCCGTGGTCGCGGACCCGGAGACGACGGAGCTCAATCAGGCGTGGCTGGCCTACAGTTACACGAACTGGATCACGCTCAAGGGCGGACGCCAGCGCATCGCGCTCGACAACCATCGCTTCGTCGGCGACGTCGGCTGGCGGCAGAACATGCAGACCTACGACGCCGTGTCCTTCGAGAGCAAGCCGCTCAACGGTCTCTCGCTCTTCTACGCCTATGTGTGGGACGTGAACCGCGTGTTCGGCAACGTGTCCGATCTCCCGACGAAAAGCGCGAACCGCGACTTCCGCTCGGACTCGCATTTCATCAACATCTCCTACCAGCCGTTCAAATACGGACGCTTCGTGGGCTACAGCTACCTGCTCGATTTGGAAAACGGCGCGGGCTTCGCCAATTCCTGCCAGACCTACGGCGCGTATTTCGCCGGCTCCGCGCCGATCACGGATAAGATTTCGCTCGGCTACCGCGCGGAATACGCCCACCAGACGGACTACAAGGAAAGCCCGCAGGATTACGCGGTGGACTATTACAACGTGGAACTCAGCGGCACGTTGAAGCCCGTGTCCATCGGTGCGGGCTACGAAGTGCTCGGCTCGGATGAGAACGAAGCGGGCACGGGTAACGTTGGTTTCCGCACGCCGCTCGCCACGCTCCACGCCTTCAACGGCTGGGCGGATGTCTTTCTCGCCACGCCGGCGAACGGACTGCGCGACGCCTACGCCTTCGGCCAGGTGACACTGCCGTGGGAAGTGCCGGTGCGCCTCGTCTATCACAAGTATGATTCGGACAAGGAGGACATTGATCTCGGTCAGGAAATTGATCTTCAGGCGTCGAAGAAGTTCGGCAAGAACTGGACCGTGCTGGCGAAGTACGCCTACTACGACGGCAAGGAAGCGCCCGCGCGCTACGACGTCCACAAGTTCTGGGCGCAGGTGGAGTTCAACTTCTGATCCGGTTGGTTGACCTCGCGACGCGGCGCCCGGGTGGGCGCCGCTTTTTTTGAATCCTGAAAGGATTCCCTCACCTCAGCCCAGCGTTGCGCCGCCCAGGCGCTACGCTGGGTTTGCTGGCTCAATGAGTCATCAACCCTGAAAGGGTTGAATCAAGAAACGACGAACCAGCGGCGGACAGAGGTGATGCAACCCTTTCAGGGTTGGGAAATTCCACAAAGCATCTTACCCAGGGTAGCGCGACAGAAGCGCAACCCTGGGCTAGATGATGCAATCCTTTCAGGATTGAAAACTGACTCTCCGAACAGTGAGCCATGCCCTAGCCGCACCAGCCAAGCAAAGGACGAACCGGCGACGCTCACCGCCGCGCCACCACTTCCACCGTCGCGCGATTTTTCGCGATGTGGCCGGGCGCGAGCACGCCGCGCCAGTTGGTGTTCGGATAGACCAGCGCGTCGCGGCTGATGACGCTGCCGGGGTTCAGCACCGCGTTGCAGCCCACTTCCGCGCGGTCGCCGATCATCGCGCCGAACTTCCGCAGTTTCGTATCAATGAGCTTCTTCTCCCATTCCACGCCGATGTTGCCGGGCGTGAGCTTGAGATTGGAAATCTTCACACCCGCGCCGAGGTGGGCTTTGTAACCGAGAATGGAGTCACCCACGTAACTGAAGTGCGGCACCTGCGCGCCATTGAAGAGCAGCGCATTCTTGAACTCGCACGAGTTGCCCACCACGCAGCCGTCGCCGATGATCACGTCCTCGCGCAGGTAGGCGTTGTGGCGAATCTGGCAGTTCTTCCCGATGAAGGCCGGCCCTTTGATCATCACGCCGTCCTCCAGCACCGTGCCTTCGCCGATGAAGACGTTCTCGCCGACCCACGCGTTGCCGATGCAAGTATTGTGCAGCGCCGGGCGCAGATGCTTCGCGAGGTAATCTTTGATCTTCTTCAGCGCGTCCCACGCGTATTCGCAATCCCCGAAGATCGCGGCGTGTTCGCTCTGCGTGAGGTCAAACAAGTCTGACGGTTTGAACATGCCGCTGATGAAACACCAAGATGCGGCGGCTGTCCGCCAAAGAATGTTCCGCATTTGCCCTTGGTGCTTCTTTCGTCATTCGTTATTCGTCATTTGAAATTTAGATATGGACATCACTCGCACAGCTTACGGCGCCTGGAACGGCGGACGGTTCATGAATTACGGTGCGGCCCTCGCGGATGACCGCTGGATTCAGACCGCGCAGCACGCCTATCGCAATGGGGTCCGCACCTTCATGACGGCGGATGTGTATGGCGCGGGCGCGGCGGATGAGTTGCTCGGCAACGCCCTCGCCGGCTTGCCGCGCGAGAGCTACTGCCTCGTCGGCGCGGTCGGCCATGATTTCTACAAAGGCCAGCGCGCGGGCGCGAAAGGCTTTCCACGCTTCACCGATCCCGCGCTGCGTTCGCCGCGCGAATTCCGCGACTACCTCCGCATGGCCACGGAAAAATCCCTCGCCCGCTGCCGCGTGGATAAATTCGACTGCCTGCTCCTGCACAATCCGGACTCCATCGGCTACACCAGCGACGCGGTGTGGACGGCGATGGATTCCCTCATCGAAGCGAAACTCACGGACCGCATCGGCATCGCACCGGGACCGGCCAATGGCTTCACGCTCGATATGATTTTGAACTTCGAGCGCTTCGGCCCGCTGCTCGACTGGGCGATGATCATTCTCAATCCGTTCGAGCCGTGGCCCGGTTCGCTCGCCTTGCCCGCCGCGCGGCAGCACAATGTCAAGCTCATCACTCGCGTCGTGGATTTCGGCGGGATCTTTCATGACGACGTGAAGCCCGGACACACCTTCGCGCCGCAGGATCACCGGGCGTTCCGTCCGGCCGGCTGGGTGGAAGCCGCCACCGCCAAGTTGGATCAGCTCCGGCCCTTCTGCGAAAAGTATGGCGTCACCATGCTGCAACTCGCGTGCTTGTGGAATCTCTCGCAAGAGCCGGTGCAAAGCGTCATCCCCACGCTCATTCAGGAACTCGACACCAAGAAAACCATTGAGACGAAGATTGATGAACTCGCGGCGCTGCCCGACGTGAAGCTCTCAGCGGAGGATGTGGAACGCATCGCCCACCTCGGTAACAACAAAGGCTGCATGGCGCTCAAAGGCGCGAACCGCGCGCACACCACGCCGCCCGAGGCCGACAAGTGGAGCCTCGCGCCCGACCTCGAAGCCGTGGGCCAACGCTGGGGCATTGATCCGGATCAAGACCTCGCCTACACGCACGGCGCGACGGCTTAGGCGGATGGCCGGAAAAAAATCAACCGTGGACCAAGGTCCACGGTTGTTTCACAGCCGCCGCACGGGCGGCTGACCCAAACAAATTTTTTACTTGCTCGCCGTCACCGCCGCGTCCACGCGGCGGAAGTTGAGCAGGCGCTCGAAATCTTTGTGCTGCTTCCCGTCCACTTCCACCCAGCCGCGAATCACGAGGTCGGGCCGCACGGCGGATTTCGGCTCCAGATCAAAGTCGCGACCCTCGGCCCATTCGAGGCGGCGGTCGTCCAGCCCGCCGAACCAGTCGCCCGCGAGTTCCGGCGTCGTGGCGTCCGCCGAGGAAATGTCCAGCGGCACCCAGCCGAGTCCGGGCGCGTAGAAATTCGGCCAGCAACGGTAGCCCGGATCGTAATCCTTGCCCTCGTTCTCCAGCTTCAGCCGGCTGCCAAACATCAGGCGGCAAGGAATTCCCCGCGCGCGGCACAGCGTGATGAACAGCGCGTGCTGGTCCGTGCAGCAGTCGCCCGTGCCCGCCATGCACTCCATCGCGTCGCCGAGGCATTTGCCTTTCGGCATCGGGCCGAACTTCGAGTAGTGGTCGCTCTTCTCGATGACGTAATCGAAAAACTTGCGCGCCTGAAGCACCGGGTTGGTTTCATGGCCCGCCAGATCGTCCGCGACATCCTGAAGTTTCTGCGTGACCTCCATGTGCTTCTCATCCTTCCGCAGCTCTGCGGCGAAGACGCGCCGGTGCTGCTCGCTCATCGGCGTGGCCTTCTTCGCCATCGCCATCCCGCTCACAGAACGGCGCACCACGGTGAATTCCGTCACGATGCGCAGCGGCGCGTTCGTGTCCGCCGCCACCTCGGCGTGCAACCATGAGCGTCCGTAGCGCGGGTCGCGGGTGATCTTCAGCGAGGCCGGCGTCTCCACCACGCGGAAGTCCGCGACCTTTTGCTCGGGCCGGTCTTCCGGCATCCAGAACCACCCGCGCACCTGCTTCGCGCCCTCGGGCAGATTCTTGACGGTGAAGGTCTGGCGCACGGTGTAAGTCGTGTCCGCGTACAGCGACGGGGTAGAAACGAATCCGGCTACAGCCGCAAAAAGTGCGACGAAGGAATATCTTTTGGTTGTCATGGGCGGGCGCATGAGTAGCCCACTCCAGCCAGGGTTGCCATTCGATTGTGGGCGACTCTGCCGGGTCATGGGGTGAAGTGCTGCCAGGCTGGGACGAAAAGCCTCACCCCAAGGACGCGACGGACGCAAAGGGGGGAGAACTTTTCCATCCTTTTGCGCCCTTCGCATCCTTCGCATGAGGAATATTTATTTTAGCCCAACGTGCGTAATGCCGATTTTTTGATCCGTGAATCAGAACGTTCTCCGTCAAGCCGCCCATGCGATTTCGCGCTTCCACCATTGCCTCGAACGACGCAGCGCTGAAGTGTCCGCTCCGCAGGCCGAGGCATTTCGCGCGACGACGGATGCAAAACGCTCTGAGCAAAACCCGACAATCTCTCGCCGCTCCATTGCGCCTCCGCATTCGCGCCCGTACTTGTTCGTGTGATGTGGCGTCCGTCTGCAAAATTGTTTGTGCTCGTGAGCGCGCTGCTCGCGGTGACGAGCGCGGGCCTTCGTGCCGCCGCGCCCGGCAGCAGTTTTGATCTCAGCCACTGGAAACTGACCTTGCCGCGAGATGACACAGGCGGCACCACGGGGGAGGCGACGGAGATCAAGAACCCCCAGCTTCAGACCTACTCCAGCGAGTTCTTCTACACCGGCCCGGACGGCGCGATGGTTTTCTGGTGCCCGGTCATCGGAGCCACGACGAGCGGGGCCACCGCGCCGCGCACCGAGTTGCGCGAGCAAATGGTCGCGGGCAGTTCCAGCATCAACTGGATCACTGCCGGCACACACATCCTGCGCGGCCAATGCCGCGTCACGCAGTTGCCCGACACGGGTGCGGTCATCATCGGGCAGGTGCATGGCTATCCGTTGCAGCGGCTGATCAAGTTGCAATACGACGCGGGCCGCGTGCAGGTGTACGTGCGGACGAGCCTGTTGAACGGCGGCGACACCAAGTTCACCTGGACCGTCGCCACCAACGCGCTCTTGAACTACGAGATCAAAGTCGTGGACGGCGAGGCCATCATCAGCGTGAACGGCGTGACCAACCGGCACAACTTCGTCGCGGACGATCCCGCATGGGCCACCATCACCTACTACTTCAAGGCCGGCGCGTATTTGCAGGACAACAGCGGGCCAGTCTCGGAAGGAGGGCGGGTTTCATTTTATCAACTGTCCGTCACGCACGGCACCGACGCGCCACTGGTGCGCCCCATGATCACGATGCAGCCGACCAGCCAGTCCGTGGCGGTGGGCGCGCGGGTGAGTTTGGATGTGGTCGCGACCGGCACCGCGCCGTTGACGTATCAATGGCGCACGAACGGCGTGGACTGGCCGGGACGCACGAACGCCACGATCACGGTCACAAATTTCAGTGCGTTGGATCAACGGAGCTACGACGTCCGGGTGTCGAACACGGCGGGTTCGGTGAGGAGCACGGCGGCGATGTTGTATCTCAATGCACCCGCGCGCTTCCTGCAATCGCTGCGAGCGAACGGGGTCTTCACCACGAGCTTCATTGGCGTGGCCGGGAGCAACTACGTTTTTGAAACTTCGACCAATCTGGTGACGTGGACCCGCCTCGCCACAAACTCCGCCAACACCGGCATCATCTCGTTGAGCCACACGAACACCTCGTCGCGGTTGCGCTTCTACCGCGTGCGGTGAAGGACTGTCCCTCGCCGTTTTACTTGCGCCCGACGTTTTCCTGCACGCTGCCATCACCCAGCGCGAGGTGGCCGTGAATGGGACAACGGAACATCACTTCCGTCGCCACATCCGCTTCCTTCGCGCCCGGTTTGAGAAACTCGTAGCTGACATGCTGCGCGGGATTGAGGCGCACAAAATCAGCGGCCGGCGTTTTGCTTTTGTCGCCCGGGCAGATGAGCACGCGCGTCACGGCCAGTTCGTTGGACATGGTGCGGAAATCCGGCGGGAAAATTTCGTTGTGCTCGTTCGACCAGATGCGCGCGGCGAGGCTGATCTGTTTCAAATTATTTTGGCAGGTGCCGGTCTGGCTCCGGCTCCTGTTGCGCGCCAGTTCCGGCAACGCCACGGCCAGCGCCGGAGCCACCACGCCCGCCACCACGGCGAGCCAGATCACCGTCATCGGAATGCTCAGGTAACCGAGAATCAGCCCGGCCAGCGCACGTCCCTGCCCGCCATAGAACTCCGGATGCTTCTTCACCCGATGCCGCGCGATGTGACCGGTAATGATGGCCGGAATGCCGGTGAGCAGGCAGGTCAGCACGGACAGAATTCCCAACACCAGGCTGGCGGTCCCGAGGCCGGACGATTTTTTCAGCGCGGACGGCGCGGGCATGGGCGGCGGAGCATTCATAATTCAGATTCCTGCGACACGGTTCGTAACGAAGTTTGGCACGCATGGCAATCACGCGGCCATCGGCTATCGGCCGGCCCTTCGCGCAAACCGCTTCCGGCTTTCCAGGTGAACTGCTAGAACCCCGCGCGTGAAAAAGCCGAACGTTCCCGAGTCCGCCGGATTGAGCGCCGCGCAGCGCCGTTACTTTTACTTCACCGCGTCCATCACCGGCGGGGCGATCATGATCGTGGAAATTCTCGGCGCGAAAATGCTTTCGCCCTACGTCGGCACGTCGCACTTCGTCTGGACGGCGCAAATCGCGGTGGCGCTCATCGCGCTCGCGTTCGGCTACTACCTCGGCGGACGGCTCGTGGACAAATCACCGCGCGTCACGCCGCTCTACTGGGCCATTCTCGTGGCGGCGGCGTATCTCGCGCTGACGGTCGCGGTGGTTGAGCCGGTGGCCTACGCGTGCCTGAGTGTGAAGTCATTCGCGCTCGGATCGTTGCTCGCCTCAATGGCGCTGTATTTCATCCCGCTCGCGTTGCTGGCCATGGCCGGGCCGTTCTTCGTGCGGATGCTGACCTCGCAAATTGGCGACGTGGGCGGCAACATGGGACGGCTCACGGCCATCAGCACGTTCGGCAGTTTCGCCGGCACAATTCTCATCGGCTACGTGCTTATTCCGTTCCTGCCAAATTCGTGGACGATGTATCTGCTTGCGCTGTTGCTCACGATCATTGCGCTCGTGCATTTCGTCGTGTGGCGCGGGAAGAAGGACGCGCTGGCTCCGGCGGTGCTGCTCCTCATCGGCACGGTGGCGCTCGGTTACGGCGGGGTGCGGCGGGATCAATTTCGACACTCGCGCGCGGGGGAAAAATTTTATGGCAACTCGAACTTCGGCATCCTGCAAGTGCTCGAAAGCGGCGCGTCGCGCTACTACTTGAACGACTACCTCGTGCAGAACACTTACGACCCCGCCGCCAAGAAAAGCACGTCGCTCTTCACTTACATGCTGCACGGGTTGCCGCAGGTGTACGTGACGAACATTCAGGACGTGCTGTGCATCGGCATGGGCGTGGGCATTGCGCCGATGGCGTTCGCCCGCGACGGCGTGCGCGTGGATGTGGTGGAGATTAACGAGGCGGTGGTGCCGGTGGCGCAGCAGTGGTTCGATCTCGATCCGAAGATGCTGAACATCACGATTGGCGACGGGCGGCAGTTCCTCAACGACTGCCAGAAAAAATACGACACGGTGGCGCTCGATGCTTTCCTCGGCGATTCCTCGCCCTCGCACCTGATGACGCGCGAGGCGTTCACCGCGATGCGCCGCGTGTTGAAGCCCGAGGGCGTGCTGGTCATCAACAGCTTCGGCAATTTCAATTCGGGCGAAGATTTTTTCACCACGTCCCTGTTCAAGACGTTGACGAATGTTTTCGCCAGCGTGCGCATCCACACGGCCACGGGCGGGAATACTTTTTACGTGGCGTCCTCGCGTATGCCGCTGGAGATGGTTCACACGCCGGAGACGACGAACGTGCATCCGTCCCAGGTGAGCGCGGCGCAGATGGCCTACGCGGGCGTGATCGAGCCGGGGCGCACGTATCGCGGGCTGACGCTCAACCTGGCGAACGGCCGCGTGCTGACGGATGATTTCAATCCTGTGGATTTTTACGACGCGGCGAACCGCGAAAAAATCCGCCGCAACCTCGCGATGAGCATGAGGCCGGGGGAATAGCGAAACCTCGGTGCCTTGCTGGAGAAGTGTTCGAGCTGCTGCTCAATTAAGTAACGCACAGTCGATGGGACACGCGCTTCCCCTCACCCCGGCCCTCTCCCCAGAGGAGAGGGAGCACGGCATTCAGCCTCACCGACTCGAGCGCGTTTGCCGTCACCCGACGCTGGCTGACTTTCTCCCTCTCCCAGCGGGAGAGGGCCGGGGTGAGGGGGAACGCGCGCCACTTCCAAGCCAGCCTCAGAATGACTTTTGGCAATCAGGCTATGTCAAAAGCCTTCCGCAGCATCGCCAAACTCTTCGGCACCGCTTCATCCGCCGGAGCCTTGCCCTCGAATTCCACCGCCACATAGCCGGTGAAATTCACCGCCGCCAGAATCTTCGCGATGCGTTTGTAATCGAGGTCGAGCGTGTACCATTCGCCGCCGCCGTAGTAGGTTTTCGCCTGCACGTAAACCGTCTTGGGCGCGATCATGGCCAGCTTGTCGTACGGGTCTTCGAGGAAGTTGCCCGTGTCCATCAGCGCGCCGACCCACGGCGAGTTGATCGCGTTCACGATGCGCAGCAAACCCTCTGGCGTGCGGCTGATGCCCCAGTGATTTTCCACCGCCAGCGTTACGCCGCATTGCTCGGCTTTGCTCACGCACTTCTCCAGCGACTCGATGCACCACTTGAACCCGTCGTCCTCGGTGTAGCCGGGCAGGACCGGCTCGATGCCGCGAGCTTTCATCAAGTCGTCGAAACTCTTGATGGTGTTCCAACGCCCGGAATTGATCCGCACGCACGGCACGCCGAGGTCGTAGGCGATCTCGATGCACTTGTGCGTGTGGTCAATTTGCGCCTGCAATTCCGCGCGCGACGGGTCCACGAAATCCTGGTGAATGGAGAGGCCAATCAACCCCACGCCGTGGCGCAGCGCGTGGCGCTTGAGGTCGCGCAAGTGCGCGCGATGCGCGGCGGTGAGCATCTCTTTCTCCGGGATGTCCATCTGGCGGTGGAGAATGTCCACGCCGCTCACGCCGAGCGCGCCGGCCTTCTCAATGACCTGGTGAATCGTGACCTTCGGATCGCGGAAGTGCCAGTAGGAGTAACTGGCGATGCCGAGCTTCACGCGCGGCTTGGCGACGACCGGTTTGGACCCGAACAACGCGGCCTGGACGGGCGCGGCGGCGGCGGCGAGCGTGGACGCGGCGGCGAGTTGGAAAAAGTTCCGGCGTGAATGGGCGTTCATGGCGCGAAGAAAAACACAGCACAGAAAATTAGCGAAGCGCGAAGTGCGTACGGAGCGCGGGTTTTCAACCCGCCGGAACGTTCACAAGCCGAAGGGCCTCGGAACTTGCGAACACTCCGCTCCATCGCACCTTCCTGCGGGTTGAAAACCCGCGCTCCGTACGCCTCCCTGAAAATTTAATGTGTGCCGCGCCGAACTCTGGTGTTTCATCTCCCTGCCCGCCGGTGTAGCGAAATGGCAGACGCACGGGACTTAAAAATGCCATTTTCGCCCTTTTCCCAGGTTACTCGTGCGTGCTTCATATACGCGTCTTGACCTTTTTAACATTGGTTGAAACTCACTTTTAGCGCGTTTTTAGGCACGGCCATTGAGGGGAGATTGGAGAGGGCAAAGCAGCACAGGATATTCCTGGCCATGACCCGCTCCACTGCCGATTAAATCCAACGGCGCAGGAAGCAGGCGTTCACTCAAGACGCCGCGCGCGTTTGCAGTATGCTCTGGCTAGCCCGCCGAATTCGTGTCCCTCACGTCGTTGTATTTGTTCCGCCCCTGTCACAGCGCGGCGACATCGCGCGCGCCCTGTTCTACATGGCGACGCGCTACACGGGCGACACGAACAACGAACCCGCCCTCGCGCTCACGGACATCATCATGAATGGCTCCCCGCTCTTCACCGGCGGTGCCGGCTCGGGCGAATCGGAAATCCGCCGCTGGATCATGGAGAATGACTGGCTGGAGGCCATCGTCGCCCTGCCGCAGCAGATCTTTTACAATACCGGCATCGGCACCTACATCTGGCTGCTCAGCAATCGCAAGCCCGCCGCCCACCGGGGCAAGGTCATGCTGGTGGACGCGTCCGGGGACGGGTTCTGGTCCGGCATGTCCAAGAGCCTCGGCAACAAACGCCGGGAGATCGGCGAGAGCCACAAGCAGGCCATCCTCGCTCTGGTGAAAGCGCGAAAGGAAGGCCCGCACCTGAAGACTTTTGACACCACGGACTTTGGCTACCGGGAGATCAAGGTGCTGCGCCCGCTGAAACTCCGCTTTGAGGTCACGGCGGAATCCCTCGCCCGGCTCGACGCGCAATCCGCCTTCAAGAATCTGGCCGTGAGCAAAAAGAAAGCCCCCGCCGAGCAGCAGCAGGAGGAGAAAGAAGGCCGCGCCCTGCAAGCCGCCATCCGCACCGCCCTGCACACCCTCGCGGGCCAGACTTACCTGCAACGGGACAACTTCAGCGCCGCACTGGAAGCCGCGCTGAAAAAGCAGGGCCTCAAGCTCAAAGCCCCGGTCGTGAAAGCCATCCTCGCCGGCATCGGCGAGCGGGACGACGCCGCCGAAATCTGCCGCGACTGCGACGGCCATCCCGAGTCCGACACCGACCTGAACGACACCGAGAACGTGCCGCTCAAGGAAAAGATCGCGACCTACTTCGCCCGCGAGGTCACCCCGCATGTGCCGGACGCGTGGATTGACCGCACTTACTGCGATGCCAAGGACGGCCAGGTGGGCAAGGTGGGCTATGAAATCCCCTTCAACCGCCATTTCTACGTCTTCCAACCGCCCCGCCCCCTGAGCGCG
>JAYVQC010000273.1:0-3501 GCA_043757045.1 Akkermansia sp. | reverse complement strand
TCGGGGCCATCGCCAGCAAACAAGGCCCCCCGAGCGACCTTTTCCAACGGCCAGTCACCGCCATTTGAAAACCACGCTTTATTCAGCGTCTCCCTAAGAACCCAGTTCGGTGCGTGGTTAAGCGGTGTGGTCGTCGTCTTTCAATTTCTGCGACTGTTTAGCGCGATCCTTTCTCGCGAAGTACACGACCATGGCACCGAATATCCAGATAAGAGAAACGAACATGTAAGCCGTCGAGAAGCGAAATTTCGGAAAGAACAAACGCAGGAGATTGAAAACGATGAACGGCGCAAAAAACACAGCGACGAGCAAAATCTGATGCAGCACTGCTCGTCCTAAACGCTTCAGCCAAGAGGTTTTTTTGCTGTGTTTCATGTGAACGCCAACAACAAATCCGGCGGCGCTCCACTCGAAGCGCCGCCCAATCGGACCTCACAGCTTCTCCGCGATGAACTTCTCCAGCTTGAGGGTGTCCACGGCGAACAGGCGGATGCCTTCGGAGAGTTTCTCCGTCGCCATCTGATCTTCGTTGTGCTGCCAGCGGAAGGTCTTTTCGTCGAGATGCAGCTTCTGCGCGTCAGACTTTGCGGCGGCTTCGGGCGAGAGCTTGCGCGTGACCGGGGCGCTGCTCTTCGCGAGTTCTTCCAACAGGCCGGGGCTGATGGTGAGCAGGTCGCAGCCGGCCAGTTCCAGAATCTCGCCGAGGTTGCGGAAGCTCGCGCCCATGACTTCCGTCTGATAGCCGAACTTTTTGTAGTGATTGTAAATCTTCGTCACCGAGACCACGCCAGGGTCTTCCGTCGCGGAATAATCCTTGCCCGTGCTCTTCTTGTGCCAGTCGAGGATGCGGCCCACGAACGGCGAGACCAGTTGCACGCCCGCCTCGGCGCACGCCACGGCCTGCGCGAAGGAAAACAGCAGCGTGAGGTTGCAGTTGATGCCGTCCTTCTTTAACTCGGCGGCGGCCTGGATGCCTTCCCACGTCGAGGCGAGCTTGATGAGAATGCGGTCACGCGCGATGCCCGCCTTCTCATAACGCGCCATGAGCGAGCGCGCCTTCGCCACGGAAGCCACGCGGTCAAAACTCAGCCGTGCGTCCACCTCGGTCGAAACGCGGTGCGGAACGATCTTCAAAATCTCGAGGCCGAACGCGACCGAGAGCCTGTCGAGCGCGACTTCGAGCGCGCCAGAACCGCCGGTCTCCTGCTTGGCGTCGGCGATGGTCTTGTTCACGAGGTCAGCATACTCAGGCATGGTCGCGGCCTTGAGCAACAGGCTGGGATTCGTGGTGGCGTCGCGCGGCTGGGATTTGCGGATGCTCGCGAAGTCGCCGGTGTCGGCGACGACCTTGGTGAATTTCTTGAGTTGATCGAGTTGCGTGAGGTCCGCCGTCACTTTGGACGGCCCTTCGGCAGTGGCAGTAGGTGTCATAAATTTTCTTCGGGAATGAGTTTCGGCAGTCCGCCGCCGCGCGCAACGATTTATTCGGGGAATGTTACGGACAGCGACGACCAACCGGGCCGGAGCGCGGCGTTCACGCCGCTTCAATGTTGCAGGGGGGAAAGCCAGAAAAGAGACGGGCGGGGAATTGGCTTGCCCCGACGCGCCGGTTTTTCTTCAATGATGGCGCACATTGAACGCTGGACTCCTCTCACCGGGGCACGGCGTCTTCGGAAATGAAACTTAAGCAACCTTCGAACCGCAGCGGCGTCCTCGCCGGGGGCAACTGGATCATTGATCAGGTCAAGATGATTGACGTGTTCCCGCAGCGCGAGTCGCTGGCGAACATTCACGGCCCGGTCGCGCTCGGCACGGGCGGCGCACCTTACAACGTGCTTATCGATCTCGCGAAGATCGGCGCCAAGTTCCCGCTCACCGCCGCCGGTCTCGTGGGCAAGGACGCGTTCGGTGACCAGATTCTCGCTGACTGCAAGAAGCTGAAGATTGACGCGAAGTTTCTCAAGGCCACCTCCGCCGCCGCCACTTCCTACACGGACGTGATGACGGAGCGCACCGGCGGACGGCGCACGTTCTTCCACAATCGCGGCGCGAATGCGCTGTGGACGGCCGAGGATCTCGATTTCACCAAGACGAAGGCGAAGATTTTTCACCTCGGCTACCTGCTCCTGCTGGATGCGCTGGACCTGGCCGATGTGAAGCACGGCACGAAAGCCGCGCGCCTGCTCGCCGCCGCGCAAGCCGCCGGTCTCAAAACCAGCGTGGACGTGGTGAGCGAAGACAGCGACCGCTTCGCGAAGATCGTCGGGCCGGCGTTGAAGTTCTGCGACTACTGCATCCTGAACGAAATTGAGGCGGGCAAGACGGCCGGCTTCAAGATTCGCCAGGCCGATGGCAAGCTCGACACGGTGGCGTTGCGCCACGCGGCGGGCGCGCTCCTGCAAATGGGCGTCAAAGAAGTCGTGGTCATTCATTTTCCCGAAGGCTCGTTCGCGCGCACCCGCAAAGGCGACGACGTGTGGCAGTCCTCGCTCAAGCTCACGGACAAAAACATCGCGGGCACGGCGGGCGCGGGCGACGCGTTTTGCGCCGGTGTGCTCTATGGATTGCACGAGGGCTGGGAACTGGATCAGTGCCTGGAAACCGCCGTGTGCATGGCCGCCGCGTCACTCTCCGACCCTACTTGCACCGGTGGCCTGCGACCGCTGTCCGCGTGTCTCGCACTCGGGAAAAAATTCGGCTACCGTCCCGCGCTGGATTCGCACGATCATTAACGTGCCGCCAGTGTCCCGCTGGCGACCTCCGTGCAACCTTGCGCCCCCAATCGCCAGCAGGATGCTGGCGGCACGCTACAGCCCCGTCGGATGATCCAGGAACACCCACGGCACGCGGAACTTCTTCGAGAGATGCGCCGCGAGCGCCTTCACGCCAAACGTCTCCGTCGCGTAATGCCCGGCGTAGAGGACGTTCACACCGAGTTCTTCCGCCAGCGCGTAAGTCCAATGCGGGCCTTCGCCCGTAATGAAGGTGTCCACGCCTTCCGCCGCCGCCAGTTTCACCTCCGCGCCCGCACCACCGGTCACGACGCCGATGCGTTTGCACGTCGCCGGCCCGCCGGGAATCAGCTTCACCTCCGATTTCATCACGTTCGCGAGACGGCGGCTTAATTCATCGCGCGTCACGGAGGCGGTGCTTTGCAGGCCGAGGAATTGTTCCTTCATCCGGAAGAACGGCTTCAAATTCCGCAGGCCGATGGAGGCGCAAAGCTGCGCGTTGTTCCCGAGCGTCGGGTGCATGTCGAGCGGCAGATGCGAACTGTAAATGGCGAGGTCGTGGTCCAGCAGCAGGCGCATCAACTCGAAATTTTTTCCCGTCCACGGATGACGTTTGCTCCAGAAAAGCCCGTGATGCACGAGCAGCACGTCGGCGCGCTCCTCAATCGCTTTGCGAATGGTGGCGAGGCTCGCGTCCACCGCGGCGGCGAGGCGGGATACGCGGCCGGAGTTCTCCACCTGCAACCCGTTCACCGCGCCGTCGTAGTCC
>JAYVQC010000272.1:0-43072 GCA_043757045.1 Akkermansia sp. | reverse complement strand
TCCTGCAAGCGCCCCCGCTTGCAGTCCCGCAGGCGGGGGCGCCTGCTCGACTAAGACAGGCGGGGCGCCTGTCCCACTACCACGGCCGCTACCTGGCCGATGGCGTTCTTTTCGCCGCGAGAATCTTCTGCCGGATGAATTCCAAAAATTCCTCGCGCGGCAGGGGGAGATACTTCTCCGGTGCGATGGGTTCGCCGATGTGGACTTCCACTTTTCTGAATCCGCGAATGGGATGGAACCGGCCCGTCTTCGTCGAGATGAGCTGCATGTTCTCGATGAAGACCGGCACGATGGGAATCTGCGCCGCGCGCGCGATGAAATAAATTCCGGGCTGGCAGGTGGCGACCTTCACGCCGTCGCCGCGCGTGCCTTCGGGAAAGACCACGAGTTGAAAGTCTTGCCCCGAACGACCGTAGGCTTGCAGTTCACGGATGCGATTGGGATTGAGCTTGCCGCGCTCGAGCAGGAACGCGGTGCTGCGGCTGAGAAACTTCCGCAGCCGCGAGGCGTGCCACACCCCTTTGTCACCGAGCACGAGAATCGGATACAGCCGCAGCCGCCAGCAGATGGTCGCGAGCAGCAGCGTGTCGAGCAGGCTGATGTGATTGACGACCAAGAGGTAGCGTTCGCGATGATTCATGCGCCCCCGCCCGTGCGTGCGGCGCAAGAAGGGCAGTGCGAGGAGGAACTGCAAGGCCAGCCCGAGCAGCCATTGCGTCAGCACGAGACCGCGCGTGACGCGGCGCGGGCGCAGCAGGGATTCTGTGGGGTTCGGCTCCGGCTCCATCGGGTTACACGGGTGACGCAAAATTCCTCTGCGGCGGGTAGGGCGTCGCGCTCCGCGCGCGCCGGGGTGAGGCGTGAGAAATCCTGGCGTGTGCCGTCGAGTCGTGGCCCGGCGCGCGCGGCGCGCGACGCCCCACCAGCAACGGCCGTTGGCAAATCTCGTTGGCCATTCGTTTCACTTTTTCTCCCGGGCTACTTTCAGGAGTTTTTCGATTTGTTGCTTCTCGGCGAGGAACGCCGGGCGGCGGTCGAGCGCCGTTTGGAAAGCGGCCGTCGCTTCGTCCTGCTGCTGCAACGCCAGCAGCGCGCGTCCGCGCAGCGTGGCGTTCTGGTAGAAGCCGGGGTTCAACATTTCTGCATTCTCCGCATTCCTCAGCGCCACCGCCGCATTTTTTTGCTGCAACGCGACCTGTCCGTCCGCGAGGTGTTTCTGCGCGCGCCTCACTTTCTCGTGCGCGCCCGAAGCGAGTTGTTCATCCCCAGGCACGGCCCGCGCGGGCCACTCGCGATCAAAATCATTCACGTCGAAGGCCACGAACTTCCCAAGCTGGTGTGGCGGCGAAGCGGCCCAGAAAATTCCCTCCGTCAAATCCATCACCGTCGCGTGCGTGGCGATGCCGGCGTTTAGCGTGGCGCGATGCCCGTGGCCCGCGAAGGCACCGCCCGGCAGCTTCTCGTCGCGCAAGATTTCAGCGGCGCGGGCGGCGTCCAGTTTCCCGCGCGTGGCGGTGAGCAACTCCGTCAAGCGCGTGGAGCGTGGCGTGGACGTGGCTTCTGCCAAGTAGTTCATGTTGCGCGCGTCGTCCTTCAACCCGGACGTCTGGAAATGATTCGCGGAGACAATCGTGTCGCCTTCGGGTTCGCGCACGTTCGTCCGCTCCGGCGTCTTCTCCACCACGATGAATTTCCCATCCGCCCGGCTGCCCACAAGCCAGAGCGTGGAGACAAAAACTTTGGCCGCGCGGATGATCGCCAACGCTTCGTGGAGATTGTGCGCCTTCTGCAAAACGTCGCGCGCGACCATCGCCACGGGCGTCGCGGTGCCGCTGGGCAGACTGGAGGGAGCGCCGTTGATGGTGACGGATACGCCTGCGCGATTCATGCCCGAGACCACGCCCGCCATGCTCGCCCACGCCAGCGAGACGAAGGGAATGCCACCGTCCGGCTCCGACAAAATCACCACCCGGTCGCGGCTGAAAACTTCCGCCG
The DNA here is from genome assembly GCA_043757045.1 of Akkermansia sp. Lineage (GTDB taxonomy): Bacteria > Verrucomicrobiota > Verrucomicrobiia > Limisphaerales > SIBH01 > JANNGC01. The sequence goes on along the minus strand of JAYVQC010000272.1, from coordinate 41,077 downwards.
CCTCCCAGTCGAAATTTCTGCCCGTGATCAGATGCCCGCCTTCCGTCGCGCCGCCCCACGCGCCGAACGAGGTGCAGCCCGCGCGCGAGACGAGCGGGTTGTCAATCATCAGATACGACACGTCGTGCGCGGCGTGGTAGTTCAGCATCCGGTTGTAGTAGTCGCCCAGCTCGGGATGGAGGTCCGGGCAGCCGCGAATCACGCCGTGGATTTGCTCGCGATATTCGAGCGGCACAAAATCGCTCAGGTGGCGGTTGTGAAAGATGACGTATTTGTGCAGCACGTCGATCTTCCACTGCTCCGGCACGTAACCGCGAATCATGGTGAGAAACTCGTTCTCCAGCGTGTGCATCTCCTTCGTGAGCAACGTGCCGGAGGCGTAACCCATCTCGAAGGGCGTGCCTTTCAAACGAACGACGAGCAAGCCTTCGCGCCGCGTGACCCAGGACTGGCCAAGCCAGGTTTTGCCGTCGCGCGCTTCAGGTTTGAGTTGAACGATAGAAGAATTCGCCGGGGGCGGCGGCGGTTTCGCCGTCCATTGCCGCAGGAGAAAACTCAGCAACAGCCATCCGCCCAGCCCCAGCACGGCCACGCTGATCAGGATTCGCTTGAGCCATCGCTTCATGTTTCACGCGCGACCTCAAGCATGACATCACCGGCGGACTGGCCGATGACCGTGAGACGGGCGCGCACGAAGATTGTGTCGGCTTTCTCCGTGCATTTCAATTCCACGCGCACCGTCTCGCCCGGAATGATCGGGCGGAGAAATTTTGCTTTCGTCACGACGCGCACGGCGAGCGCGCCGCCCAGCGCAGCCTCCGCCAGGCCGCGCGTCATCTCGATCTGGAAAATGCCGGGCAGCAACGGATGTCCGGGAAAATGTCCGGCGAAGACCGGATCGTCCGCCGCGAAGCGAAACTCCTGCACCGTCGCGCCGTCAGGCTGGGGCTGCGCTTCGCCGAGTCGCGCCGCGCGGATGGAGTCGAGCAACGTCATGGCTTCGCCGCCCTCGGTAGTGGGGCAGGCGTCCCGCCTGCCCCACTTTGATGCTGTCTCCTCATCGCTTCTCCGCCTTACTCGCGTCGAACATTTCGGCGGACTGCGGGCCGGGTTTGGTTTCCACCGTGCGCAGTTCGAGCGAGTACCAGCGGCGCGTGATGCGGTAATGGTCAGGACCAATTTGTTCACCGGGACAATTCTCGCGCGGGCCAGGGCCGAACAGGCATTCGAGATCGGCGGCGAGATACTTGCGAATCCACTCCGGCTTGAACGCGCGACTGGAGCGCATGACATGCACCGAGCCATCGGGCTTCACCAGCACGTCCGCGAGCACGCTGCCGAAATTTTCCGTGACGATGAGCCGGCGTCCGCCCGTCGCGCTCAAGGCCACGTAGCCATTCAGCGTGAACTGCCGGCCCAGCACCTTCAGCACGCCGCGCTGGGTGATGAGCGCGTCCGTTGGCGGCGTCGCGCGCGGGAGCAATGACTTCGGCGCGGTGGCGCAGCCGGTGAGCAAGGCCAGCAGAATCAGAAGAAGCGGACGCATCATCTGTTTGCGTTTGCGTGCCAGTTGAACTGAGGCCGCCCGAAAGCATCCAGAACGAACAGCGCCGCCCAACCTTGGCCGCAGTATGAAAGGCCACGCGTCGTCATTTCTCCGCCTTCTCTTCCACCGCCGTCTTGATCACGTTCACGCCTAATGGCTTCGCCTGATCAAACGTCCCGGCCGGAAATTTCACCCCGCGCTTCTCACGCCGGAAAATAATCCGCGTGAAATCCCCGCCCGGCTCGCGCATCACCACTTCGCGCGTCGCGGACAGGTCCGGCTCCAGATGAATCTCCAGCGCCGCCAGCATGGAGCGCACGTCCTTGTCCTTTGGCACCATGGTCACCACCGCGACGTGGCCGGTGGCGACGCTGATCGTGAAGTCGCTCGTCAGTGCGTCGAGCTTGCCCTGGTGCATCAGCGTCATCTGCTCCATCACGCGCTTGAGCATTTGCGGGAAACCAAGCTTCAATTTTTTCCACTGGCCGTCCGTCTGCTCGAACTGCGCCACGGACTTGCGCCCGCCGAGCAGGATGGATTGATACGGCGCAGTCGTCTCCCAGCGGATCAAGTCGGGCCGGTCAATCATCATCACGCCCTGGCTCTTCAACGGCTCGGCGAACAGTTGCAGCCGTCGCTCCTGATCGAACTCGAGATACACGGAAGTCAGCGACGACATCTTGCGCTGCAAGTCGGCGAGCAACGGTTTGGGGTCAGTGACGGGCGTGAGCGGAGCGTCGGCGCTGAACAAGTTCATGACGCTGACCAGCATCAGCAGCGCGACGGCTTGGAGAAATTTTGAGCCGCGCGGGTCGGTGCGAACGCCGTTCCCCTCACTCCAGAGGAGAGGGAGCCAGTCAGTCAGCAGTTGGCGAAGGATGGACGCGTTCGGATGGAGGAAGGCTGGATGCGATTCTCCCTCTCCCATCGGGAGAGGGCCGGGGTGAGGGGAACGGCGCGCCCGAAGCCCCATCACGCCACTCCTCCACCGCAGATCGTGTTCCGTTTTCATTTCAACAGCTCATCCACTCGCACCACCTCGTAACCCCGCTCGCGCAATCCCGTCAGCAGGAGTTTCACCGTCGCCAGCACGCGCGCAGCGGGAATGTTCCCATCGTGCAGCAGAATAATTCCACCGGGCCGCACGCGCCGCAGAATGCGCCGCACCACAACCTCCGGGTCGGCGCATTGCGTGTCCAGCCCGCGCGCCGACCAGCCGATGACGCGCAGCCCTTCCAGCTTCGCCGCGCGAAAGGTGCGCGGATTCGAGAGACCCATCGGCGGGCGGAATAGTTGCGGCGTTTGCCCCGTGGCTTTCTGGACCGCCGTCTGTGTACGGCGCATTTCCTCGCGCAGCCGCGTCACGCCAAAAAAATTCGTGGCGTAATTGTGCGCGTAGGAATGGTTCTCCAGCAGATGCCCCTCGCGCACGATGCGGGCGGCCAGTTCTGAATTCGCTACCACGCGCTCGCCGACGGCGAAGAACGCGGCGGCGATTTTTTCCTCGCGCAGCCAGTCGAGCAACGCGGGCGTGGAAAGTGCATCCGGCCCGTCATCGAACGTGAGCGCGACACGCTTCTGCGTGGCGGAGCCTCGGCAGACGAAAGGTCCGAAGAGGCTCAACTGCGGAAACGCCACGCCGAAACCGATAACTACCGCCAGCAGCGGGATGACAAGGATGATCCAAACGGGGCGTCCGGCGAGCAGCGCCCCGGCCGCCAGCAGCCCGGACAAAATCAAGATGACGTGAAAGCGCGTCATGCGTGTGGTGGCAGCCATCGGAGCGCGAACCGCTGAGTCCGCGCGAACATGCCTCGTTTCGACGCGCACCTCTGGGCTGGAGTTATGAACACGCGGACTCGGCGGTCCGCGCTCCGATGACGCGCTCGACAGTTCACGGTTCGATCAGGCACAGCGCCTTTCCTCCGCGCGCGGACAGGGTGTAAAGCAGCACTCCACATTGACGCTCGCGCGCGAGATTCACCGCGAAGGAAAATCCGAGCGCCGACGCCGAGTGAAATTCCCCGCAGTCCTGCTTGTAGGTTTGATGTTCAACGCGGCGTCCGGCACGCGCGGACAGTTCCGCCGCGACCGATTGGTAAGAATTTTCCAACGACGCCAAGCCGCCCGCGCCGCTCACCAGCACGCCGATGGATTCCAGTTTCACCGCGCTCGCGATCCAATCCACTTCCCGCACCGCATCGAACGGACGGCGATAGCGTCCGAGACGAATCGCGGTGACACGCGCCAGCCGAACGGTAGTGGGACAGGAGCCCTCGCCTGTCGCCAGTCCACCAAGCGCCCCCGCTTGGTGTTCCGGGACTGCAAGCGGGGGCGCCTGTCCCACTAGCCGCGCCATCATCGCGCCTTCGCCGGGAATGACTTTCTCGTTCCACAGTCCCCAGCGTTGGCCGATGGCGAGCGGATACTTTTGCAACTCATCCACGGCCCCGGCGAGCGCCACATCGGCCTCGCCGTTGTCCAGTTGCCGCCAGGCCTGCCAGAGCGCGCACTCAAAAGTGATCTCGCCCGCCGTGGGCGCGGAGTTCAAACCGCGCGCGCCCAAATCCATCGCGACCTGTCCGGCGGGCGCGTTATGAACGGACCCGGGAAAGCGCGCGGGCATCGGCTCGGCTTCGTCCTTCGCGATCAGATTCTCGATGAACACCGCGCCTTCGCCCAGGCAGCCGAAGCCCGTGCCGAGCGCGATGGCGACACGTTGTTCCGAACTGGTCGCGCCCGCGCGCCGCGCCGCGAGCACGGACATCTGGTGCATCCGCCCGAGGCGACGCCGTTGATTCGGAGTGAGCGTGGCGAGGTCCAGCGGCGGGCAGGCGTGAACGGTCATCGTGCCCGGAGCCAGCGGCGGTTCCATGTTCCAAACACTTGGCGCAACGGCGGGCGCGATGACGCCGAGTCCAGTCACGTTGATCGGAGCCGGGCGACTGACGCGCGGACGCGCGGTTGCTTCGGGTGAAGAAATAATCAGCACCGCGTTGTTGCCGCCGAAGCCGAACGAGTTGCTCATCACATGCGTGAGCGGGGCGGAGTGCAACGTGGTGACGGGTTGAAGTCCAATCGCCTCATCCGCCTGCGTGAATCCGGGATTGGGCGGCCGCAACTGGCGGCGCAAGGCCTCGACACAAACGACCGCCTCCATCGCCCCGCTCGCCGCGAGCGCGTGGCCGAAAAATCTTTTGGTGCTGGAGAACGGCGGCACGCGTTCGCCGAAAACTGTTTTCAACGCCTTGGATTCCGCGAGGTCATTGTCGCGCGTGCCGGTGCCGTGGGCGTTGACGTAACCAATCGCCGACGCGTCGAGTCCGGCGCGACGCAGTGCGCCTTGCATCGCGGCCGCCGCGCCCGCGCCCTCGGGATGTGGTGCAGTCGCGTGATGCGCGTCGCAGCTCGCACCCCAACCCGTGAGTCGCGCGAGAATTTTTGCGCCCCGACGACGCGCGCTTTCCTCCGACTCCAGCACCAGCATCGCCGCGCCTTCGCCGAAACTCATCCCGCCACGCGTCGCGTCGAACGGGCGGCAGCCCTGCGCGTCCACCAGCAGCAGCGAGTGGAAGCCGCCCCATGTCATGCGCGAGAGCGAGTCCGCGCCACCGCAGAGCATCACGTCCGCCTCGCCGGCGAGGATCATTTCCGCCGCCGTGGCGATGGCGAGCGAGCCGGAGGAGCAAGCGGTGGCGATGGAGAACGAAGGGCCGAACAAGCCGAAGTCATCCGCGATCAATTCGACCGTCGAATTGCATTCGTGAAAGCGCGTGGCGCGCGGGCGCATCTTTCCGTCCTTCATCAGGCGGATGAGAAAATTCTCGCTGTCGAACGAGCCGCCGACGGAGCAGCCGAGGATGAGTCCCGCGCGGTCGCCGAGTTCCTCCACAGTCAGTCCCGCGTCGCGCAACGCATCACGCGCGGCGAGCCAGCCGAGACGATCACTGCGCGAGGCGTGGCGCGGAGCGCCGAGCTGGAGCAGATCCAGCGGCACCTCGCCGACCGGAACCTGACCGTAGCGTGGGGATGAAAAAAGAGTCAGGGGCTTGAGTCCGTCCGCGCCCGCAGTGATGGCACTCCAGATGGTTTCCGGGCCGGAACCCGGCGCGGCAATGATGCCGAGTCCGGTGATGACGGGGGCGCGCGCGTTCACTGGCCGGCGCGGCGGGCGGCGATGAAATCCGCGAGCGTCCGCACGGAACGGAAGGCCGGGCGGCCCTCCTCGATGTCCTTGATCACGATGCCGTAATTTTTTTCCAGCATGACCACGAGTTCCAGCGCATCAATGGAATCGAGGCCGAGGCCGGTGCCGAAGAGCGGCGCGTCGTCATCAATTTGTTCGGGGGTGACCTCCTGAAGGTTCAGGGACTCGATGATTTTCGATTTCAGTTCTGCGGTCGAGATGGACATGGGTTTAAGCCGTCAAATTTTTCGCGCGGAAATTAGCGATGAGGTGCGGGCAAGTCACGGGATAATTCCCTGCGCAGAGAGCGGCGGTGCGCATCTTGACACTGTTCTTAATCGTGACCGCGCTGGCGCGTCGCGCCGGGGATGGCCGTGCTGGACGTCCCGCAGGGACGGGCTGAAAATAGCCCAGCACTTGAGTGCTGGGTGGCGGGCGGAAGGGGATAAAAGTCCCGGAGGGACGGCAGAAGGTTCTGCCGTCCCTCCGGGACTAGGCTCCGTTTCATCGCCATCCCAGTGCTCAAGCACTGGGCTATTTTCGTTCGTCCCGGCGGGACTGGTTTCAAAAACGGTGTTCAGATGCAGACGAGGCGGCGAGCATTGCTGAGTCTCGCGCCGAGGAGAGGCGTGCTCGCGCTCCTTCACCCTGTTGCACGAGGCGGCATTTTGTCATTTCGCAGAAAGGAGGCGCTAGCGCGCGCGGCGACCGGAACGCCCAGAAATTCCGCAAGCGTGGGCGAAACCACTTCCACGATGACGCAGACGCAGGCATCGGCCTCGCCGCGCCGTATCAGTTCCGTCGCCTCGGCTGGCACCTCGCCGCCATCGCTCACGAAACAAAGGTTCGGCCCGGTGAGGCGATGGCGGATCGCGATCTCGCCGATGGGCGCGCTGGGCAATGTGTAAGTGAACAGCGTGGGACTGGGACCGCCGGCCTGGTCGCGGCCTTGCCAATACTCAGCATCGGTGGCGAGCGAACCGGCGGACGACGCGAGACAGATGGCAATGCGATCGCGCGGCCACTCATCAAAGTTCACGCCGAGTTTTTCCACGGCCAGCAGCGCGAGCTGGCTCGCGAGGTCCATGCGCCCGAAGCGCGAGCCGAGACGCGCTGATGCCACGTCCTCGCCGGAAACTTCGCTGGTGGCGGTGACGACAACTTCTGAGTGATGGTGATCCGTCATGGCTGGAAATGTTGGTGGGCCTTGGGCGCGCTTCCCCTCACCCCGGCCCTCTCCCTCGGGGAGAGGGAGAAAGTCAGCCAGCGTTGGGTGACGACGAATGCGCCCGAAGTCAGTGAGGCTGAATGCCTCTCTCCCTCTCCCCGAGGGAGAGGGCCGGGGTGAGGGGAACGAGACGCCACGAGTTTTCCCGCGCATTCCACCCGCAGAGAATTTCTTCGGTTGCTCATCCTATCCATGACGCAAAACGAGCGCGCTGTTCAGGCCGCCGAAGCCGGTGTTGAGTTTGAGGACGTGCCGCAAATTTTTTGCCGGACGGGGCGTGAGCACGAGGCTGGGCGGCGTGCCGTCCGCAGTGTGCGTGAGTCCGGGCGTGCCGGGGAGGAATTGATGTTGCAGGGCGAGCACGCACGCGATGGTTTCCACCACGCCCGCCGCGCCGAGGGTGTGGCCGAGCATTCCTTTCAAGCCGCTGACGGGCGGACACGTTTCACCAAAAATTTTGCGCAAGGCCGCCGATTCCATTGCGTCGTTGTAGGGCGTGCCGGTGCCGTGGACGTTGATGTAATCAATCTCCTCCGCGCGCATTTCTGCCGCGAGCAAGGCGGCGGTGATGGCTTGCGCAAGTCCCGCGCCGTCGCGCGACGGGCCGGTCATGTGATTGGCGTCATTGCTCGAACCCCAGCCGCGCAGCGTGATGGCCGAGTCCGGCACCAGATCGCCGCGCGCGAGCACGATGGCCGCGCCCGCCTCGCCGGGACTCAGCCCGGCCCGGTCGCGGTCGAACGGACGGCAGCCCGCCGGATCAATCGCCTTCAACGAAGTGAACCCGGCCACGACGAACTCGGACAGATGATCCACGCCCACGACCAGCACCGCGTCGGCGAGTCCGCGTTGAATCCACTTCGCGCCCTGATGCAACGCGACGTTGCCGGAGGTACAGGCGACGGAGAGGCATTGCACCGGGCCGCACGCGCCGTGCTCAGCGGCGAGGTCGGCGGCGAGCAGGTCGGCTTGCAGGTGTCGGCGCGCGGTGTCGGAACAGGCGCGACCGGCGGACAGCCGTTCCAGTGCCTCGATGTTCGCCTTGGTGGTGGCGAGGATGAGGCCGATGCGCGCGGGCAGAATCGTGGCGAGAATTTTTTCCGCATCAGAACGCGCCTGGTGCAAGGCTTCGGTGGCGAGATCGTACGCGGGATCATCTTCGGTAGTGGGACCGGCGCCCTCGCCGGTCATCAGTCCACCAAGCGCCCCCGCTTGGTGTGGGACTGCAAGCGGGGGCGCTTGCAGGACGGATGACAGCCGGGGGCGGCTGTCCCACTGCGCTCCACCGACGATGTCCGATTGAAAGCGCGGGCTGCGGAAGCGCGCTTCGGGGCGCAGGCCGGTGCGGTTCTCTTGCAGTGCGGCGAGCAGTGCGCCAGTGCCGCGCCCGACCGCGCACACCACTCCGCAACCGGCGACGCTCACCTGCGGCTCACGCATACAAGGTCAGTTCGCCGGTGGCGATCAGGGTGGTGGGGCTGGCGCCGCCGCCTGCGGGACTGCAAGCGGGGGCGCTTGCAGGACTAGTGACAGGCGAGGGCGTCTGTCCCACTACCGAGATGCGCGCGGCAATCATCAGCATCGGGCCGAGCCGTTTCACTTCGCGGACTTCGATGGTCAGCGTGTCGCCGATGGCGGGGCGGGCGGTGATTTGGAAATTGGAGACGGCGGCGAGCATCCCGGTTGGCGCAGGGCCGGAATCGCCAGAGGCGTGACGGCGCTGGCCGAGCGCGGCGGCCACGGTTTGCGCGGCACACTCGACGAGCGCGGATTCGAGCATCGTTCCGTCCACCACGGCGAAATGTTCCGCCGTGACCCGCACCGTGCCGGTGGCCGTGGTGTCCGTGCATTCAACCATCTCATCCAGCCAGCGCATCGGCGCGCGGTGCGGGAGCAGAGATTCAATGACGACGGACATGGTTCAGTTAGTGGGACTGGCGCCCTCGCCAGTCATAGTCGAGCAGGCGCCCTCGCCTGCGGGACTGCAAGCGGGGGCGCTTGCAGGACTAGCGACAGGCGGGGGCGCCTGTCCCACTAGCTTTGCTGCTGGCGTCGCCGGTTCATCCCAGAAGGGGAAAAAGTTGTACCACTGGAGCGGATCGCGTTGGACGAGAGTGCCGAGGCGGTCGGCGAATTGCGTGGCGCATTCGCGCAGGTGCGCGTCGCGTTCGTGACGGGGCGGGCGCACGGGCGGCAACGCGGGGAAGCCAAAAAAATGATAATGCCCGCGCGGCTCGCGCAAGCTGAACACCTGGATGAGCGGCGCGCCCGCGCTCGCGGCCATCACGTACGGCCCCACCGGAAACGACGCGTGTCCGCCGAGGAACGGCACGCGCGCGGACGGCCCGCCGTAAAGCCGGTCGCCGAGCATCGCCACGATTTCGCCGCGCCGCAGCGCCGCGACGAGTTCGATGGCGTCGGTGGGCTGACCGGTCAGCGGGATGAGTTTGAATTTTTGCTCGGGCGAAGAATTGAGCAGCGCACGCACGGCGGGCGATTCCTTGTCGAAGCCGGTGATGTTCACCGGCACGCCGAGGCGTCCGATCATCTGGCCGGCGGCTTCCCAGTTGCCGAGATGCGCGGCGAGCAGCAGCACGCCCTTTCCCTCTTTCAACGCGGCACGCACATGCTCCTCGCCATCGAAGGTGAAGGAAAAATACTTCGTCTCGCCCGCCGTGATGGCGCTGCGATCAATCAGCGCGCGGCCAAAGCTGAAGAAATGTTTGAAGACCAGCCAGCGGCGTTTCCACCAAGGCTGCGGACCGAACATGCGCCGGTGAAAATCCATGGTGGCCGCGACATCGGGCGAGGCGAAGGAAAAGTAAATTGCCGGCGGCACCGCCAGTGCGTAGGTCAGGCGCAGCCCAAGCACCCGCAGCGCGGTGACGAAGAACCACACGCCCCAGCGTCCGCCGCGCATCTGGCCGGTGCCCGACCAGTGGCCGGAATGCGAATCGGGCGCGGCCATGTCAGGTGTAAACGCCGCCGTTGATGTTCAGCACCGTGCCGGTGATGTAGCTCGCGGAGTCGGAGCAAAGGAAAGCCGCCGCCGCCGCCACTTCGTCGGGCTTGCCAAAACGTCCGGCGGGAATTTGTGCGAGCAATTGTTCGCGCGGGAGCGAGGCCGTCATGTCCGTCTCGATGAAACCAGGCGCGAGCACGTTCACGGTCACGCCGCGCTTGGCGACTTCGCGCGCGAGCGATTTGGAAGCACCGATGAGTCCGGCCTTGGCGGCGGAATAATTCGTCTGGCCCTCGACGCCGGTTTGTCCCGCCGTGGACGCGATGCTAACCACGCGGCCCCAGCGGTTCATGGCCATCTGTTTCACGATGGGCTGCGTGACGTGGAAGAAGCTGTTGAGATTCGTGGCGATGACTTCCGACCACTGCTCCGGTTTCATGAAGACCATCAGGCCGTCGTGACGGATGCCCGCGTTGTTCACGAGGAGGTCAATGCGGCGGTGCGTCTGGAGAAGCTGCTCGACGGCTTGCGCGCTGGCGGCGGCGTCCGCGACATCGAAGGAGCAGAGCGTGCCGGTGCCGCCGGCTTGCTCGACGAGCGCGAGCGTTTCCTCGGCGTCGCTCTGGCGGGAGCGGAAATGGATCAGGACATGACGGCCCTGCGCGGCGAGCGCCACCGCCACCGCGCGCCCGATGCCACGGCTCGCGCCGGTGATCAAAGCGATGCGTTTATCCATGCCGGGGGAAATCTTTAACCACGGATGGACACGGATGGACACGGATTTTCATCAGCACCTGGGAGCGCGGGCGTCTCGCCCGCGTGAATGTGGCGGCAGGCGTCCCGCCTGCCGCCACATTCATGCGCCGCCTCTGTATCGCTCCGGGCTGCGATTCCAAAACCGGACGACCGGTGGGCCGCGTTCTCATGGAAACTTCCACTCCGTAATTCTGTATCTGATCTCCAAACAACTGGGTGGGATGTTGGTGGATCGGTCGTGCTTCTTCAAATCGTGCATGAATGTCCAAGAAGCGTCTGACTTTTCGATGTAGTCGGGACGTTGCCACTTGCTCCAGTCCGCTGGCTTCACGGCACGCGGAATCGTCAGAACAAAAACCTGAGACGGCTCTGGCCCTCGATCCGGGCGAACAACCATAGCGCGCCGACGTTCCCCGCGATGAAGCAAACAAGAGTGGGCATACACGTTGAACCCATCTTCCTCCCGCAGTTTCATGAACTTCAGCCGAGTGCCACTCATGCTGCTGTCGGTGACAAGGTCGATGGCGGTCAGGCCGTCGAGCTTCAGATTTTTTGGGGCGCGCACCTCATAAAAAAGCTGGTGAGTGTCAGCGGCGAAGGCACGCGCTGCGAAAAGCGCGATGGCGATAAACTGAAAAAGCATTCGTATGTTCATGGCGTATGGAGAGGCCTAGTCAACGACCCAAGCTCAAGGACCCGGCGCACGGGACGCAACGATGATAACTGCGACGTTCTCGGCGCTCTCGCCCCAAAGCATGGTCAGGCATCGTTGTCATCTAGCTGGGGAATCAATCTGCCGCCAACGCCTATTGTCGTATGTCACAGGAAACGGGTCCGTGATGATTAGCTCCGAACTCGGCACTTGAGTCATGTATTCGGAGGAGCGTCCGTCCGTGGTCTTGCGGCTTAGAACTAGATGATGAGTTCCGGCAGTCGTGCCGATGTAGAACCACTGTGAAACTCCCGAACCAAATCGCTCGGCAGCTGCTTCCTGTGTGGAAAAAACCTGCCTGTAGTTTGTGGGGTGCGAGTGAGGTGAAGTGCAGCCACACAACGATGCTAGAGTGATGATGGTGAGGTGAAGGAGGCTCGAATGAGTCCAGCAGTTCGCGCCCGGCTTCGAGCCAGACGGCGCTGCCAACATGAACCCGGTCAAACTTTCTCTCCTCATCTGCGTTTATCCGCGTCTATCTGTGGTTCAAAAAAGTGCGGCTCAGTTCGACGGGTTCCAGACGTATTTCCCGTTCGTGTCCACGTAGCCGTATTTGCGCGCCAGCTTCACATGCGCCAGTCCGTTGGTGAAAGAATGCGCGTCGTCGAACTGCGGGTTGATGACAATTTTCCCGGTGCGGTCGAGGAAGCCCCAGCGGTTGCCGAGTTCAAAGCGCGCCAGGCCTTCCGAAAAATCTCCCGCCGTCTCGAACTGCGGATTGATCACGAGCTTGCCCGTCGGATCGATGTAGCCCCAGAGCTTGCCGAGCTTCGCGGGCGCGAGTCCTTTCACGAACGAGCCGACTTCATCGAACTGCGGGTTGATGACAATCTTCCCGGTCTTGTCGAGGAAGCCCCAGCGGCGGTTCATCTTGAAGCTCGCGAGTCCGTCCGAGAACGCGCCCGCTTTGTCGAACTGCGGATTGATCGCGATCTTGCCCGCGTCATCCACGTAGCCGAAACGTCCGCCGAGCTCGATGAGCGCGAGTCCTTCAGAAAATTCTCCGGCGCTCTGGAACTGCGGGTTGATGACGATGCTGCCCGTCTTGTCCACGAAGCCGTGCAGGCGGCCGAGCTTGATCGCCGCGCGCCCCTCGGAGAAACGTCCGGCGTCATCGAACTGCGGATTGATCGCGTATTTGCCCTCGGTGTTCACGTAGCCGTAACGCCCGCCCATCTTCACCGCCGCCAGTCCGGCGCTAAACGGCCCGGCCTGATCAAACTGCGGGTTGATGACGATCTTTCCCGCCGTGTCCACGTAGCCCCACTTGCTCAATTTGAACTCCGCGAGACCGCTGGAGAAATTTCCTGCCCGCTCGAACTGCGGATTGATCACGAGGCTGCCCGACTTGTCCACGAACCCGGCGCGATCCGCCACGGTCACGGGAAAAAGCGTGGCTGCGCCCGTAGGCAGTAGGGAAATCCCCAGCGCCGCCCACAGGGCGAAGCGCAGAGTGAGATTCCGCAAAGAACGAATTAGATTTAATTTCATGGTGTTGGTGCCGCCCGGAAAAGCTGCCGCTGCGAGCGGTTTTCCAAACGAGTCCGAAGTCTATTTTGGGTCGGAGGTGAGTCAAGGAGCCAATCGGAGCAGCCGGGTGCGGACGGCTGCCGCCGGTTCACGCCTTCGCCTTGGCGGACGCTTTTCGCGCGCGCACGGTCTTGCCGGGCACCCACGTTCCCTCGACGAGCAACGAGTGCGGCAGCACCGGCAGGCCGCGCTCGTTCCGGTGGATCATGCCGATGAGAAAATCCACCGCCACCGCGCCAATGGCCGGGCCGTTCTGGTAGATGCCAGCGAAGGTGCCGCTCTGATCGGCGCAGTTGAGATGCACAAAGCCCACGTCGTCCGGCACGCGCACGCTCATCTTCTTCAACCATTCCAGGACAATTTCCTCGTGCGAGATCACGACGTCCGGCTCCTGGGCGGCGAACCATTTGCGGAAGCTCTCGAAATTCCACTGCGCGTCGTCCGGCACGAAGAGCGGCACGGAATGATCCAGGTCGCGTTGCTCGACGAGGAAGCTCGCGACCCACTGGCGGTCCACGCGCTCGTTCAGGCTGGCGGGCAGCGCGAGGCCGAGCCGTTGGTAGCCGAGCGCGCGCAGTTCACGCATGGCCGAGCGCATCGAGCGGAACTGATGATTCACCGCGCGGTGGAGCAGCGGCTTGGTGAGCGAATAGCCCAGCGTCACGGCGCAGAAATTTTCCCAGCCCAATTCCAACTCACCATGCGCAACTGGCAGCGGCGCGACGATCAGTCCGTGAATGCTGCGCGTGAGGAGAATCTGCGACAGCCGCTCAGACGTCATGCCCGGCTCGCGCAGCCAGAACACTTCCACTCCATAACCGTGACGGTCCGCCGACTCGGCCACGCCTTGGTAAAAACTTTCGTAGAGCTTTGATTTCTTCCACTCCTCGCGCGTCGGAAAATTCGTGATGAACCCGATGCTCAGGTGCGACTCGACGGGCTTGGCCGCGCGGCGATAAGTCATCAGCGCGGAGACGAGCGGGTTCGGGCGGTAGCCCAGTTCGTCGGCGATGGCTTGGATTTTTTTCTGCGTCGCGGGCGAGATGTTGGTCTGTTTGCGGAGCGCGCGGGAAACGGTCATCACGCTCACGCCCGCGCGCCGGGCGATCTCCGCGAGTGTGACTGGCTTTTGTGGGAGCACGCGAGACTAGGCTAGAAGCGCGGGCTTGGATGTAAAGCCCTGAGTTACGGTTAAACCGGCGGGAAACAAACCCTTCCGCCGGCGGGAGACACTCGGACGAAGTGCGGGCACGCATAATCAGTTGCGCCGGTTTTCTCGCTCCGCATAGTTCCGCCCGCATGAATGTTTTCGTCACCGGCGGCGCGGGCTACATCGGTTCCGTGTGCGTCGAGGAACTGCTCCAGGCCGGGCATCAGGTCACGGTTTTTGACAATCTCACCGAGGGGCATCGCTCCGCCGTGGACGCGCGCGCACCGTTTGTGCTCGGCGATCTGGGCGATGCGGAACTGCTCACGCGCTCGCTGCGCGACTCCGGCGCGCAGGCCGTGATGCACTTCGCGGCCAATGCGCTGGTCGGCGAGTCCATGACCAATCCGGGCAAATACTTTTCCAACAACGTCGGCAACGGCGTGAAGCTGCTCGACGCGTGTGTGGCGGCGGGCGTGAAAAAATTCGTCTTCAGTTCCACCTGCGCGACCTACGGCCCGCCCGACCGCGTGCCCATGACGGAAGATTTGCCGCAGCGCCCGATCAATCCTTATGGCGAGTCGAAGCTGATGTTTGAAAAGATTCTCCAGTGGTATCGGCAGTTGCACGGGCTGGAGTTTGTCGCCTTGCGCTACTTCAACGCCGCCGGGGCGGGCGCACAGTTTGGCGAGCATCACCGCATCGAGACGCATCTGATTCCGAACGTGCTCAAGGTCGCGCTCGGCCAGGCCGCGGAGTGCGAGATTTACGGCACCGACTACGCCACGCCCGACGGCACCTGCATCCGCGACTACATCCACATCGTGGACCTCGCGCAGGCGCACATGCTCGCGCTCGTGGCGGGGCGTCAGGGATTTTTCAACCTCGGCAATGGCGACGGCTACTCCGTGCGGCAGGTCATTGAGACTTGTGAAAAGATCAGCGGCAAAAAAATTCCCGCCGTGGAAAAGCCGCGCCGCCCCGGCGACCCGCCGAAGCTCGTCGCTGCTGCGGACAAGGCGAAGCGGGAACTGGGCTGGAATCCGAAGTTCCCGAAGCTGGACGACATCATCGCCTCCGCGTGGCGCTGGCATGAGAAGAATCCGCAGGGGTATTTGGATTGAAAGGTGGGGCGAGACTCCGTCGAGCCAAACCATTTCGAGCGCAGCGAGGCAAGCGGAGCGAGCATCTCCCTGTGAACGCCAGCCTCTGCCGAAGATGCTCGCTCCGCTCGCGCCTCCTTCGTCGGCAAACAGGGTTCGACAGAGTCTCACCCCACCACATCACGGCCACTCGTAAATCGTCCGCGCGTCCAAGTCCTTCCACTTCGCGCCGTCGCGCTGCTTGGGCGTGATGCGCCCGACGTATTCCAGCACGCGATGCGCGCCGTCCTTCTCCACGATGAAGTAGAGAGGATCAACAATCTGGCGGATGACAAAACTGGACGGCTCCATGCGCAGGCGCAGCGCCGCGCGCCCCCGCCAGTCCACTTCGGATTCTTTCACGAGTTTGAAGCCCACCGTCTCCAGTCGTGACGAGGCGATGAAACGGAAGTTCACCGCCTCACCGCGCGCCAGTTCGTTCCAGTGCGTGATGATGAACTGCGGAATCATGTCGCCGACCACCGTGTCCGTCACGAATGCCTCGCTGTCCGTTTTGGTTTTGCCATCCGCCAACCAGTCGAAGTGCAGCTTGCGTTTAGCGTCCGTGGTCACGCTGCTGCTGCCGCGTGCGCCGGTTTGTTTTTCCTCCAGTTGAAACGAGCGCAGTTCGCCGCCCTCGAAGACGATGCTTTCGCGCGCCGCGAGCGCGCCATTGGGATACACAAAATCGCGCCCCACATGCACGGCGGTGTTCGAGCGAACGGCGGTGCGGCGGAAGGTGAACAGGATTTTGTTCGTGCCCGAGCTGGTTTCGTAAATGGTGCCGGTGAGCAACGGCGTTTCATCCAGCGCGGCGGCGCTCAGGCCGTGCGTCGCCCAAGCCGCGCAGGCCAAGAGTCCGCGGCCCCACGCCGACCATCGTTTCAATTTCATCCCCAACTTTATCGGGTCACGGGCGGAGGGAATTGAGCGGATGGTGTGGCGTGTGTGTTTCCCCTCACCCCAGCCCTCTCCCCAGCGGAGAGGGAGAATCGCATTCAGCCTCACCACGACAAAGCGCGCCTGATTCAACGGACGCTGCGTGACTTTCTCCCTCTCCCTGTGGGAGAGGGCTGGGGTGAGGGGTGACGCGCACGTTCCTTGCCCACCCGCCTGCTCAGGCCAGAAGATTGTTTTGCGCGGTGGGGCAGGAAGTCACCGGCGGCTCGCGGCGGTGGACGGAGCGGTAGAGTTTCAGCGCGTTGGCCTGAACTTTTTTCCAGAACTCGCCTTCACTCTCCAGCACCTCGCGCCACGGGCGCTGGCGATAAGCGGCCACGAAGCGCAGAACGTCGCGCCGCGTGAGTCCGGCATCGAGAGCGGAGAAGAGCAAGCCGCCAAGGTCTTTCACCAGCCACCGTTCCGGCACGGCGTCACGTCGCTGCACACGATGCAGATCAATCAACGTCAGTTCAACCGCGTCCGTCGGCGTCCACTGGGACCAGTCGCGGTCGCGGGTGAGGAAGTGGCAGAGGTAAAAATCCCGGTGATTCAAGCCCGCGCCGTGCATCACGCGGGCGATGTGGGCGAGCTGTTGAATGAGCGCACGCTTGAGCCGCACGCGGGTGCGACCGCGCGAGCCGCGCCAGTCCTTCGCAAGGTCTTCGAGGGAAATCATCCCCTCGAGCGCGTGCATGACGATGAAGGATTCGAGATTCGCAGGAGCCGTCCCTCGCAGTCCCTTGCCCGCGCACGAGGGCGTGACCACGCCCGCCGCGTTCAACGCCTCAATCGCCCGCCACTCCGGCTCCGCGCTCACGATGGGCGCGCGTCCGTAGAGCCAGTTCTTGAAAATTTCGCGCCAGCCCACGCCGCGATGCGCCTTGATGAAGTAGTGCCGCTCTCCCAAGTGGAACTCGACGGTGCGCCGGTTCTTCACCGCGCGATGCACCTGGCCCTCGACGCGCATGAGCCAGTCGAAGGTGTTTTCCTTCGGCACATGCGCGCGTAGATGTTCGTCCAGTTCCAGCACGCGGGAATTAGGCCACAAGTACTGTGAGAAGGGAAATCATGGAAAGCGGCACGGAACTTTGCGTGGCCATTCTTCCGCAAATTTCGTGCAGCCCTTGACGGCATGGCGTGGCACTTTATCTGGTAACACTATGCAACTCGAACGATTCACCACCAAAGCCCAGGGCGCGTTGCAGGACGCGCAGCGGCTCGCGCAGGAACACGGACATCAGGCCTTTGATGGCGAGCATCTGTTGCTCGCGCTGCTGCGCCAGAGCGAAGGGTTGATTCAGCCCCTGCTGCAAAAGCTCGGCGTGCCGCCCGCGCGCGTGGAGCAAGACTTGCAGACGGAACTGGCCCGCCGCGCCAAGGTGCAAGGCGGCGGCGAGGCGTATCCAACGAATGAATTCCGCAAAACGCTCGAAGCCGCCGAGAAGGAAGCGCATAAGCTCAAGGACGACTTCGTCAGCACGGAGCATTTGCTGCTTGGGCTGCTCGATGAGGCCGGCCCTTCGCTGAAAAAGATTTTCAGCACGCACAAACTCGTGCGCGCGGAAGTGCTCAAGGCGTTGGCCGACTTGCGCGGCAACCAGCGCGTGACCGACCAAAACCCCGAAGACAAATTTCAGGCGCTCGAAAAATACGGGCGCGACCTCACCGCCGCCGCGCGCCAGGGCAAGATCGATCCCGTCATCGGGCGCGATGAGGAAATCCGTCGCGTCATGCAGGTGCTCATGCGGCGCACGAAGAACAATCCCGTGCTCATCGGCGAGCCGGGCGTGGGCAAGACGGCCATCGTCGAGGGACTGGCGCGGCGCATCGTGAGCGGCGATGTGCCGGAGGGTTTGAAGAACAAGAAGCTCGTGGCGATGGACCTGAGCGCGATGATCGCGGGCGCGAAATTTCGTGGCGAATTCGAGGAGCGGTTGAAAGCGTTTCTGAAAGAAGTCACTTCGAGCGAAGGGCGCGTCGTTCTCTTCATTGATGAATTGCACACGCTCGTGGGCGCGGGCGCGGCGGAAGGCGCGAGCGACGCGGCCAACATGCTCAAGCCCCAGCTCGCGCGCGGCGAACTGCGCTGCATCGGCGCGACCACGCTCGACGAATACCGCAAGCACATCGAGAAAGACCCCGCGCTGGAGCGGCGTTTCCAGCCGGTGAAAGTCGCCGAGCCGAGCGTCGAGGCGACCATCGCGATTTTGCGCGGACTGAAGGAACGCTACGAAGTGCATCACGGCGTGCGCATCCAGGATTCCGCGCTCGTGGCTGCGGCCACGCTCTCGCACCGTTACATCACAGATCGTTTTCTGCCCGACAAGGCGGTGGACTTGATTGACGAATCCGCCTCGCGCCTGCGCATGGAACTCGATTCCATGCCCACCGAAGTTGATCAGCTCGAACGTCAGATTATGCAGTTCGAGATCGAGCAGAACGCGCTGAAGAAGGAGAAGGACGCGGTGGCGAAAGAGCGATTGAGCAAAATTGAAAAGCAGCTTGCCGAACTGAAAGAGAAGTCATCGCAACTCAAAGCGCAGTGGCAGAACGAGAAGGCGGCCATCAACGCCGTGGGCATCGTGAACGGGCAACTGGAGCAGGCGAAGTTGGAGTTGGAGAAAGCCCAGCGCAGCGGCGATTTGAACCGCGCGGCGCAGATTCAATACGGCACCATTCCCGATTTGCAGCAGAAGCTCGCGGGCGCGGAGAAGGCGTCGCAGGAGAGCACGGGCGGAAACCGTTTGCTCAGTCAGGAGGTCACGGACGAGGACATCGCGAAAGTGGTTGCGGCGTGGACGGGCATTCCCGTGACCAAGATGCTGGAAGGCGAGCGGCAGAAGCTCGTCAAGATGGAGGAGCGGCTGGCGCATCGCGTCATCGGCCAGCGCGAAGCGGTGACCGCCGTGTCGAACGCCGTGCGGCGGGCGCGCAGCGGTTTGCAGGATCCAAATCGGCCCGTCGGCTCGTTCATTTTTCTCGGCCCGACGGGCGTGGGCAAAACTGAACTCGCGCGCGCGCTCGCGGAATTTCTTTTTGACGACGAGAACGCCATGACGCGCATTGACATGAGCGAATACATGGAGAAGCACACGGTCGCACGGCTCATCGGGGCGCCGCCGGGCTACGTCGGCTACGAAGAAGGCGGGCAACTCAGCGAGGCCGTGCGCCGCCGTCCCTATGGCGTGGTGCTGTTCGATGAAATTGAAAAGGCGCACCACGACGTCTTCAACGTGCTGCTGCAAGTCCTCGACGACGGACGTCTGACCGACGGCCAGGGACGCACGGTGGATTTCAAAAACACCGTCATCATCATGACCAGCAACATCGGGTCGCCGATCATTCAGGAGTATTTCAACCGCGGAAACCTGACCGAAAAGGAAGTCGCCGAGATGGAGCAGAAGGTGAAGCTGGAATTGCGCGCGCATTTCCGTCCGGAGTTTTTGAACCGCGTGGATGACACCATCGTCTTCCACAGCCTGCGTCGCGATGAGTTGGTGCGGATCGTGGACATCCAGTTGCAGCGCGTGGAGAAGCGGCTGGCGCAACAGAACCTGAAGCTCGAACTCGACGCGTCGGCGAAGGCGCTGCTCGCCGAGGAAGGCTACGACCCGCAGTTCGGCGCGCGTCCGCTCAAGCGCTCGATCCAGGAACATCTGCTCGACCCGCTCGCGACGCGATTGCTGAATGGAGAGTTCCAACCTGGTGAGCGGATTAAAGTCTCCGCGTCAGATGGAGCTTTGCAGTTTGAGAAAGCATGAGGCTCCCGCTTCACGACAGCTTCCGCGCCAACGCCCGCTTGGCCACGCGCGCCACGTAAATCACCGCCACGAGCGCGAGCGCGAAGGCCGTGATCTTGATCCAGAGCGGCGTGGCCACTTTTTCCGTCAGGTCGCGCGCGATGCTGCCCAGATACACGTAGAGCAGCGTGCCGGGCAGCATGGCGAAGTTCGCGATGAAGTATTCCTTCCACGACACGCGGGTCAGCCCGAACGCGTAGCTCGTGATCGAAAACGGAAAGATGGGCGCGAGCCGGACCAGGGCCACGATCTTCCAGCCCTCGGCGGCCACCGCCTCGTCAATGGCGCGGAAGCGCGGATTTGCGCCGAACTTCTTCGCCATCCAGTCGCGCGCCAGATGGCGGGAAATCAGGAACGTCACGTTCGAGGAAATCACCGCTGCGAGGACCACAAAAAGCGCGCCGAGGCCGAAGCCAAAAATAAATCCGCCGCCCGCCGTGAGAATCGCCGCCGGCAGGCAGATGATCACCGTGATGACGAAAAGCAGGATGAACACCGCCGGTGCCCACGGGCCGAGGCTTTGAATCCACTGCAAGGACTGATCGAGCAGCCCGGTCTGTTTCACCCAGCGAAACAGGAGCACGAAAACTGCGGCCGCGACGAGCAGGAGCAGCACGCGCACGACATGCCGGGCCGGAGAACGGGCGGGTGCGGGCGTCAGGTCTTCCATGGTCTCGGGTGGGAATCGAACAGCAGTTTCATGGCGGGCGAGCGTGTCGGGGCGCGGTGTGAAAGACAATGGCGAAAGCCTCGGAGCACCGGCGATTTGGATTCGCATCAGGCAGTCCCCTGCCCCGAGTTTTTGTTTGGCAGTCATGACGCTACTGCCGCTAGGGTGGCCGGATTCGGAAACGCCCACCGCGCTTCCGGCGTGCATTATGATTGGCAAAATTCTTTGCGAACTTTCCTTCGCCGTCCGGCGCAACCGCCTGACGCGCCTCATCCACCATCCCCGCGTCGCGCAGAAACTGCATTCCGAGGCCGCCGAGCCGGAAGTCATCAAGTGCCTGTTGGAAGGCCAGTGGAAGGGTCCGGTCTGGGACGTGGGTGGCTTCATGGGCAACCTCGCCTACGCCGTCGCGCAAAAGCACCAGGTCATCGTCTTCGAGCCGAACCTCTGCAACCTCTATTACCTCGGCTACAAGTTGAAAGACTCGCCGAACGTCACCGTCGTCCCCTGCGCGCTCACCCTCGAAGGGCAGCCGTGGACCGCTTCCATCGAGCCGGATTTCACGAAGCCCTCCGTCGGCCCGCGCACCATCACGATGTCCGTGGAGGAAGCGTTGAAAAAATTTGGCCGCCCCGGACTCATCAAACTCGACATCGAGGGCGGCGAATACGAGGTGCTGAAATCCCCCGCGCTCATCGGTCTGACCCTGCTGGTGGAATGGCATCGCGGCGTGCCGAAGGAACTGGAGCACTGGAATCTCAGGACGCTCGACGCGGTGCATTCGCTGCTAACGCCGAAGTAGCAGCCACGGCCCGGCGGAGCCGAACGTGACCGCGTTTGATTTTTTATCGTGCCACGCCGGGCACGCTTCGGAACACTCCGCGCGTTCATGTCGCAGATGTTGAAGTCCTCGGGCGCGACCGCCGCCGCCACCCTGTTGAGCCGCGTGCTCGGCCTGGTGCGCGAGATCGTGTATGCGAACTTCATGGGCACGAGCTGGGTCGCGGGCGCATTCGCCCTGGCGTTTCAAATTCCCAATCTCTTCCGCCGCCTGCTCGGCGAAGGCGCGCTCACCGCCGCGTTCATCCCCGTCTTTAAGCAGAAGGAAAAAACCGAGGGTGAGGACGCCATGTGGCACGCGGCCAACGCCGTCATCTCCGGTCTGCTCGTCGCGGCGTCAGTCATCGTGGTGGCGGGGATGCTGGGCCTTTCGTTCGCGTTGGGTATTTTCAGTTTCGAGGAAGACACGGCGCTCATGCTGCAACTGCTGCGCGTGATGTTCCCCTACCTCCTGCTCGTGTGCCTCGCCGCCGTGTGCATGGGCATGTTGAACGCGCGCGGCCACTTCTTCATCCCCGCCCTCGGCGCGGCGCTGCTCAACGTGGTGATGATCGCGTCGGTGTATTTCCTCGCGCCACGACTGGGAACAAAGCCGGAGCAACAAGTCTTCGGCCTCGCCATCGGCGTGCTGCTGGCGGGCGCGGCGCAGGCGCTGTTCCAAATGCCGCTGCTCTGGCGTGAAGGATTTCACTACCGCTGGATCAAACCGTGGAGCGATCCCACCGTGCGCCGCGTCGTGAAACAGATGCTGCCCGCGACGGTGGGCGTCGCGGCATTTCAGATTAACGTGATGCTCGCCAGCGGGTTCGCCTTTGCCATCGAGCCGGAAATCGTCGCCGCCTTTGGCTACGCGGTGCGGCTCATGGAGTTGCCGCAAGGCGTCTTCGGCATCTCGCTCGCGATGTATCTGCTGCCCACGCTCTCGGGGCTGGCGGCGGAGAAGAAGTTCCCCGAGTTCCGCACCACGCTGCGCGACGGACTGGGCTACCTCGTCTTCATCAACCTGCTCGCGACGGTGATTCTCATCGTGCTGGCCGAGCCGATCATCCGTCTGTTGTTCGAGCGCGGCCAGTTCGACGTGTTGGCCACGCGCCGCGTCACCACCGGCCTGATCGCGCTCGCGCCGGGATTGCTGGCCTTCTCCGGGGTGAACATTTTCGCGCGCGCGTTCTACGCGCTCGGCGACACCAAGACGCCGATGAAGATTTCCGTCTTCTGCCTCGCCATGAACGCACTGCTCACGCTGCCGATGGTGTGGTTCCTGCGCGAAGCCGGCCTCGGCCTCGCGAATACGGCGACCGCGTTCATGAACGTCTCACTCCTCGCCTTCGCGCTGCGGAAGAAAATCGCCCGCCTCGATCTGGACGCACTGCGCCGGCCCGCACTGGCGTTGGTGGTGTGTGGTGGGCTGGCGGCGCTGGTGGGTTGGGGCGCGAGCGTGTTCTGGGAACAGCGGCTCGGGCACGGTTCCTTCGCGCTGAAATCGGGCGCGGTCTTTGGACCCATGCTGGCCGCATCGTTGATTTATTTCGCCGCCGCGTTCGCCTTGCGAGTTCCGTTCACGCAGGAGTTCTTGGCGCTGATCCGCCGCAAGCTGCGGATTTGAGGGGGGCTGTCTTTAACCGCTAATGGACGCTAATTAACGCTCATCAAAATAGGCCGGACATGAAAGCCGCCCCCTCATTTCCGCCTGCTTTTATCAGCGTTAATTAGCGTCCATTAGCGGTTGAAAACTCCGCCTAAAACACCCGCGCCAGCCAGTGCAGCACGCGCTCCGTCCCGTGCAGCCACCACGCCAGCGCCTCCAGCACGCTCACGCGCGCCGTGAGCAGCGGAATGCCGATGAGCAGCACGAGGACGTTGCCAATCCAGATCACTGCGGCAGAAAACAAATAGCCCTGTTCCGTGATGTCGCTCTGCCGCGTCTGGAGAATGTGCCAGGTGAGCGTGACGTGAAACGCATACGCCGCGCCGAGCAGAAAATGAAACCACGCCACATGTTGCGTCCAGTTCCAGATCAAGTTCCCCAGCACGAACACGAGAATGACCAGCACCGCGTAGAGCGGAAAAAAATACGGCGCGAGCGCGATGAGAAAATTCGACTTGGTGATGACGACATGCCCGCCCTTGGCGCTGGCCTTGAACTTCTTCACCCGCCCACCGCACGCCCACGTCCAAAGCGCGTGCGTAAGTTCATGGCCAAAGACGTAAAGGAGCATCGGCTTCGGTAGCAGCAGAAAGACCACGAACCAGCACGCCGCGCCACCAATGAGCGCCACCCAAAACGTCTGCGCGTTCCCCGCCACGCTGACGACGCGCGACAACGCCGAAGCTGCGCCGATGCACACGGGCAGCAACAGAATCCCGATGACCAGCTTGAGCCACTTGGGCATGGGACGGTGGTGGTTCAGCGACTACAACTCCGCATCCGTCACCGCGCCGAGGTGCGCCGAGGTGACGAGCTTCGCGTATTTCGCCAGCACGCCGCGCGTGTAGCGGGGCGCGGGCGCTTTCCACTTCTTCAGGCGCGCTTTGATTTCGCTCGCGGGGATGTTGAGGTTCAACTGCCGTTTGTCCGCATCAATGGTGATCGCGTCGCCGTTCTTAATGATCGCAATCGCGCCACCTATTTGCGCCTCGGGCGTGATGTGGCCGACCACGAAACCGTGGCTGCCGCCGGAGAAACGTCCGTCCGTGATCAGCGCCACATCCTTGCCGAGACCACGGCCCATGACGGCGGAAGTCGGGGAGAGCATCTCGCGCATTCCGGGGCCGCCCTTCGGCCCTTCGTAGCGAATGACGATGACGTGGCCCTTCTTCACCCGTCCGTCGAGAATGGCCGCCAGCGCGTCCTCTTCTTTTTCAAACACGATGGCCTTGCCGGTGAAGGTCATGCCTTCCTTGCCGGAAATTTTCGCGACCGCGCCGGTGCTCGCGAGGTTGCCGTAGAGCACCACGAGATGGCTGTTCTTCTTGATGGGATTGCTGAACGGCCGCACCACGTCCTGACCGGCGGGATACTCCGGTGCGTTCTTCAAATTCTCCGCCAACGTCTTGCCCGTCACGGTCATGCAGTCGCCGTGCATCAGGCCGGCGTCGAGCAGCCTCTTCATCAACGGAACGGTGCCGCCGATCTTCACCAACTCGACCATCATGTATTTGCCGCTGGGCTTGAGGTCGGCGAGCACGGGCACGCGTTTGCCCACGCGCGTGAAATCATCAATCGTCAGCTTCACGCCGATGGTGTGCGCCATCGCGAGCAGGTGCAGCACGGCGTTCGTCGAACCGCCGAGCGCGATGATGAGCGTGATGGCGTTCTCGAACGCCTTCTTCGTCATGATGTCGCTCGGGCGGATGCCGCGCTTGATGAGATTCAACACCGCCGCGCCCGCGCGCTCGCAGTCGCTGGTCTTCTCGCCGGAGACGGCGGCCTGCGCGGAACTGTTCGGCAAGCTCATGCCCAGCGCTTCAATGGCCGACGCCATCGTGTTCGCCGTGTACATTCCACCGCACGAACCCGCGCCGGGAATCGCCACGGCTTCGAGGTCGTGAACTTCCTGGTCGCTCATCGTGCCCGCCGCGTTCTTGCCCACGGCTTCGAACACGGAAACCACGTCCACCGGCTGGCCGTGGTAATCGCCCGGCAGAATCGTGCCCCCATAAACGAAAATCGCGGGGCGGTTCAGCTTCGCCAGACCCATGAGGCAGCCGGGCATGTTCTTGTCGCAGCCGCCGATGGCGACCACGCCGTCAAAACCTTCGCAGCCCACCACCGTCTCGATGGAGTCCGCGATCACTTCGCGCGACACGAGCGAATACTTCATGCCCTCGGTGCCCATCGAGATGCCGTCGGAAATGGTGATGGTGTTGAAGACCACGGCCTTGCCGCCCGCCTCATTGATGCCCTGCGTCACGCTGACGGCGAGCTGATCAATGTGGATGTTGCACGGCGTGACCATGCTCCACGTCGAGGCGACGCCGACCTGCGGCTTGCGGAAATCCGCTTCCTTGAAGCCGGTCGCGTAAAGCATCGCGCGACTGGCCGCGCGCTCGACGCCATCCACGACCTGCGCGGAATAGAAGCGTTCGTTGCCTTTGATGCCGGAACTTTTCTTCGTGGCTTTCTTTTTCATTTTAGGGACGCGGAGTGTTGGACAAAAAAATTCGCGAGGGAAGAAAAATGGCCGCCCTCGAAAGTCGCCAAGTCATTCGAGCGGGCGCCATTCACCGCGCTTAATCAGCCGCCAGCGACACGCAGACGATTTCCTGATCGTTGCGGGCGTAGGTGGATTTGTTCGCGAAGGCGGGGTGCGACCAGACGACGGGGCGGCCGGGGTCGCGGTTGACGGGATCGATGAGGTGCGCGCGGCTGAGTTCCTCGTATTTCTCCGGCGTGAGTCTGGCAATGATGAGGTCGCCGCCTTCGCTGAAAATGAAGCTGCGGTTGCCATGCTTCACGATGAAGGCGTGACCCCAGCGTGCGGACTTGCCGCTGGTTGGCGCGAAGGTTTCCCAAAGGCGCTCGCCCGTCTCCAGCTTCAAACAGCGGAATTGTCCATAGCTGCATGGGCTGTAGATATGACCGTTCTCGATGAGCGGCGTGGCCATGACGCTGTGCAATCCGTCGGTGTCCTTCTCGCTGATCTTCTGGCTCTGCCAGACGACGGTGGGCTGGGGGCCGGCCACGCGGAGCAACAGAGAGCCGTTGTAGAATGACGTGAGGAACAGGAAGTCGCCGATTTTGCGCGGACTGGGAATGGTCATACCGGAGCGCACCGAGGGCGTGAGCGGATGCGTCCAGATGACTTGGCCCGTCTCGGGGTCGAGCGCGTTCACCGCTTCGGGATGCCAGATGATGAGCTGACGTTGGCCGCCGAACTCATAAATCATCGGCGGCGCGTAACCCGGTTCCTTCGCACTGAGAGCGCGCCACAATTCCTTGCCGCTGTCCTTGTCATAAGCCACGGCCACGCTGCCCGGCCCACCGGCGAGACAGATCAGTTTCTTGCCATCAACCAGCGGATGCCCGGCAAAACCCCACACCGGCGTCTTGAGGTCAAACTCCTTTTTGAAATCGCGCGACCAGAGCACCGTGCCCTTCCCGGCGTCGAGGCAGAGAAGGTTCCCCTCGCTGCCAAGCGTATAGACTTTGCCGTCCGCCACCGCAGGCGTGACGCGCGGCCCGGCGGCGTAGCTCACCGAGTAGGCGGAATCATATTCGTGCTGCCAGAGGATTTTGCCGTCGGCTTCATTGAGGCAGAGCACGCGCTCGCTGCCGGGAATCTCGCCGCGCGCGAAGGCGTTCGGCGGATTCTTCGCGCCGGTCGCAAGCTGCCGGTCCATGAGATACACGCGTCCTTGCGCCACGGCCGGCCCCGAGTAGCCGCCGCCAACAGGCGTGCGCCAGCGAAACTTCAGACCATTCGTCGGCAGCTTTTCCACGATGCCCGTCTCGCGCCACACGCCGTCGCGTTGCGGCCCCAGCCATTGCGGCCAGTCGTCGGCGCGAAGCGACAGCGCAGAGACCAGCATCGCGAGGCCAAGGCACCCATGGTGAAGAGAGCGGAGAGCTTTCATGTGTGGTCGAGCTAAACAGCCCGGCGAAAAACCGTCAAACCAAGCGGCCACGAGGGGTGTGATTCGAAGTGGCGGGCCATCAGCGTGGCGTCAGGCTTCCAGCCTGACGTAGAGGGCTGGCGTCCCGCCGCCCGGATCGAGCGCCCAAATTCGCCCAGACCTTGAAGAGTGACCGCACTCCTTCCGCCGGGCGGGACGCCACGGCTCTACGGCAGGCGAGACGCCCGCCTCCACATGACCGCCACTTCCAATCGCACCCGGCCACGATCCCGTCATGGCGCGGTTTCCGAGGTGGCCCCGCTGGCGCTGCGAGCGGGGCGGGAATGGGGCCTCGCCTCACAAGGCGAGACTTTCCGTTTTGGGTTCACGGCGTTGCGACCGCCGTGTCCGGATGCATTCGGCCCCGCAGGAACCGCAGGACGTCATTGTTCTTTTCTTGTTGAGGCGGTTTGCTCGGCCCATGCCACGCATCAGCGCAGGTCTGGTCATGTATCGCCGGCGGAAAGGCGAGCTCGAATTCTTTCTCGCCCACCCCGGCGGGCCGTTTTCCGAGAAGAAGGACGAGGGCTTCTGGACGATTCCAAAAGGCGAGCCAAACCGCGACGAACCGCTGCTGGAAGTGGCGCAACGTGAGTTCCGCGAAGAGACGGGCCTGGAGCCGCGCGGGCCTTTCCTCGAAGTGGGCTGCATCCAGCAGAAAGGCGGCAAGTGGGTTCATGCGTGGGCCTTCGAGGGTGATTGCTCGGGGCCAATCCGCAGCAACACCTACCCGATGGAATGGCCGCCGGACTCCGGCCTCATCCAGGAATTTCCCGAGGTGGATCGCGCCGAATTTTTCCCGCTCGCCGAGGCAAGGAAGAAAATCAAGGAGCGGCAATTCCCACTGCTCGAACGGCTCGTCACCGCGCTGGCAAAATCTCCAGCGTAACAAGTCAGCCCGCTCTTCCCGTCCACCACGCCATGAAGATTCAGCGGGCGCAGCACGGCGTTTTCGCCGGAGAAAACGTCGGCCATGCTGGACGTGATTCGTGAGAGCACGACCCAATTTTGGGAGGCGTGGTTGCGCGACGAGGCGGCGGCGCAAGGCTGGCTGGCGAATGGTGGGGCCCGCCCCCGCGCGGTGAAACATGAACTTGGGAGCGAGCATCGTCACCGCCGGAAGTTCGCCCCGCCTGGCGAAACTTTTTGAATCATCGGGCCACGCCGCCTAGCTTCACGCGCAGTGGAAAGAAACATGGGACACAATTCATTTTGGCGGCGTGTGCCGCCGGTCACGTTCGCGATCATCGGCATCAATGTGGTGATCTTTCTTTATGAGCTGTGGCTTGGCTCGCAAAGCCCCTGGCGGCAGCGCGCGTTCGTCTCGAAGTTTGCGCTCAGTCTGGAAGGCTTGCAGCACGGCGCGTTCTGGAAGCTGCTCACATTTCAATTTCTGCACGGTGGGTGGCTGCATCTGCTCCTGAACTGCTGGAGCATTTTCGTCTTCGGTCCCGCGCTGGAATCCGTGCTCGGGAAAGCGCGCTACGCCCGGCTCTATTTGTTCGGCGGAGTGGCGGGCGGTGCTTTGCAAATGCTCGCCGCGCTGCTCTCCGACGCGCGCTTCGGCGGCTCGGTGGTCGGCGCGTCCGCCGGCGTCTTCGCGCTCATCGCGGCTTTCACCTACATCTTCCCCGAAGCGCGCATGACGCTGCTCCTGTTCTTCGTCATCCCCGTGCGCATGACGGCGAACCGGATGCTAACTCTGGCGGCGGGCATCACCGTGCTCGGCATCCTCTGGCCCAACTGGCTGCTCGGGCGGCACGTCGCACACGTCGCGCACCTCGGCGGATTGATCGCGGGACTCGTCATCGTGCGCGTGTTCATGCGGGAATTCCGGCGCGAGAGAGCCCCGGTGCCGCCGGTGCTGGGTTGAAGAAACTTGGAGCCGTGAATTCTTCCGACTAGCCTGCCGCGCATGAATTTCCTGGTCACAGGCGGCGCGGGGTTTATCGGCTCGCATGTGTGCGAACGGTTGTTGCGCGAAGGCCACACCGTGCGCTCGCTCGACGATCTGAATCCCTTCTACGATCCCGCGCTCAAACGCGAAAATCTCGCCGCGCTCGCGGAGGCGGGGGGCGCGCGCTTCCAGTCCACCATCGGCGACATCACCGACCGCGCCACGCTGGACGCGGTGTTCGCCGCGACGCGTTTCGATCAAGTCATTCATCTTGCGGCACGCGCGGGGGTGCGCCCCAGCCTGGAGGAACCCGCGCTTTACCAGCGCGTGAACGTGGAAGGCACGGTGAACCTGCTCGAAGCCGCGCGGCTCGCGGGCGTGAAAAAACTCACCCTCGCCTCGTCCTCCTCCGTGTATGGGATGAACGCCAAGGTCCCCTTCTCCGAGTCCGATCCGATCTTTCATCCCATCTCGCCCTACGCCGCAAGCAAGCTGGCCTGCGAGGCGCTCGGCCATGTCTATCATCATCTCTACGGGCTGGACGTGGTGATGCTCCGGTTCTTCACCGTCTATGGCGCGCGGCAGCGGCCCGACCTGGCGATTCACAAATTCGCGCGCCTCATGCACGCCGGAAAACCCATCCCGCTCTTCGGCGATGGCGGCACCGCGCGCGACTACACCTTCGTGGATGACATCGTGGACGGCGTGACGGCCTGCACGCGACGCGAGTTCGGCTACGAAGTTTTCAATCTCGGCGAGTCCCACACCGTCACCCTCGCGCGGCTCGTCGAACTGCTGGAAAAATCCCTCGGTCTGAAAGCCGTCATTGACCGCCAGCCCGCGCAGCCCGGCGACGTGCCGCTCACCTACGCGAACGTGGACAAAGCGCGCCGGATGCTCGGCTACCAGCCCTCGACGCAAATTGAGGCGGGGCTGGAGAAATTCGCCGCGTGGTTTTTACAGCGGACAGGGGTGGGGAAGTAATCAGTCATCAGTCATCAGTAATCGGTTAGTCCGGGCGGGCTGGCGTGAACGCTGGCCGGCGGTGTGGAACTGATTACTGATTACTGACTCACCGATTACTTCTTCACCGGCTCACGTCCACACCCTCCGCCGCCAGCAATCTCAGCTTCCAATCGAGTCCACCGGAGAAGCCGCCGAGGTGAACATTGGCGGCGAGCACGCGATGACACGGCACCAGCAGCGGCACCGGATTCGCACCACACGCACCGCCGACCGCGCGCACGGCTTTCGGCGAGCCAATCTCCTTCGCGATTGCACCGTAGCTCTTCGTCGCGCCCATCGGGATGTCGCGCAACGCCGCCCAGACGCGCTGGCGAAACTCCGTGCCGCTGCTCAGATCAATCGGTGGAAATTCTGCCGGCGGCTGGCCGCTCAAGGTGTCCAGAATCGCGCGCTTCGTCAGCGCGAGCCACTGGAGCTGCTCTGCTTTCCACTCCCTCAAGTTTGGGGTGGGCAGAGTGGCGTAGCGGCGTGGAAATTCCAGCCGCGCCAGTCCACGCGCGGAAAAGTGCGCGATGAAATTTCCGGCGGGCGTTTCGATGGCGACCGTCGGCAACTGAGCAGGAATTTTTTTGAGGCTGAAGTTCATGGCCAACGACACGGGTTCGATTTAACCGCCGTTCCCCTCACCCCGGCCCTCTCCCCGGAGGAGAGGGAGAAAGTCAGCCAGTGTTGAGTGACAACGAGCGCGTTCGGTAGCAGTGAGGCGGAATGCCATTCTCCCTCTCCCAGCGGGAGAGGGCCGGGGTGAGGGGGACGCGATCTTCGATTCACCGGCGGCATTCCGAAATCCTCAATGCAGTAGATCGAGGCATTGCAATTCGCGTCCGTCGCGCACGTAAAGTTTGCCATCGGCCAGCGCGGGATAGCTCCACGTCTTGCCGCAAACCTGCACGCGTCCGAGTTCCGTGTATTTCTCCGGCGTGCCGACGATGAGCCGCAACTGCCCGTCGTACGTCAGCACCAGAAGATTTTTTCCCACCGCAATGACCGAGGCGTAGTCGGTCTGGTCTTTGCCAATGCCGAAACCGTCCTGCCGCCATTTCGTCTCGCCGGTCGCGGCGTCCACGCAGACAAAATCCTTCGTGCGAATCGGGCCGTAGGAATAGAGATGCCCGTCCAGCAGCACGGGGGTGGAGAGATTCACGGTCAACGGCTTGTTGGCCCAAGCTTGCGTGGCGGTGAACTGCCCGCCCTCTTTCGCGATCTTCACGCGCACGAGACCGATGGTCTGCGAGCACACAGTCACCGTGTCGCCGTCAATCACCGGCGTGGCGGCGTGGCGTTTCGCGGCGGTCTTGAACGGCACGCGCCAGAGCGTCGCGCCGGATTGCAAATCGAGTCCCATCAGCGCATCGGCGGTGAAAACCACGAGCTGCCTCTGGCCCGCGAGCGTCGCGACGAGGAACGACGAATAGGCCGCTTCGTCCGAGCCGCTCTTCCAGATTTCTTTCCCGGTCAATTTGTCGAAGCACACCACGCTCGCGTCCTTCGCGCCGACCGGCACATACACGAACGCGCCTTCGACAATGCCCGCGCCGTTGTTGCCGCGCCGGGCGGCGGTGCCGTCAGCGGACTTGGTGCTGAAGTGGATGCCGAAGTTCGTGAAGTTGAAACCCCAGCGCGTTTTGCCGTCGGCCAGATTCAGGCAGCGGAACTCGCCGTTCATGGACTGAAAATAAACGCGGTCGCCATCCACGAACGGCGTGGTGCGCGGGCCGGCGCCCCACTCGTCGCCCTCGCCGGGCGCGTAGGACGTAGCCCAGATTTTTTTGCCGGTCGCGGCGTCGAGACAGTGGGCGACTTCCTGGCCATCCTGCGTGTCGAGGTAGATCAATTTGCCACCGGCAACAATGGGCGCGGAGAAACCGGGGCCGACGGGCATACGCCATACCGAGGGCAGCTCCTTCGGCAGGACGTTGAGAGAAATCGCGGCGTGACTGTCGCGATTCACCCCGCGCCACTGCGGCCAGTCGGCGGCGGGAACGGTGAGCGCGTGAAGCAAAACCAAAGCGGCGGTCACGCTGCCGTAGCGGTAGTGGGACAGGCGCCCCCGCCTGTCATTAGTCCACCAAGCGCCCCCGCTTGGTGAACTGCAAGCGGGGGCGCTTGCAAGACTCTGCCCGCCGAGGGCGGCTGGCCCACTAGCCGCTGCCGAGCCTGCTTTCTGCTTTCCGCTCTCTGCTTTCATATCACCACTCTCCATCCACCAGCGCGGACGTAATGTTCCGCGCCAAGTCTTCCGTAAGCAGCGGCAGGGCCTGCAACTCGGCGCTCGATTGATCGCTGCCGGGGCGCACGCTGGTGCGACCGCGAAACTCCCGGTCCACCAGGTTCTTGCCGCTCACGCGGTCGTAAGCGGTGACGTGCGCGCGGATCACGACGCGGTAATCGCGCGCGGTGAGCGTGTCGCGCGGCTGGAAGCTTTCGCCGATTTTGTCGTAGCTCAGGATGGTGGTGGTGACGATCACGTCGCCCTCACCGTGAGTTTCGAGTTTGTAAGTGCCGTCGCGTTGAAGCTGTTTGCGAAGCTGCTGGTTCAACGCCACCGCGAGGCGCGGCTCGAAGGTTTTGTTGACCGGCGGCTGGATCTGGATGGTGCGCGCGCCGGTTTCGAGTCCGTTGGTCGGGCCAAGCTTGTAGCCGGCGCAGCCGGTCAGGAGGAGGGTCACAATAAATGCAACGAGCAGCGGGCAGGCAACTCTGCCATGCCAGTGGCGAAGCGCGTCTGAGAGCTTCAAAGGCCCGCGCTCAGTTCGCAGGGGTTTTCGTTCGGCAAAAATCATAAAAAGAATCCCACTCAGCAGAATCGCGGAACGCACGCCTAGGCACAACATGCGCCATGTATTGGGCCACGTAGATGAAAAGGTGTGTCTTGGTGCGAGCCAGCTTTTGCACGCCGGCCCATTTGTGTTCCGTCCGGTTGTAGGCCGTCTCCTCGATGTACAAATCCTCGTTCAAAGTGATGGTGTGCTCCGTCAACAAGGTCTTGTTGCGCCGTGAAATCATGCTGAGAACGATGGAAATCGCCAGCAGTCCAGCCAGCAACAGAAACAAAATCACCGCTGCCACCAACACCGTGAACACTTTGGCCAAAAGGGAGACTTCGGGCGGCAGCACCATCACAACCACAATCAAGAATAGCGCGAGGAAGATCCCGTTAGCAGCCAGCACGAAGGGGGAACGCGAATAGTGGTAGAAACAAAAAGCCATGATGTCGGCGAACGTATTCTCGTATCGAATGCTCATGGCGTGCCGGGCCGGATGACTACTGATTCGTCCCCGTTCTCCGATTCAGCTCCTGAATCCGCAGGCGCGCGATTTCCGCGTAGGCCGAGGCGGGGTCTTTGCTCAGCGCCTCGTTGTAATAAATTTTCGCCGCGTCCCACTTCTTGCGCTTCTCATAAAACTTCGCCGTCTCGTACGCGCCGCGCGCCTGCTCGGTCTTCAGCATCTCGATGCGAGCCTTGGCGTCCGGCACGCGCTTGTCGTCCGGGTGCAGCGTGGCGAAATCATTAAACGTGCCGATGGCTTTTGACGCCACCGTCTGGTCGTAGTCCGCGCTCTTGGACTCCTTGAGATACGCCAGGCCAGCTTTGAACATCGCGTCGCTCGCCACTTCCTCGCGGTCGGCGTAGCGGTCGGCGGCGCGCTCGTAAGCGCGCACGGCTTCGGGATAATCGTTCTGCTTCTCGCGCGTCGCGCCGATGTTCATCTGCGCCTGTGGGCCGACCTCGCTGTAGGGACCGTTCTTCACAATCTTCTCGTACATCTCCGCCGTCTTGTCCTTCGAGAACGGCACGGGCACGTAGCCCCAGAGGCGGCCCCACTGGCCGTTGAGGAAGCGGTTGGCGATGGCGAACTGGCGGCCGAGAATCTCGTTGTAATTTTCGATCTTGGGATATTTCTCGAGCAAGTCCTGGTAGCGCTTGAAGGCGAGTTGATCTTTGCCCCGCTCTTCGAGGCAGCGGGCGGCGAGGTATTGGGCGCGCGGGGCGTAGTCGGAGTAAGGCCAGTTGCTGACGGTGCGTTGCGCGGCTTTTTGCGCGAGCTTGAAGTCGCCGACCTCGAAGGCTTTCTCGGCGACTTCGAGCTGATCCTTCGCGCGCGTCTTCTGCCACGCGCCGGTCTCGCCGGGCTTCTCGTAAGTCCAGCCTTCGCCGGGACGATAGATGAGCGGAGCGGGCGAGCGATACGGGAAAGCCAGCACGCACACAACGATGCAGCACAACTGCACAAACCAGCGAGTCATGTTGGAATTAGAGCGGCAAAGCGGTGGCGGGCAAAGGGAAAATTCAGGCGCGCGCCCCCGTCCCAAACCGCGCTGACTCTGCGCTTGCCGCGCCCGCGCGGATGCGGCCAGACTCCGGTCCTCAAAATTTATGGCTCAAGCATTCCCGAAAATTAAAGCGATCCGTTACGAAGGCGCGAAGTCCAAGAACCCGCTCTCCTTCAAGCACTACAACCCCTCCGAAAAAATCGAGGGCAAGACGATGGAAGATCATCTCCGCTTCTCCGTCGTGTACTGGCACACCATGTGTGGCGCGGGCGCGGACATGTTCGGCATGCCGACGGCGGTTCGCCCGTGGGAAAAAGGTCTGAAGGGTCTCGATCTCGCCAAGGCGCGCGTGCCGGTCTTCTTTGAGATCACGAAGAAACTCGGCGCACCGTTCTACGCCTTCCACGACCGCGACGTCGCGCCGCACGGAAAAACGCTGCGCGAGTCGAACAAGCATCTCGACACCATCGTGGCGCTG
Source organism: Akkermansia sp. (assembly GCA_043757045.1). GTDB lineage: Bacteria > Verrucomicrobiota > Verrucomicrobiia > Limisphaerales > SIBH01 > JANNGC01. The sequence continues at coordinate 6,323 of JAYVQC010000272.1, read as the reverse complement.
TTGAAAGAACAGCAGCGGGAAACCGGCATCAAGCTCCTGTGGGGCACGGCGCAACTCTTCGTCCATCCCCGCTACGCGCACGGCGCGAGCACCAGTTGCAATGCCGACGTGTTTGCCTTCGCCGGCGCGCAGGTGAAGAAGGCGCTCGAAGTCACGCATGAACTCGGCGGCGCGGGCTACACCTTCTGGGGCGGGCGCGAAGGCTACTCCACGCTCTGGAACACGGACATGAAGCGCGAGTTGGATCATCTCGCGAAGTTCCTGCACATGGCGGTGGACTACAAAAAGAAGATCGGTTTCAAGGGCCAGTTTTACATCGAGCCGAAGCCGAAGGAGCCGACCAAACACCAGTACGATGCGGATGCCGCCGCGTGCCTGAACTTCCTGCGCGAATACGATCTCATCGATCACTTGAAGCTGAACTTGGAGACGAATCACGCCACGCTGGCCGGCCACTCCATGCAGCACGAGATGGAAGTCGCGGGCGCGGCGGGCGCTCTCGGCAGCATTGATGCGAACACCGGCGACCTGCTCCTCGGCTGGGACACGGACCAGTTCCCGACGGATATTTACCTCACCACGCAGTGCATGTTGAGCATCCTGAAGTTTGGCGGCCTGACCACGGGCGGCGTGAACTTCGACTCCAAGGTGCGCCGCGAGAGCTTCGAGCCGGACGATTTGTTTCACGCGCACATCGGCGGCATGGACGCCTTCGCGCGCGGCCTGAAGATCGCCGCCGCCATTCGTAAGGATGGACGCCTCGCCGACTTCGTGAAGCAACGCTACGCTTCCTGGGACAAGGGCCTGGGCAAGAGCATCGAGCAGGGCAAGGAGAGCTTCGAGACGCTCGAAGCCTATATGCTCAAGAAGGGCGAAGCCGACGCGAACACCAGCGGACGGCAGGAATTCCTGGAGAACTTGATCAACGAATTCATCTGAGTTCGCGGTTCAGTTTGAGTCTCGCAACGGCGCTCGCCAGAGGGCCGTTGTTTTTTTGGCCAGACGGTTGGAGTGATGGCCAAAAATAGTTTCCGTTGGCCGGGCGAACGCGGCCGCTTCCTCACGGTCCCTTCGGCAGCGGCTCGTCTTTGTCCTCACCCAGCAATTCGCGCAGGGTGCGGATGGGGTGGAAGGGCATCATCAATATCTTCGGGATGTAGAGCGGATCGGACTTCGGCCGGGCGAGCGTGCCGCCGACTTTGTACTCAAACAGTTTCGTCAGCGGCGTGAACACCGTGGTCACCACGATCCCAATGCCCGGCAGGTCGCGCAGGAGTTGCGCCTCCATCCGCCCATTGATGCGGGTGTCGAAATCCACCGTGCCTTCGTAGTTCAGCCTCATGCCCGAGGCCTGAATCATCAGGTCGTCGGTCAACACCACGCTGTTCGTGATGATGAAGGTGCCGGTCACTTCGCGCGCCTTGTTGTTGCCCGCGCCCGCCTTGAAGGCGTTGAGAATCGGCGAGAACAAACCCAGCGCCGGCACGTCCCAGATCAAACCGTCCTGCAACGTCATCGCGCCGTGGCCGAACCAGCTTCGCGGCAAACCCGTGTTCGCCCGCGTGACGACGAGCGAGCCGTTCAACGTGCCTTCGAGCCGGTTCGTGGGCGTGTAAAGGTCGTTCATCATCGAGTGAAAGTTCAGGTCGCGCACACGCGTCTCGAACGAGAAGTCCGCGCCCACGGGATTCGTGAACGCAAAAGCGGCGGAAAATTCCGCGCCCCCGCCGTGCATCGTGCCGCCCGCGTTCGAGATGGTGAGCGAGGGTCCGAGCCAATGCACATCGCCGGTCACGGACTGGAATTTGAACGAACGCCACTCGAATGGCGCGTCCTCGAAATGAATCCTCAGCTCGCTGTGCCGGCCGTCGGCCATGTTGATCATGCCCTCGCAGCGTGACAGCGGCGGCGCGAGAAATTTGTAGGGGGCCATCAGTTCCTCGACGTCGCGGCTCACGACGTGCGTGATATCCGCGGGGTTCAGCCGCCCGCGCCCGTTACGGATGTAGAGTTTCATCTGCGGCACATCAATCAGCACCGAGTCCGCGCGCCCCACGCCCTCGGTGCGGATGACTTCCGGCTCGATGATATTGAGCACGAGATTGGTGAAAGTGAGCAGCCCGCGTCCGGACTTCGCGAGCCGGCCGCGATAGCCGCCGTTCGTCACCGCCACCGTGGCGCGGGCGGAGAGATTGCTTAACTGGTTCCAATGCCCGGCGAATTCCGCGTGCAACACCGGCGGCGTGGTGAGCGTGAAGTCATCAATGATTTCTTGCACGGAGGGCGGAAAGAAAGGGCGCAAGATTCTCGGGTCGGTGGCGCTGTCGAGGATGAACTCGAACTCCTGCGTGTCCTCGCGCGTGAAGTGGGACAGGCGCACGGACTCGCCGGGCCGCGTGAGCACGAGGTTCGGCAGCCGCCACACGCGGTTGGTGAATTGAAAGTCCGTCCGCAGCGACGAGACGGACAAATCATTAAACGCCGCGCGGCCCGCCGAGAAATTTCCCGCGAGCGAGAGCGACGGCCACAGGTCGCGCCGCCAGTCCACTTCGCTCCACACCGGCGAGTTCGTCCAGGGCGGCAGCGTGGCGCGAGCGGACACGGTGAACTTCGGCGCGTCATCCCAGGTGAACGGCGTGAGGGCGCGCAGCCAGTTGGTGTCGAGCAGCGACACGGCAAGTTTTGGATCGAGACTCGACTGGACTTCCGCCGTGAGCGCGCGGGTGTCCGTGTCGAGTTCCGCTTTCGCGCGCAACGTGCCGCCGAGCAGTTCGGCGTTCAATTCACGGATGGCCAGGCGCGGCGCCTGCCAGGCGGTGGCAAGCGAGAAATTGGTAATCTCCAACTGCGGCGTGTGCAGCGCGGTGAACTGCGCGGTGACGTCGCCCGAAATTTTTTCCAGGCGCGCGCGCCACGCGAGGTTCGTGTCCGCGAGTTGCATTTCGTTCCACGCGGGCAGCACGAGCGACGCTTCCACGACGCCAGAGGCCGCGCGCCATTCCTCCACGCTGCCGCCGGCGAATTGCAGTTTCGATTTCGCGGTCACGGGCCACGCGTTCGACGCGGAGACGATGCCATCCGCACTCAACTCGGCCTGCGCGAAGCGCGCCCACCGCGTCTGCACCTGCTGGCCGCGAACGTGATACGAGGCCAGCGCGGTCAGGTTGGCGGCGGGATTGGGGCGGAAGTCCGCCCGAATCGCCAGCGCGGACGCGCCGCCCCACGGCGTGGTCGCGCGCTTCAACCGCAAATCGAGATGCGCGTTCGTCGGCGTCCACTGCGTGAGTGAGGGCGTGAGCTGGGCGTCGAGTTCGAGGCTCTGGGCGCGGCCCCAGCGGGTGTGGGCTTCCTCGGCGGAGAGTTTCACGGTCGCGTAGAGGAGCGCGCCCGGTTGCGGCGTGAGATGGGCCGACATCACGAAGTTGCTGCCCGTGCCCCACGGCGATTCGATGGCGGGCGAGCGGACCTGGACGTTGACCCGAAAACTTTCCAGCCGCCGCGCATCGCCGTAAATCGTGCCGGTGATGTCCGAGGGCGCGGCGAATTTGGTGCGCTCGAATTCGGCGAGGACATCATGCCAGAAGGCCTCGGCAGATCTGTCGTCCGGTTTCTCGCGGCCAAATTTCCAGCGCCGGAACGCGCTCGCGTTCGTGACGGTGCCGGAAAGGCGCAAGTTCACGCCGAACGTCTCGGCTTCAAAGCGGCTGAGTTCCCACCGGTCGCCGGGCAGAAATTTCAACTCGCCGTTGACCTTCTCGAATTCGAGTTCCTGCGGCCGCGCATTGGTGCCCCACACGGGAAAAACGACCAGAGCGTCGCGCAACGCCACGCCTTCAATGTCCACTTGCAGGTGACGCAGCGCCGGCCAGCGCAAATGCACCTCGGCCTCCGCGGCGGAAGCACGCGGGCCGTTGGTCTCGCCGGCACGACCGAACTGGATGCGGTCGGCCACCACGCCGCGCGTCAAGTCGAGACGCATCCGGTGGAAGCGCAGTTCCACGCCGCGCTGGCGCAGTTCGAGCACGAGCCGGTCTTTCACGAAACCCGGCAGACCGAAGTGATGCAGCCAAAGCACGAGCACCAGCAGCGCGAGCACGCCGAGCCAGACCACGATGCGGCACCAGCGAAAGGTGACGCGCGCGATGCGCCAGAAACGGCGGCGGGATTTGGCGAGCGGGCGTTTCATCGGCTTGGTGGAACGGCTCGCGCTGGAAGCCGTCGTGTCGTGGGGCGGGCGTCCCGCCTGCCTTCAGTCCTTTGGCCGTCCCGGCTGAAGGACACCAGCCAAGACGACTGAGTGACACCAGCCGGGACGGCTGCCCCACTACGGCGTCGCGCGGGGCGCCACCAGTTCAAAGTATCGTTGCAAGTCCGCATACAAGACCCACGGAAACTCGAACACCATCGGCTGTCCGTCCAGCGTGGTCAGCGCGTAGGGCAGGCGCATCGGCGACACGCCCCCGAATTCGATGAGCAGCTTCCGCGCAGCCTGCGGCGGTTCAGCGCGTAACTCGACCTCGAACTGCACCGTGTTCGCTCCGATGCCAAATCGCTCGCGCACATTCTCGCCCCGGCCCAGCCACATCGTGGCAGTCAGTTCGCCGAGCGCGCGGGTGATTTCCTCCATCGCAAACGGGTTGATCTCGCGACTCCAGCCGCGCACCGCGAGCCATTCGCCGGCGGGCTGGCGGACCACTTCGCGCGTGGTTCCATTCTGCCGCACGCTGATGCGCGCGACCTGGTTGGTTGTGAAATTCCAAATCCGATGCTCGCGGAACTGCCACGCGGCCGCAGGCAGGTGCGAGAAATCAAACGCGCGCACGCCATAGACCGAATCCTCATCGAAGCGCCGCGCGAAGGCTTTGCCCTCGGTGGCATTGGTGCCGAAGGCGAGGCGCGCCACGAGCACGTTCGTGACGCTAACCCCGTTGGTCACGGTGGTGCGGAGCATGTATTGGCGCTGGCCGGGTTCGAGTCCGTACTTCGTGAAATCCGTGACCACGTCCTGCACGAACTCGTTGGCTTCCATCTGCGCGAGCAGCCGCAACCACTCCGTGACGAACACGGGATCCGCATTCAATTCGCCCGCCTTCCAGCCGCCGTCCGTCCGCCGCAGGACAAAACTTTCATCCCCGCGCACTTCCACCAAATCCACAAACTCGGGCGCGAAGGGAAAAATCTGGCGCTCGCGCAGCTCGGTGTAGGGCAAGGCCAGCGGTTCGACCGCGCTCTTCGCCACGAGCACGACGTTGCTGTGCGTGAGCAGCCGCGCATACACGAGGCCGGGATTGTTCGTCGGCGACTTGCCGAACTGAATCCGCTGCGCGACAGCCCCGGCGGCGAGCGTGACTTCGTATTCGGGCTTGGCCAGGCCGAACACCTCGTCGTCCGCGCGCACTTCGTCGGTCACGAACTCGACCACGCGGCCCAGTTGCAGGCGGCGGAGAAATTCATGGACCTGGTTTTGATCCGCGCGATGCGCCGGGCGCGTGAGCTTCCACAGCTTGTTCGTGGCCTCGAGCCGCAGCTCGTAGCGCGTGCCGTTCTGGCCGACCTCGACGCGGTCCGGCGTGTCGCTGCCGAAGTCGAAGAGCGCGGGATGCCGCCAGTCGTTCGGCGTGCGCGGCACTTTGTCCAGCAGTTCGGAACTGACGACGAAGATGCTCGGGTCGCTGCCGACCTGCACATAGACCTGATCGCCCGCCGGCGTGCGCGAACCAAACTTGAGGTCCACCCGCTCGCCCGCGCGCTCCATCGAGAGGGCGATGGGCGGGGCATCGAAGCCAAAGTTCGCCGCCGACTGTTTGCGCACGAGCATTTCGCGCGGCGTGATGCGGGTCGCAGGGACGAGCTGTTCCAACGTTTCGAGAAAGCTCTGCACGGAGAAATCCGCCGCCGGATAGGTGAACGGCTTGCGGTAGAGCCAGGCTTCGTTCGTGCGCTGCAAGGCAAACACCTCGCGGCCGTGCCGCAACGACAGGCCCGTGGCGGCAGTGGGTTTGAAATTCGTGAACAGCGGCGCGACCGGCTCGACGTAGCCGCTCGGTCGGAGCCGCCGTTCAAACAGGAAGATGAACGCGAACAGCAACGCCGCCGTGCCGACCAGGAGCCATGTGTTCTTCCACTTCATGCGTGCGAATGTGAGGTGGGGTAAGACTCCGTCGAACCCCATCTGCCGACGAAGGAGGCGCGACAGAGTCTCGCCCCACCCGCGCGCGCCGGAGTTTCTGCTTTCTGCTTTCTGCTTTCCGCTTTCAAAATCAGCTTCTCCTCCGCCACCAGACCAGCAGGCCGATGAAGAGCACGCCGCCGGGCACGCCCGC
>JAYVQC010000271.1:0-13865 GCA_043757045.1 Akkermansia sp. | reverse complement strand
GCTCTGGCAAGTTCTGCAACGCTTCTCCGCTTCCAGCACGGCGCGCGCGGAGCGACGACGCCCTACCCCGCCGGACGTGCTCAAGCACCGGGTCCAGTCGCACTCCTGAATCAAGCCGCGCCGCCTTTCCGGTTGAGTTCAAATGCTTTTGTGGAAAGCTCCCAGTGATGGACAAGCCAATCGTTGTGAACAATCTCGCCTCCATCTCCCGTCGTCGTTTCGTCAAAACTTTCGCGCTCGGCACCGCCGCCTCGACGTTGTTCGGCAAGGCCTGGCGCGCGTCGGTGCTGGCGGACATCACGCCCTCCGGCCCGGGGAAGCTGCGCGTGAAGCTGAGTGATTACCCGGCGTTGCTGGAGAACTTCGGCTCGGTGCGGATCGGCATCAATCCCATCGATGAAGAGTTTCTCATGGAGGTGTACGGCCCGTTTTTCCCGGTCATGATCAATCACAACGCCGGGGTCTATTATGCGATGAACACGTTTTGCAACCATGCCGGTTGCGTCGTGAAGCCGTTCCTTGAAAGGCTGGGAAGCATCACTTGCTGCCACGGTTCAACATACGGCATTGATGGCGGCCTGCGGTCCGGTCCGGCGACGCTGCCGTTGACACCATTTCCCGTGACGTTCGATGGCGTGGACACGCTCAACGTAGAAGTCGCCAATCTGGGCTACACCGTGGAAAGCACGCTGGTGCAGAGCAGCAACACGCCACGGCTGCGTCTGGATTTCTGGGGTCACCTGAACGTGGAATACGAAGTTTGTTTCCGTGAGCATGCCACCGATGCGTGGACGGTCATTCCCTTCGCGCTCACGCTCGGCGGGGCGGCGGATCAGCTTTCCATGCTCGGGCAGTTTTCCTTTCTCTACAACAACGGTTCGCCCGCGAGAGTCTTCGTGAACCGCACGACGCAGACGGGTTTTTACAGCATCGGGATCAAGGTGTTTGAAATCCCCTACAACGATCCAAATGCGTTCGTGGATTTCACCAAGGTCTGACTCTCCGCCGCGACACCATCACGATGCGCAAACTTGATTCACGAAGGCACCGTTTCGTTGGCGCGCTGTGGCTGGCCCCGCTCGCGGTGTGCCTGCTCGCGCTGCCCGCCGTCGCGGCGAACGTCAGCGTCTTTGCCGCCGCGAGCCTGACGGAAAGTTTGAAGGAAATCGCCACGGCGTACGAGCAGCAGTCCGGCGACAAAATCGTCTTCAACCTCGGCGCGTCGAGTTTCCTCGCGCGGCAGATCGAGGCGGGAGCGCCCGCCGACATTTTCTTCTCCGCCGACGAGGCGAAGATGGACGCCCTGGACCGGAAGGGACTCATCGCGAAGGGCACGCGGCGCAGCCGGTTGTCGAACACGCTGGTCATCGTCATGGCGGCGGATCGTGCGCCGACCATTCACCGCGTGCAGGATTTGACCAACGCCACCGTACGGCGCATCGCGCTCGCCGATCCGAAGACGGTGCCGGCGGGCATTTACGCGAAGGAGTATTTGGAGAAACTCAAATTGTGGGCAGCGCTCGAAAAGAAAGTCGTCCCCACCGACAACGTGCGCGCCGCGCTCGCCGCCGTGGAGTCAGGCAATGTGGAAGCGGGCATGGTGTACAAAACCGATGCGGGCCTCTCGAAGAAGGTCAAGGTCGCCTACGAAGTGCCAGTGCAAGACGGTCCCGCCATCAGCTATCCGGTGGCGCTGGTGCGGGAGTCGAAGCAGCCCGACGCGGCACGGAAATTTTTCACTTACTTGAACTCGGCGGAGGCTGCGCGCGTGTTCGAGAAGTTTGGTTTCGTCGTGCGCCCATGACTGCCGAAGCCTGGTCTGTCGTGTGGTTCACCGCGTGGGTCTCGGCGCTTAGCACGATCATCATCCTGCCCTTCGGCCTCGCCGCCGCGTGGCTGCTGGCGCGGCGCGCGTGGTTCGGCAAATCGGTGGTCGAGACGCTCATCTCGCTCCCGCTCGTCATGCCGCCCGTGGCCACGGGCTTGATTCTGTTGAAACTGCTCGGGCGACGCGGACCCATCGGCGGCTTTCTGCATGACACCCTCGGCTTCGACATTGTGTTCACCTGGCGCGGCGTGCTGATCGCCCTGGGTGTGATGTCCTTCCCGCTGCTGGTGCGCTCGGCGCGCGTGGCCTTCGAGGAAGTGAATCCGCGTCTGGAGCAAATCGCCCGCACGCTCGGCGCGGGCGAGTGGCGCGTGTTCTGGACCATCACCGCGCCGCTGGCGTGGCGCGGCATCGTGGGCGGGATGATTCTGGCCTTTGCGCGCGCGCTCGGGGAATTCGGCGCGACCATCATGGTTGCGGGCAACATTCCCGGCCAGACCTCCACGCTCTCGCTCGACATTTTTCAATCGGTGCAACTCGGCCAGGACGCGCACGCCTTCCGGCTGCTCGGCATCTCCGTGCTGCTCGCCTTCGCCGCCGTATGGTGCAGCGAATGGCTGACCCGCCGCAAAAAATCCTGACGTGAAACTGCTGCTGAAAAACATCCGCGTCCCGCTCGCCGACTTCGTGCTCGAAGCGGACGTGGAAATGACGAGCCGCGTCACCGCGCTCCTCGGCCCTTCCGGCGCGGGTAAAACGACGTTGCTCGACTTGATCGCGGGATTGCGGCGCGCGGACTCGGCGTTCATCCAGTTCGACGACCGCGTGTTGACGGACACTGCCGAGCGGGTGTTCGTGCCGCCGCGCGAGCGTCGCATCGGCTACGTGCCGCAAGACCTCGCGCTGTTCCCGCATTTGTCCGTGCGACACAATTTGCTCTACGGCCATACCGCGCGCGCGGTGAGCAATCCGCAGTTCACCTTCGAGCGCGTGGTGGAGGTCCTGGAAGTGGGACCACTGCTGGAACGGAGCGTGACAAAAATTTCGGGCGGCGAAAGACAGCGTGTGGCCCTGGCTCGTGCCCTCCTCGCTTCGCCGCGACTGCTGCTGCTCGACGAGCCGCTGGCCAGCCTCGACCGCCCGCTCAAGGCGCGCATCTTCCCCTTCCTGCGCCGCGTGCGGGACGAGTTCGGCCTGCCGATGCTCTACGTGACGCACGAGCCGGACGAGGTGCGTGAGTTGTGCGAGAACGTGCTGCGGATGGAACGCGGACGAATCGTGCCGGGAAGTTGAGAACCTGTCCGAACTTGTGGCGGCGAGCATCCCTGCTTGCCAGTGAGGGCTGGCTTCCAGCCGCCCGAAAAAAACGCCTGACCACACAGAGCATTGAGAAAAATCAGCGCGCTACTTCTATAAGCGGTTGAATCCCGCCGGGCTGGAAGCCACGGCTCAGTGTCAGCCAAGGATGGCCGACGCCACATTCTCCAGCGACGCTTCTACAACCGCTCGCGACCCGCAAAACCGCTGTCGAGGTCGTGCCAGTGCTCGATGTCCTCCTCGTCCTGCTCCCAGCAGAGGAACACTTCACGGCCGCCGATGAGGGCGGGGAAATCCAGCAGGCCGCGGCTCAAATCCTTGATTTGAATTTCCCGGCGGCTGAACTCCTGCGCCACATTTTGCAGACCCGCGAGCAGCTTGATCTGCTCGTTCACGGAGGAACCACCGGCGGCGTCCGAGCCGCTGGCGAGCAGATGAGTGATGCGGTCCTCAACCACCTTCAGGCGCTCGCGCGTGGCCTGCATCTGCCCGAGCCAGCCGCGCACTTGCGGCAGGAGCGCGCGGGCTTCCTCCAACGTGTAGTGCTTTTGAAATTGGTGGAGCATCACGGGCCGGTGCGCGGACCCGGCGGCAGGTCCGGCTCCTTCAGTTTCTGCTCGATGGCTTTGCTCGGCTCAATCGCCAGCGCCTTAAGCCAGGCCTCGCGCGCCTTCTCGCGCTGGTGCAACGCGGCGTAAATGTCGCCGAGATGATCGAAGAGCGTGGCGTCCGGCTCGTCGTTCAACTCGATGGATTTGCGAATCGGCTCCAGCGCGGCCTGCGCGTCGCCCTGCTTGAACAGCACCCAGCCGAGGCTGTCGAGATACGCGGCGTTCGTCGGGTCGGCCTTCAACGCCCGTTCAATCATGTCGCGGGCGCGGACGAGATTCGTGCCGCGCTCGGCCCACATGTAGCCGAGGTAATTCAGCGCGGGCGGAAAGTCCGGCGACATCGCGAGGCATTGCTCGAAGTATTTTTCCGACTCGGAAATTTTCCCCGCGCGCTCATGGGCCGAGCCCAATTCGAAATAAAACCCGTGAGTCAGGCGGTTGGTCTCGGTGGCTTTGGCCATGATTTCGGCGGTGGTGAAGTGCTCCAGCGCGTTCGTGTATTCCTTGAGCCGCATGTAGCAAAGCGCGGAATAGAATTCGCTCACGAAGGTCTTGGGGTAGCGGCGGCGCGCTTTCTGCAAGGTGTCGAGCGCGTCGCGCGGCTTCTGCTGCGCGAGCTGCGCGCTGGCGATGTCGTAATAGATTTGCGGCGTGTCCATGCCGAGCAGCAGCGCCTTGCGATAATTTTCCAGCGCGTCCTCGAACTTCTTCTCCTCGTAGGCAATTGCGCCGAGGAAGTAGTAGGCCTGCGGATTCGTGGGCGAGTCACGGACGATCTCCTTCAACTGCTCGGCTGCGCCCTGAGGATTGTTGTCGCGCAAATACAGCTCGGCCAGCGCCTCGCGCACGCCGGCCAGCTCGGAATCCTGCGCCAGCATCTTCACGTAGGTCTCCGCCGCGCGCTTGGATTCAGCGGTGAACAGGAAGCCCTGCGCGAGCCGTTGGAGCGAGAGCAGGTTGGTGTTCTCCAGCGCGCTGGCGCGGATGAGCAGTTCCTTCGCGCGGGTGCGGCTGGGCGAATTGGTCAGCCGATAACTCTCCGCGTCCAGCGCGAGATAAAGATGCGCGAGATCGATCAGGAACGGCGCGTCCGGCTTCGGTTGCTTCGCCGCCTGCTCAATGGCCTTGCGTGCCTCGTTCGTCTGGCCGAGGGAGCGATGCAGGTGAAAAAGACTTTGGTATCCGGCCATTGAGGACGGATCGCGTTTGATGGCCGCACGGCTGGACGCGATGGCCGCGTTGGTGTCGCCCTTCTGGAGCTGCACGAGCGCGAGGCGGGCAAACATCAGGCCGGATTCTTCCGCATCGTCCGCCGATTTCTTGAGCACGGAAATCGCCTTGTCGAACTCCTTGCGCTGCACATAGCGGCGTGAAAGTTCCACGGCGAGGTCTTCGTTGCGCGGGTCGCCGTCCAACGCCTTCTCATACTCGGCCAGCGCCTTGTCCATCTCGCGGTTCAACTCATGGCTGAGGCCGGCGACGTAATGCGCGTGGGCCTCGGCGCGCTTCTCCTGTTGCGCGGGGCTGTCGGCCACAGGCCGGGATTTGCCCGAGACGCCGTCGGCGTTGAGCGGGGCGGAAGATTTGCTGCGCGAGGCGCAACCGGCGGCGCAAAACCACGACGCCAGCACCAGCCACAGCCCAAGAAATCGAAACGGCATGGCCGGAGAATACTGGCCGCGCCCACGAACGCAACCGCCCGAGAATGGCGAACGTGGAAAAGAAACGGTGGAAACTGGAGCCAGTGGTCGGGATTGAACCGACGACCTACGGTTTACGAAACCGTTGCTCTACCACTGAGCTACACTGGCCTACGATTGGCGCGGAAAATTCCCACAACCCGTCGCGATGGCAAGAGTTTTATGGGCGCACCCGAGCACGCCCGTTGAAATGCCGGCCCCGCCTCGTCATGCTGGGTCATGCGCCAGACCTTGCATGTGGTGGATGCGTTCACCGCCGAACCGTTCACCGGAAACCCCGCCGCCGTGGGCGTGCTCGACGCACCACGCGACGCGGCGTGGATGCAGCGTGTCGCGCGCGAGATGAACTTGTCAGAGACAGCTTTCTTGCAACCGGTTGAGAATGGCTGGTCGCTGCGCTGGTTCACGCCCACGACCGAAGTAAAACTGTGCGGTCACGCCACGCTCGCGAGCGCGTTCGTGCTTTGGGAAACGGGCGCGCTGCCCGTGGCCGACGTGGCGCGCTTTCAGACTTTGAGCGGCGTGCTGACCTGCCGGCGGGACGGCGCGTGGATCGAAATGGATTTCCCCGCCGTCATCGCACGAACCATTCCGCCGCCGTCAGGACTGCGCGAGGCGCTGGGCTGTGAACTCGTGGCCACGGCGGCGAACGGCATGGATTACCTCGTCGAGGTCGCGGATGAAAAAACTTTGCGGGCGCTGCGGCCCGATTTCACCGCGCTCGCCCGGCAACCGGTGCGCGGCGTGATCGTGACGTGCCGGAGCGAGACGCCGCCGTTTGATTTCGTGTCACGCTTCTTCGCACCTGCTGCGGGCGTGGACGAAGATCCCGTGACCGGCTCCGCCCACTGCGCGCTCGGCCCGTGGTGGCAGGCGAAGCTCGGACGCGACGAGTTGACCGCCTGGCAGGCCAGCGCGCGCGGCGGACTGGTGAAGCTCGCCGTGCGTGGCGACCGCGTGCTGCTGCGCGGCCAGGCGGTGCGGATGAGCACGGTGGAACTATTTCAGTGAGCACGGGATGGCGCGGGACTGGCGAAGCGCCGTGACCCGCAAAGCCGGGCCTGTTTTTGGAATGGGGCGAGCCGCTTGATTCCTGTGGAGGCGGAGCCGGACAACCTGAAGGTTGAACTCCAGCGGAGCGGCGCGCGCCCGTTGTAGTTCACGCTTCAGCGTGTCCGGTGGGGCCGGGGGAAACAGCCGCGTCCGTTTTGTGGCATTCCTTTTCCCGCGTCGCTGGAGTAAATCTCGTGCATGAAATTTCCCCGGCTCCGTCTGGTGCTCGCCGTGATCTGGCTTGGCTTGCTCCACGCCGTTCTAGCCGCGCCGAACGTCGTGATCATTTACGCGGACGATCTGGGCTACGGCGATCTCGGCTGCTACGGCGCGACGCGCGTGCGGACGCCGCACCTGGATCAACTGGCGAAGGAAGGAGTGCGCTTCACCGACGCGCACACGACTTCCTCCACTTGCACGCCTTCGCGTTACTCGATGCTCACCGGCGAATATGCGTGGCGCAAGCCGGGCACCGGCGTGCTGCCCGGCGACGCCAAGCTCATCATTGATCCCGCCCGCTTCACCCTCGCCTCGCTGTTCCAACGCGCGGGCCACGCCACGGGCGTCGTGGGCAAGTGGCATCTCGGTCTCGGCGGCGGCACCAACGAAACGGATTGGAACGAATTGGTGAAACCCGGCGCGAACGAACTGGGCTTCAGCTACAGCTTCCTCATGCCCGCCACCGGCGACCGCGTGCCGTGCGTGTATGTCGAGAACGGTCGCGTCGTGGGCCTGAAATCGGAAGACCCGTTGCGCGTCAGCTTCACGACGAACAAGGTCGGAAACGAACCGACGGGCCGCGCGAATCCCGAGCTGCTGACCATGAAGCCCAGCCACGGCCATGACTTCACCATCGTCAACGGCATCAGCCGCATCGGCTACGCCAGCGGCGGCAAAGACGCGCGCTGGAACGACGAGAACATGGCTGACGACCTCACGCGCCGCGCCGTGCAGTTCATCGAGACGCACCGCGCGAAACCGTTCTTCCTCTACTTCTCCACGCACGACATCCATGTGCCGCGCGTGGCGCATCCGCGTTTCAAAGGGAAGACCGACATGGGCCCGCGCGGCGACGTCATCGTGCAGCTCGACTGGTCCGTGGGTGAAGTGATGGCGGCGTTGAAGAAGCACCACCTCGACACGAACACGCTGGTGATTTTCTCCAGCGACAACGGCCCGGTGGTGGACGACGGCTATCGCGATGACGCGGTGGAAAAGCTCGGCGAGCACCAACCCGCCGGCCCGTGGCGCGGCGGGAAATACAGCAAGTTCGAAGGTGGCACGCGCGTGCCCTTTCTCGTGCGTTGGCCGGGACGGGTGCGGCCCGGCGTGTCGGACGCGCTGGTCTCGCAGATTGATTTCCTCGCGTCCTTCGCCGCGCTGCTTGGGGAAAAACTTCCGACGAACGCCGGTACCGACACGCAAAATATCCTGCCCGCGTTGCTCGGCGACACCAAGGCCGGACGCGCCACGCTCGTCGAGCATTCCGGCACGCTCACGCTGCGGCAGGGCAGTTGGAAATTCATCCCGGCGAACCAGGGACCGGCGCGTTTTCCGCAAACCAACACCGACACGGGCAATGCGCCGCAGCCGCAGCTCTACGATCTGGCCGCTGACCCCGGCGAGCGGAAGAACCTCGCCGCGCAACATCCCGAGCGTGTGCAGGAGATGGCGGCGGTGTTGAAAAAAATTCGCGGCAACACCACGCCGTGAACTTGTAGAAGACGAGGTAGCGAGCCTTCGAGCCTGTTTGAAAATGGGTGGGACGGGCTACCAGCCCGTTCCGCTGGGCAACCTGCCCAGCGGAATGAGGGTGAGCTTCCTCGGCTGAAGGACGCCTGTCTGATCCGCGCGACCCTCACTCTTCCGCCGGGCTGGTCGCCCGGCGGCACAGGCCGGTGGCCTGTGCTACCCATTCCGAATTTTCAAACACACTCTTACGGCGTGGGGCGGGACGGCCCGCGTTCCAGGTGAAACACTTCGCGTAGTTCCTGCGACACGGGCCGGTTATCCGCGTGGCTCGGCATGATCTCCCGCATATGTTTCCACCAACGCTGACAGACCTCGGTTTGCGCGATGGCCTGCCATCGCGCCTCGCTCTCGAACTCTACGTAGGCGAACAGCGCGCTCGTTGGTTCATCGAGAAAGATCGAGTAGGTGCGCACACCATGCGCCAGCAGCGTCTCTTCCAGTTCGCGCCAGATCGGTTGGTGCCGTCGCGCATACTCGACGTGCTGATCGGGATGCACGGACATCTTGAAGGCTTTGCGAATCATCCTTGGAGCGCGGACCGCCGAGTCCGCGTGTTCATCGTTCAAGTTCGCGCGGACTCGGCGCTCCGCGCTCCGCTCTATTTCCCAAACGCATAAAGCTTCGTCGCCGTACGCAGGTAAAGGTGCTCGCCCACCAGCGCGGGCGTGCCGGCGATGCGTTCCTTGAAATCCACTTGATGCAAAATCTCCGGCCTGTCTCCGCCCGCCTTGAACACCGTCACCTTGCCATCGAGCGATGAAACGTAGATGCGCCCGTCCGCCGCGACGGGCGAAGCGTAGTAGCTGCCGGCGGCGTTGAGCCGCTCCTGCGTGTAAAAGGGCTGGCCCGTCTTCGCATCGACGCACGACGCCATGCCGCCGTCCTTCACGATGTACACGCGGCCCTGATAGCACAGCGGCGACGGCACGTAAGGCAGCCCGCGTGTGAACTTCCACGCCACGTGCGTCTCGGTGATGTCGCCGGAGCCGCCGGGCTTGACCGCGAGCATCACGTTCTCGCCCTTCTTCATCAGGCCGCCAATCGTGTCCCAATCCTCGCGATCCAGTTTGCCGTTGCCGTTGATGTCCTGGGACTTGAACCACGCCTTGTCGCTCTGCTCAGTGAATTCCTCCAGCGAGATAACGCCGTCGTGGTTCTTGTCCTGCTTTTCCAGAACACTCTCCCACGAAGGCCAGGGCGAATCGGCTTTGCCGGGCGACCAGCCGGCGCAGAACAACATTCCGTCGCCCGCGACCGGCGTGGTGCAGGTGTAACTCGGCAGTCCGCGCACGCGCCACCGCTCCGCGCCCGTCTTGGGATCGTAAGCCTTGAGCGTCAGCGAACCGGCGACCACGATCTCCTCCCCGCCGCCGTTCTTCCAGAGGATCGGTGTGCCGTAACTCGTCGGCGCATCCGGGCGCGGCGTCTGCCACGCCATTTTGCCGGTCTGGAGCTGGACTGCGAGGAGCGATGAGTCGCGCGCTTGATCGCGGTTCAGCACCACGAGATCGCCCACGATGATCGGCGAGGAGCCGGAGCCGAAACTCCCCGCCGTGACCGCAGGCGGCAGCGTGAGTCGCCAGAGTTCCTTCCCCGCGAAGTCATGGCAGATCAATCCGCACGAGCCAAAATAGCTGACCACGCGCTGCCCGTCCGTCACGGGCGTCGAGGCGGCGGGGCTGCCTTCCGTGGCGTGGAATTCCTCCAGCTTCCCGGCGGGCGCGACGCGCGACCAGAGCAACCGGCCATCGCGCCGGTCGTGGCAGCGCGTCTGAAGTTTCCCGCCCTCGAAGGCCGTGAGAAAAATCCGGTCGCCCCACACGCACGGCGACGACGGCGCGCCCGGCACCTCGGCGCTCCACAACACGTTCTCGGAGGGACCGAACTTCAACGGCGGCTTGGCCGTGTCCGAAACGCCGGAAGCATTGGCGCCGCGAAACGCCGGCCACGACTCCACGGCTGCGGGCGCAACCGCGGCGGACCACAACAAAAACCCCAGCAGCGACAGATGAATTCTCATGCGCCGGTTGGTTTAAGCGAACGCGCGCGAAAAGCAAACCGGAAGCCCGGCCTCACACGTACCGTCATTTTACCTGATCCCAACTCTTCAATCCGACAATGGGCAGCGCGAACTCGAAGCTCCTTTCCCACTCCGGCGTGTCCGCCGCGCGAAAGACTTCCCATGATTTTTTCTTCGGTCGCGACTCCGTGGCATTCGGCGTCAGCCCGCGCAGGCCGAGCAGCAATCCGCCCTCGTCCTTGTGATCCACATGGCGGTGCAGGATGAACGAGTCAATGCCGTCGAGCGCTTCGATTTTCTTGTAGGCGTAGGCGTAGGCGGCGGCCTGAACGGTTTCGCCGTTCGTGCCCTTCGGCGTGTGAAAACCTTGCTCGCTCAAAATGATCCGGCGCGGCTGCCCGTTGAACCGCAGTTCGGAGCGGCGCAGATACGCGGGCAGCAGTTCGATGTTCTTGAACGTGATACGCGGCGTGGTGAGCACGTTCGTCGTCGCCGTCTTGTCATTCCAGAAGCGCGGCTCGAACAAGTTCTCGGGATACGGATGAAAGGCGATGTGCCAGTCGAAGTCGCCGCCAGCGCGCGCCTGCTTCGCGAAGTAGTCCACGAACTCGCGCCCCGGAAACGAAGTGCGCTCGCTCTTCTTGTCGTAGCGAATGTTCCAGTGGTGTTCCAGTGAGAGATACACGCGCGCCCAGTCCGAATGCTTGCGCACCGCCGTGTGCGCGAGCCGCACGGTGCGGAGATAGTCATCGGCGAACTCCGTCATCGTCACCTTGCCCATGTTCGCCCACCACCAGTGCGAGTTCACCTCGTTGCCCATGATGTAGCCAGCCACGCGCCCGTGCGCTGCGTCCGGCGCTGACCAGCGCGCGGCGCAAAACTCCATTGCCGCCTGAAACCAGCGCCGGCCCTCGTCGGTCACGGTGTTGAAATTCCCCAGCCGGTTCGGCGCGTTCGTCGCACACTGCGGATGAATCGTGATCCGGTTCACGTTCGTGTCGCCGGAGAAGTAGGTGAGCACAATGAGCGTCACCACCACGCCGCGCTCCGAAAGCGTCTTGATGCGCTGGTCCATGCTCTCGACGTAGCCGCGCTTGAAGTGATACGTCCGCCCGTCGGCGTTCCACGCCAAGCTGTTCGTGCCACCCTTCGGATCGATGAGTTGCGAGAGATTGAAGTTCAGCCCCGCGTGCTTCACGCCCAGCACCAGCGCGTCGTCCACGGTTTCGACCTGCAACCCCTTCTTCGACGCGGCGGTGGGATAAGAGTCTGGTGGCGACGCGGCGCGAGCCGACACCACGACGAAGGCCGTCAAGGCCAGCCCCGTTTGAATCCAAAGGCGAAACATGTGGAAGGCAGACGATGCCGTGCGCGCGGAACATTCAAATCCGTGCGAAGAAAATCCGTTGGCAAGACGCTGCGCCCCGGCGCTCAACCCAGTCCAGCGAGTGAAGAACGATACGCGGCCATGCAGTGGGGGCAGACCCCGTGGGTAAAATCCGCCTCCGAATGCTGGGCCACATAGGTTTCCACGCCAACCCAGTTGCCGGCTGCGTCCTGGATTTTTTTGCAGCGGCTGCAGATGGGCAGCAGCCCTTCGAGCACGCGCGCCTGTTCCAGCGCCCCGGCCAGTTGCGCCGAGACCCGCCGCGCTTCGAGCAAGGCCATGACCTGCCGGGCGAGCGCTTCGAGCGCGGCGGTCTGCCCCTGGGTCAACTGCCGCGGCTCGCGATCAATCACACAGAGGGAGCCGAGTGATTCACCGTTCGGGGTCCGTAACGGCACGCCGCCGTAGAAACGGATGTGCGGCGCGCCCTTGACCAGCGGGTTGGCGGCAAAGCGATCATCTTTCTGTGCATCAACCACCAACATTGTCCCGTTGCTACAAATAGTGTGGGCACAGAAAGCATCTTCGCGGGAGGTTTCACACACCGACAATCCCACCTGCGCCTTGAACCATTGCCGCGTCTCGTTCACAAGCGAGATGGTGGCGATGGGCGTGGCACAAACTTGCGAAGCCACCAGCACGATGTCATCGAAGATCGCCTCCGTGGGCGTATCCATGATGTGGTACTGCCGCAGCGCCTCAAGGCGCGCGGATTCGTTGCCCGGCATCGGATGACTCATCATGACATAACTATGACCCTCGGCGCGCACCGCCGCGAGCTTGAAGTGGAGGCAACTCGAAAGCTCAGAACTCAAACTGGTCGATGTTCTCTTTCGTGAAGAGGAACGGCTTGCCCAGCAGAATATTGTCGCCCTGGATTTCCACGTCGCCCGTGCGCTTGGATCTGAAAGTGGTCGCGCCGGATTTTAACTCGCCGCGTGCGACAGCCGCCGCCGCCTCGATGGTGAGGTATCCGAGATCCTGCACCTTCCAGAGAATCACCGTGTCGGTCACGCCGTCCTTCACGTAACGCCGGTTCTCGCTCGGCAGGCCGAGGCCGATGACCTTCACCGCACCGGTCTTGCCCGCCTGCTTCACCGCTTCCGCCGCGCCCGGCACGGCGGGCGAGCAGATGTTCATCAGCAGCTTCACGCTCGGGTTCGCGTTCATGATCGCCGTGGCCTCGGCGAAGGCCTTGTCCTTCAAGTCATCGCACGGGCGCAGCGCCACGCGTTTCATGTTGGGATACTTCTCTGCGTTCCGTTTCTCGATGGCCTTCTGCCACTCGATCATGTTTCCCGCCGTTAGACTGGCGGTGATAATCGCGTAATCACCCGAACCGCCGAGCAATCGCGCGGCCTCGTCCATCAGCGCGTTGCCGATGCCTTCGGGCGTGGCCTGGTTCACGAAGAAGCTGCGCGCATCGGCCAGCGCGTCGGCGTCGTAGGTGATGACCTTGATGCCTTTCGCCTGCGCCTTGCGCAACGCGGTCGAGATGCCCTCGCGGTTCTCGCACGCGGCGGCGATGACATCCACGCCGCGCGTGATCCACGTCTCGACGATTTCGTTTTGTTTCGCCGGATCAGGCTCGGTTGGTCCGTCGTAAAGCAGCTTCACGTTCAAGTCTTTCGCCGCCTGCTCCGCGCCCTGCTTGGCCGCGATGAAGTAGGCGTTGCCCTTGCTCTTGGGCATGAAAGCGATGGTGAGTTGTTGGCCGCCCGCGCCGCCGTCAGTGGCGGGCGCGGAAGGTTTGCATCCGGCGAGAGCTACCGCGAGAAGGACGGCCGCCAAAAGAGAATAGAATTTCATGCGTGATCTGGGGAATTACTATGAAGTGCAGAGTCGGCACGCAAGATGAGAAACGCCGCGCGGGAAGATTACGGAAAGCGCACGCGCAGGAAGCGGGCGGGATCGTTCGTGCTTGGCGCGAGAGTGAAGACGCCGAGGCCTCCGACGTCGGTCAGGACGGCGCCGGTCTGCGACCATTGCACGAGGTTGGTGGAACTCTCGACACTGTAGGGAAGGCCGGGATTGCCTGTAAATTGGAGGGAGTAACCGCCGCCAGATTGCGGCGTGAGTTGCTTCAACGTCGGTGGCTTTGGGGCCTGATCGAAAACGACGATGTCATCGAGACGCAATTGAGCGCGCGAACCGGTCCCGCCGCTGACCCAGTAATATTTCCAACGCAGTTGAATAT